>JBEVHL010000555.1:0-28427 GCA_040511255.1 Mycobacterium sp. | reverse complement strand
CATCCGGGGCGGTTCATTCCGATGGCGATCCCGGTGATCTGGGATGCGCAGCTGGCTGCGGCGGAGGTGCGGCGGGTGGCGGCCAAGGGGGTGCATTCGTTGACGTTCACCGAAAACCCGGCCGCGCTGGGCTATCCGTCCTTTCATGACGAGTATTGGACGCCGTTGTGGGAGGCGTTGGTGGAGACCGAGACGGTGATGAACGTGCACATCGGGTCTTCGGGGCGGTTGAGTATTCCGGCGCCGGATTCGCCGATGGATGTGATGATCACGTTGCAGCCGATGAACATCGTCCAAGCTGCGGCGGATCTGTTGTGGTCGGCGCCGATCAAGAAGTACCCCACCCTCAAGATCGCCCTGTCGGAGGGTGGGACGGGGTGGATTCCGTATTTCTTGGAGCGGGTGGATCGCACTTATGACATGCATTCGACGTGGACGCATCAGGATTTCGGCGGCAAGCTGCCCTCGGAGGTGTTCCGGGAGCATTTCATGACGTGTTTCATCTCTGATCCGGTCGGGGTGAAGTTGCGTGCGGAGATCGGGGTGGACAACATCTGTTGGGAGATGGACTATCCGCACAGCGATTCGATGTGGCCCGGTGCGCCCGAGGAGTTGGATGCGGTGTTCAAGACCTATGACGTGCCTGATGATGAGATCAACAAGATGACCCATGAGAACGCGATGCGCCTGTATCACTTCGAACCCTTCACCCACATCCCCAAAGACCAAGCGACCGTCGGTGCGCTACGGCTGGCTGCCGGGGATCACGACGTCTCCATCCAAGCCCTCAGCCACGAACGCTCCGGTGAGAAAACAAGTTTCGCCGACTTCGCGGCCAGTGCCAAGGAGATCTCGGGCGCTCGCTAGTAGTGCCAGGGTCAACACCGCTGTAGATGAAGGAGAAACCGTGTCTGGCGGAATGAGCTTCGAACTGACCGAGGATCAGCAACTGATCCGTTCGTCGGTCGCCGAGCTGGCAGCCAAGTTCGACGACCACTACTGGATGCAGAAGGACCTCGATCACGAGTTCCCGCAGGAGTTCTACGACGCCATCGCCAGCGGTGGCTGGCTGGGGATGACCATTCCCGAGGAGTACGGCGGCCACGGTCTCGGCATCACCGAAGCGACCATCCTCTCCGAAGAGGTGGCCCGCTCCGGTGGGGCGATGAACGCGGCCAGCGCAATTCATCTGTCCATCTTCGGAATGCAGCCGGTGGTGGTCTACGGGTCTGACGAGATGAAGGCCGCCACGCTGCCCAGGATCGTCAACGGCGACCTGCACGTCTGCTTCGGCGTGACCGAACCCGGTGCGGGCCTGGATACTTCGCGGATCACCACGTTCGCCAAGCGGGACGGCGACCACTACGTCATCAATGGCAAGAAGGTGTGGATCTCCAAAGCACTGGAGTCCGAGAAGATCCTGCTGCTGACCCGCACCACCCCGTATGACCAGGTGACCAAGAAGACCGACGGGCTGTCGTTGTTCCTCACCGACCTGAACCGCGATCACGTCGAGATCCGGCCCATCAAGAAGATGGGCCGCAACGCGGTCAGCTCCAACGAATTGTTCATCGACGACCTGCGGGTGCCCGTCGAGGACCGAATCGGCGAAGAGGGCAAGGGATTTCAGTACATCCTGCACGGCCTGAACCCGGAGCGGATGCTGATCGCCGCGGAAGCCCTGGGTATCGGCCGCGTCGCGCTGGACCGGGCCGTGAAATACGCCAACGAACGCGTGGTCTTCGACCGGCCGATCGGCATGAACCAGGGTATTCAATTCCCGCTCGCGGACTCGCTGGCCCGCCTCGATGCCGCCGAGTTGATCCTGCGCAAGGCGACCTGGCTCTACGACAACGGTAAGCCGTGCGGTCGGGAAGCCAACATGGCCAAATATCTCTGTGCCGATGCAGGATTCGGTGCTGCCGACCGGGCGTTGCAGACCCACGGCGGCATGGGCTATTCGGAGGAGTACAACATCTCCCGGTTCTTCCGGGAGTCCCGGCTGATGAAGATCGCCCCGGTCAGTCAGGAGATGATCCTGAACTATCTGGGTTCGCACGTCCTGGGCCTGCCGAGGAGCTACTGAGGATGGCAGCCCCCCTGGCGGGCATCACGATCGTCGCGATGGAACAGGCGGTGGCGGCACCGATGTGCACCCGGGTTCTCGCCGATTTCGGTGCGCGGGTGATCAAGGTGGAAAACCCCAAAGGTGGTGATTTCGCCCGCGACTACGACGATGTGGTGAACGGGCCGGACGGGCTCGCCGCACATTTCGTCTGGTGCAACCGGGGCAAGGAATCGGTCACGCTCAACCTGAAGTCACCTGAGGGCATGGACGTGCTGCACCGCCTGCTGGACGGGGCCGACGCCTTCGTGTCCAACCTCGCACCCGGCTCCACAGCCCGCCTCGGACTCGGCCCCGCCGATCTGGCTGTCCGTCATCCGAACGTGATACCCGTCGAGATCGACGGATACGGCCCTGGTGGCCCCATCTCGCACAAACGCGCCTACGACCTGCTGGTGCAGGCCGAAGCGGGCTCGTGCGCCGTCACCGGCTATCCGGACATGCCGGCCAAACCCGGGCCCGCGATGGCCGATTTCACCACCGGGCTGTACGCCGCGCTGTCGATCCTGGCGCTGCTGTTCTCCCGCAATCAACGCCAAGGTGCCGCCCCCGCAGTGGAATTGAGCCTGTTCGACGTGATGACCGACATCATGGGCTATCAGCTCACCTACACCCAGCACTCCGGAATCGATCAGCAGCCGCTGGGGGTCAGTTCGCCCGCCGTCTCGCCGTACGGCGCGTTCCCCACCCGCGACGGTCAGACGGTGGTGCTCGGCACCACCAACGATCGCGAATGGCAGCGGGTGGCCAGGGAGATCATCGACCGGCCCGACTTGGCCGACGATCCGCGGTTCAGCACCAACGCCGATCGCTGCGAGCACCGTGAGGTCCTCAACGAGGCCATCGGGTCCTGGTGTGCCCAGCACGATCTCGCACATATCCAGAAGACCGCCGACGACGCAGGTATCGGCAACTCCCGCTACAACCTGCCCAGTGAGGTGGTGGCCCACCCGCAGTTGGTGGCCAGGGACCGCTGGCGTCAGGTCGGCAGCGAGAAGGGCGACTTTCCGGCCCTGCTGCCCCCGCCGGTGATCGCCGGCTACGAAGCCCCCATGGGTGCCGTACCCGGACTCGGCCAGCACACCGACGCCATCCTCGCCGAACTCGGCATCAGCGCCGACGAAATCGCCCGACTGCGTGAGCAGGGTGCGATCGGGCCGGCCTACCGGTGACCGAAGAGGCTCTGCTGTCGCGGGATCGCGACGGCGTGCGGACACTGACCCTGAACCGGCCGCACCGCAAGAACGCGCTGAACCCGGACCTGTGGGTGGCGCTGCGGGACGCGCTGCGGGCCATCACCGATGACGACAGCGTGCGCGTCCTGGTGATCACCGGAGCCGGCGGAGCGTTCTGCTCGGGTGCCGACGTCTCGGCGCCCGAGGCCGTTCACCCGGACCGTAAGCTGCGCAGACTCACCGATGTCGCGTTGGCGCTCAACGAATTACCGATCCCGACGATCGCGAAGGTGACGGGAGTGGCCGTCGGCGCCGGCTGGAATCTGGCGCTGGGGTGCGATTTCGTGGTTGCGACGCCGGAGTCGAAGTTCAGCCAGATCTTCGCCAAGCGCGGGCTGTCGGTCGATCTCGGCGGATCGTGGCTGCTGCCGAAACTCGTCGGCCTGCAACAGGCGAAACGCCTGGTGCTGTTGGCCGAGACCATCGATGCCGAGGAAGCCCGGTCGCTCGGACTGGTGACCTGGGTACAGCCCGCCGACGAGATCGACACCTTCGTCGACGATCTGGGTGCGCGGTTGGCCGCGGGCCCGCCGGTGGCGATGGCCTACAGCAAGGGGTTACTCAAAGCGGGCGCCGATGCCACGCTGGCCGAGGCGCTGGCCAATGAGGCGCGCGCCCAACCGGGTAACTTCGCCACGGCCGACTCCGGTGAGGCATACGCGGCGTTCGCCGAGAAACGCGAGCCGTCGTTCACGGGCAAATGGGCTGTGCCGCCCCGTAAACCGTAGAAACACAACAGGAGAACATCAATGCGGGAAACAGTGATCGTCGGCGCGGTGCGCACCCCGGTGGGCAAGCGCAACGGGGGATTGTCGGCCATGCACGCCGCCGATCTGTCCGGCCTGGTGCTGGGCGAGCTGCAACAGCGCACCGGCATCGACCCGAATATCGTCGACGACGTCATCTGGGGCTGCGTCTCCCAGGTCGGCGACCAGTCCAGCAACATCGGGCGGTACTCGGTGCTGGCCGCGGGCTGGCCCGAACACATTCCCGGCACGACGATCAACCGGGCCTGCGGATCATCGCAGCAGGCACTGGACTTCGCGGTTCAGGGCGTGATGTCCGGGCAACAGGAGGTCGTCGTGGCCGGCGGTGTCGAGGTGATGAGCCGGGTACCGCTGGGCTCGGCCCGGTCCACCGGCATGCCGTACGGCCCGAAAGTGCTTGCCCGCTATGACGATTTCTCCTTCAATCAGGGCATCTCGGCCGAACTGATCGCCCAGAAATGGGGCTTCACCCGCGCCGGCGTCGACGAATACTCCGCGCGATCCCATGAGCTCGCGGCCAAGGCTCAGGACGACGGTGCCTTCGACGATCAGATCGTCGCCGTCACCCCCTCCGACGGGGCACCGGTCCTCAAGGACGAAGGCATCCGCCGGGGCACCACCCCTGAGAAGCTCGCCGGGCTCAAGCCTGCTTTCACCGAGGACGGAATCATCCACGCAGGCAATTCTTCTCAGATCTCCGACGGCGCCGCGGCGTTGTTGGTGATGACCGCCGAGCGGGCCCGCGACCTCGGGCTGACCCCGCTGGTGCGCTACGTCGCAGGCGCGGTGACCGGAGCCGATCCGGTGCTGATGCTCACCGGACCGATTCCGGCGACGGAGAAGGTATTGCGCAAGGCCGGGATCGGCGTCGCCGACGTGGGGGTGTTCGAAGTCAACGAGGCGTTCGCGCCGGTGCCGATGGCCTGGCTGGCCGAGACCGGGGCTGACGCCGAGCGGCTCAACCCGCTCGGTGGCGCGATCGCACTCGGCCATCCGCTCGGTGCGTCGGGTGCGGTGTTGATGATCCGGATGATTCATCACATGCGCGACAACGGAATTCGCTACGGGCTGCAGACCATGTGTGAGGGCGGCGGCACCGCTAACGCCACGCTGGTCGAGCTGGTGGCCTGAGCGAAGTAGGACAAAGACATGCGCAGAGACCTGTTCGACGAGGACCACGACTCCTTCCGCGAGCTGGCCCGTACCTTCGTCGAGAAGGAAGTGGTGCCGCACTACCCCGACTGGGAGAAAGGCGGTCGCATGCCTCGCGAGGTGTTCCAGCAGATGGGTGAGTTGGGCATGCTCGGCATGGCCATCCCGGAGGAATACGGCGGGGCGGGCATGCCCGACTACCGCTACAACGTCGTGCTGCAGGAAGAGGCGGCCCGGGCACTGGTCACCCTGTCGACCGTGCGCACCCAGCTCGAGGTGATCCTGCCGTACTTCCTGCACTACGCGAACGCCGAGCAGCGCGAGCGTTGGTTCCCCGGTCTGGCGGCGGGCACCCTGCTGACCGCCGTCGCCATGACCGAGCCCGGTACCGGCTCGGACCTGGCCGGCATGCGCACCACCGCAGTCCGCGACGGCGACGAGTGGGTGATCAACGGCGCCAAGACCTTCATCACCGGCGGGATGCAGGCCGACCTCGTCATCGTCGTCGCCCGGACCGCCACCGACCCGGACAACCGCCGCAAGGGACTGACCCTGTTCGTCGTGGAGGACGGGATGCCCGGCTTCACCCGAGGCCGCGAACTGGAGAAGATGGGCTGCAAAGTCCAGGACACCGCGGAGCTGTCCTTCGTCGACGTCCGCGTCTCGGCCGCCAACCTGCTGGGGGAGGAAGGCGCGGCGTTCGGCTACCTCGGACACAACCTGCCGCAGGAACGGCTGACTGTGGCCGTCGGCTCCGTCGCGCAAGCGCGGTCGGCCATCGCCGCGGCCATCGACTACACCAAGGACCGCAAGGTGTTCGGCCAGCCGGTGGCGTCCTACCAGAACACCAAATTCGAACTCGCTGCCTGTTCGACCGATGTCGAGGCCGCCCAGGCGATGCTGGACCGTGCGGTCCGGCTGCATGTCGACGGGGAGCTGTCCGGCCCCGACGCGGCCAGGGTCAAGCTGTTCTGCACCGAGATGCAGGCCAAGGTGATCGACCGCTGCCTGCAGCTCTTCGGCGGGTACGGCTACATGATGGAATACCCGATCGCGCGGCTGTACACCGACGCCCGCGTGGCCAGGATCTATGCGGGCACCAGTGAAGTGATGAAGGTGATCATCGCGAAGTCGCTCGGCCTGTAGCCCTGCGGGTTCGGCGCGCTCGGTGCTGCTGAGCGGGCGGGAGCGCGCCGAAATCACCGGAAACCGGGGTGCGGGCCCGGTGGATTCATTACCGTGTGCGTTGCTGAGCCGTGTAATGCCTGGCTCAAACATTCTCTACTGAGACCCTTGTCACACTCGCCCAACTAACCTACTGTATGTTCAGCAGGTTGGTTCAAGGAAGAAACGACGGAGTCCGCTGTGACAGCCCCACGGCCCTACGCGACATTGCTCGCCAAAGGCGAAGACCGCAAAGTGCGGATCCTCGCGGGTGCGCAGCGTTTGCTCACCCGCAACGGGTGGCGGAATACGACGCTGGCCCAGATCGCCAAGGAGGCAGGGGTCAGTCCCGCCGGCCTGCTGCATCACTTTCAGTCCAAAGAGCAGCTGCTGCATGCCGTGGTCGACGCCCGCGATGCCGACGACGACGCCAATGCCGACCGCGGGGGTGACCTGATCGCCGGCATCGCCCACGTCGGCGAACGCATCAACCGCGCCCCCGAGCTGGTCGGCACGTTCGCCGTGCTGCTGGTCGAGAACCTGATGCCCGATGCACCTCTGCATGACCGCTTGTTCAACCGCCAGCGCGCGGCCGTCGACATCGTGGCTCAGCTGATCCGGCGCGGCCAGCTGTCAGGCAAGTACCGCAATGACTTTGACCCGGCCATCAAGGCCGTGCAGATCGTGTCCCTCGTCAACGGAATGGAAATCTCATGGTTGCTGGATCCCTCAGTCCCGCTGCAGGAAGCGATACACGAGTACGCGAATTCGCTGGCCCGGGAGTTCGCGCCGGACGACCCATCATGAGATACCGGCTGGACATCGTGGCCCCGAGCGTCGTCGAGGTCGTCCGCTTCGCCGGTGGCTGGGTGTTCGACCGGGTGATGGCCGGCTGGGATGTCACCGTTCTGGTGGCCGACAGTCGCGAGGACCCGCTGCCCCTGCACATCCTGGGCGCCGACACCGCAGACCTCGAAGTGGCGCTCACCCGCGGGCTGACCGAGCCGCATCCTCATTCGCTGGCCGTCGCCGCCGATCTGTACGGCAGGGACGCGCGGATCCGCGAGGGCGTGTGGCGTGCGCTGGATTCCGGGCAGACCGAGGTCACGCTGTGGGGCGACCAGTGGCCCGCCGAACTGGAACGCGTCGATTCGGTCGAACACCGGTTGAGTTGTGCGGCCCGGGCATTCAAGGCCCGCGCGCTCGCCGCGGCATCGGTACCCGTCGACCGCATCGCGTTCACCGAGACGTTCCGCAGCGGCACCCCGGCCAGTTGTCCGGTGGCCGCCGACCTGGTGCCCGCCAGCTGAGCCAGGCTCAGTCGACGATCGCGATCGCCTGCCGCGGGCATTGGCGGACGGCTTCGCGGATCTGCTGTTCGTTGTCCGGCGTCACCTCGTCCTGCAAGACGTGTAGATCGTCATTGTCGTCGAGGTCGAACACCTCGGGGATGACGCCCATGCAGATGCCGTTGCTCTCGCACAATCCGTAATCAACTTCGATCTTGCTCACGTCGACGCTCACCTCAACACCTTGACCGGCACGTGGGAGAAGCCCGCGACGTTCTGCATGTGCACCTTCTGTAGGCCGTCGAAATCCACCTCGTAGCGCGGCATGAAATCGAGCAGGTACTCCAGCGCGATGGCCGTCTCCATCCGGGCCAGGGCCGCACCCAGACAGCTGTGGATGCCGTAGCCGAGGCCGAGGTTCTGCGCCTGGGACCGGTCCCGGTCGATGTCGAACGTGTCGCCGTCGGTGAACGCGTCGGAATCGCGGTTGGCCGACGCACCCATCAGGAACACCGGCTTGCCCGCCGGAATGGTGCCGCTGGGCAGGTGCACCTCTTTGAGTGTGTAGCGGACGTTGTACTGCACCGGGCCTACGAAGCGCAGCAGTTCCTCCACCGCGGCCGGGATCTTGCTGCGGTCGTCGAGCAGTTTCTGCCACTGGTCGGGATGCTCTGCGAACACCACCATGGCGCTACCGACCAGTTTGGTCACGGTCTCCGCGCCTGCACCGCCGAGAAGCACGGTGAAACCGGTGATCTCGATATCGTCCAGGGAGCGCATCTGTCCGTCCGCGCCGGGGATTTCCGCGGTGATCAACCGGCTGATCATGTCGTCCTGCGGTTCGGCGCGACGTTCCTGGACCAGGTTGTAGTAGTAGATTCCGCTGTCGACGTTGGCCTGCATGTTCTCGTCGTCCATCTCGATCTGGCCGGGCTTGCGGTGCAAGCTCGCGTCGATCCAGTGCCGGACCTGCTGGCGGAAATCCTCGGGCACCCCGGCCATCCGGGTGATCACCTCAACCGGGAACGGGCCCGAAAAGTCCTGTACGACATCGAAGTTGTCCGGATCGGCCTTGCCGAGGTAGTGCTCGATCAGCTCGACGACGGTGTCCTTCTGCGCCTGGATGGCCCGCGGGGTGAACGCTTTGTTCAGCAGGCTGCGCATATGCCGGTGATCCGGTGGGTCCATGAAGATGATCGACTTCTGCGGCACCTCACCGGAGCGCACCATGCCCAGATCGCAACCGCGGGCCGAGGAGAAGGATTCGAAGTCCTTGAACGCCGCGGCGACATCCTCGTGCCGGGTGAGCGCGTAGAAGTCCTCGGTTTCGTCGTAGTACAGGGGAGCTTCGTCGCGCATGCGTGCGTACACCTGGTACGGGTTCTCGAAGTACTCCTCAGAGAACGGGTGGAACACCAACTTGGGCTTGGTCATGAGGTTCTCCTCCGCGCGAGATAGGTGGCTGTGTGCGTTACGGAAGGCGGTTTGAATGTAACGTTACTAGAACGGGCGTCTCGATAGGGCGAAATCGCCGAATTCGCGGGGTCAATTCGGGGCTCATATCAGGTCGCCAGCCAGGCATTGACGACGTCGTCCAGCACACCCAGTTCGCCGCCCAGTTCGGCGACAACCTTCCGCACCACCTCGACGTCTTTACCGACGAAAGCCCCCGCGGTGTCGATGAACCCGGCGACCGAACCCCTGGCCACCACGCCGGCCAGAGCCCGGCTGGTGCCGCTGCCGTGGGGGAGCGCGTCGAGCAGGATCTGTTCCGGTACGCCAAGGCTTTTCCCGAGCTTGATCGCCTCGGCGACCAGGCCGATCTGGCCGGCGAACATGGTGTTGTTGATCAGCTTCACCCGTTGGCCCGTGCCCGTCGGGCCGACGTGCAGGATCGGGTCCCCGTAGGCGGCCAGCGCGGGCCGAACCCGGCCCACCGCCTCCGGCGTGCCCCCGACGAACAGCGTCACGTTCCCGGCGGCGATGTCATGCGGCCCGCCGCTGACCGGGGCGTCGATGACAGCAACGCCTGCGGCCTCGGCCCTGGCGGCGAGTGCCTCGGCGGTGCGCGGACTTCCGGTGGTGTGCAGCACCAGTGCCGAACCGCGCGGCATCCCCGCAATCAGGTCGTCGTCCAGACACAGTTGGCGCACCTGTTCATCGGTGAAGACACAGACCAGGACGGCCTCGGCGGCGTAGGTCACCTCGGCGGTGGTGGCCACCGGGACTGCGCCCAATTGCGCTACGGCCAGCCGCTTCTCGTCGGTTCGCCCGAGGACGCGCACGTGATGGCCCGCCCCGACCAGTCGGCTGACCATCGGGGCACCCATCCGGCCTGCGCCGATGAACCCGATTCTCACCGCGGGTGTTCCATCGCCCTCAGTGCGGCATCCGCCGCGTCGAAGACGGCGCCCTGCGCGGCCGAGGCGGTGTCGGCCAGATCGGCGGCGAGGCGGACATCCTTCTGCAGTAGTGCACCTGCGATCGGGGCCAGCCGTTCCAGGGTGCCGCCGAACCCGGCGATACTGGTCAGCGCCATGCTGTTCGCGGAGCCCCTGGTGACCACCTCGGACAGCTTCGCGCGGGGAATGCCCAGCGTCTCACCGAGTTCCAGCAGGCTGATCGCACTGCCCAGGTTCGCACTGAACAACAGATTGTTCAGGATCTTGGTGATCTGCCCCGCGCCGATCGGCCCGAGGTGTACGACGGGATCGGCGTAGGTCTCGAACACCGGCCTGGCGCGCTCGACGTGTTCGTCGGCACCGCCGACCATGACCAACAGCTTTCCTGCCGACGCCGCGGGTGCGCCGCCGCTGACCGGCGCGTCGATCACCGAGATACCCTTGGCGGCCGCCTTTTCCGCCAGCTCGCGGCAGGTGTCCGGGTGCACGGTGCTGTGTACGGCGATGATGCCACCCTCGGCCATTCCGGCCAGCAGGCCCTCGTCGCCGTCGGCCAACTGATGCACGTCGGCATCGCAGACCACGCACAAGCACACCAGATCGCTGGCGGCGGCGAGCTCGGCGGGGGTGCCCGCCGCTTTGGCCGCGGTATCGCCGAACGGCTCAAGTGCTTCCGGTCGCCGCGCCCACAGCGTCAGCTCGTAGCCGCCCTCGACGATGCGGCGCGCCATGGGAGCGCCCTGGCTGCCCAGTCCGATGAAACCGACCCGCATCAGCTTGCCTCCATATCGAAATCTGTTGTTGCAGTGACGCATTGGTCCACAAATGCCAGCACGCCGGCGTGATAGTCGGCCGCGGTGTGGCCCAGGCTGAGATTGTGTCCACCATCGGTCTGCTCGTGCACTGCCACCAGCGGTGCGGCGGTGAACAGAGCGGCGACCTCGGCCAGTGCGGCGGGGCCCGCCTCCCACACGCGCTCGTGGGCACCCAGGCTGAACCGCACCGGGATCTGTACCTGGGCGGCTAGTTTCGGCAGGTCCGCAGCCCAATTGCTCACCACGGCGGCTTCGTACTGCACACCGGCGGGACCGTTGCGGATCCGCACGTCCCGGTCGATACCGTCGGGATACAGTTCCGCGGGCTCCCAGAGCAGTTGGCGCAGCCCGGTCGGGATGCGTTCCAGCGATGCGGATTTGAGCACCGCAAAGGCTGCCTGCTGCTGACGGACCCCGGTACCGGAGATCTCGACGCCGAGCAGCGACCTGCCCCGGTCGGCGGCGGCCATCCGCAACGCCAGCTCGCAGCCCGCGGAATGGGCCAGCAGGAACACGCCTGCGCCGCGATCCCGATCACCGAGGATCTTGTCGACGACGCCATAGGTCATCTCGACTCGTCTTGCCGTGTCGAGGAATTCGTCGGGGTAGAGCGCGGAGCTGCCGAACCCCGGCCGGTCGATCGCCAGCATGGTGTAGCCGAGCTGTGCGCCCGTACGCAGCAGGGACAGCGCCGGATGCCCCGGGCAGTCGAAGTACGCCCCCGTCGTCGCACCGCCGTGGATGGCCACGATGGTGGCGCGGGGATGCGGAGCTTCGGCCAGCAGGCCGGACATCGGCACGCCGTCGACGAGCACCACCCGCGGCTGCGGCTGATGCGCCGCGGGGTCAGTCATCTGTCGGTCCGCATCAACAACACCCCGCTGGGTGTCAGGCCGCCGCTGCTGGCGACCGCCACCTTCGCGTCTTTGACCTGGCGTTCGCCGGCCTCCCCGCGCAACTGGGTGACCGCCTCGTGAATCAGGCCCATGCCGTGGGTGCGGCCGTGCGAAAGCTGGCCGCCGTGGGTGTTGAGTGGGATCACCCCGTCGCGGGCGATGTTGTGCCCGCCGTCGAGGAAGTCCTTGGCCTCGCCGATTCCGCAGAACCCGAGCGCCTCCAACCAGGACAGGCAGTTGAAGGTGAACCCGTCATACAGCTCGGCGACGTCGACGTCCTTGGGGCGCAACGACGTTCGGCTCCACAGGTGGGCGGCCTGGCCGAGCACCTGAGGCTCGTGGGTCATGGTGGTCTGGTCCCAGTCGGTCCGCTCGATGATCTGGGTGCCCACCGCCTCGAAGTAGACCGGCGGCTTGGCCAGGTCACGGGCGACGTCGACGGCCGAGACCACCACGGCCACCGCGCCGTCACACGGCACGTCGCAGTCGTACAGCCCGAACGGGGTGGTGATCATCCGGGCGGACAGATAATCGTCCATCGTCATCGGATCGCGGTAGATGGCCGTCGGGTTCAGTGCGGCGTTGGCCCGCTGGTTCAGGGCGATCCAGCCCAGCGTCTCGCGGGTGGTGCCGTACCGGTCGAAGTGCCGCTGGGCGTTGAGCGCCAACGTATGCGCCGCCGAGGTGGCGCCGAACGGCATCTGCCAGCTGGTGGTGCGGGCGCCGCCCGGCGGGGAGAGCTTGCCCTCCTTCATCAGCTGGCTGAAAGTGGCTTCCCACAGCGTCCGGAAACACAGCACGTGCCGGGCCATCCCGGTGGCGACGGCCATCATCGCCGCGATCACCGAACCGCCGGGACCGAAGGTGTCCATCCCGCCGTTGATCCACGTCGGCCGCAGACCGAGGACACCCTCCAGGGCGGTCACACCGCCCTCACCCATGCCGACGGCGTCCATCGAGGGATAGGTGGACAGGCCGTCGATATCGGCGAACGTCAGCCCGGCGTCCGCGACGGCCGCCTCGCAGGCCTCGACCGTCAGCGACAACGGCGGGACCATCAACCGGCGGCCCATCCGGGACGCGCCGACACCGGTGATCGCGGAGCGGTCCTCGAACCGGTCCGACGTGACCGGTGGCCGCACGAAGCTGCCGAAGTCCTGCGGGGCGATCTCGTCGTCGGGCAGGGCTTTGATCTCGGGATCTGCCGACGGCCGGAACAGGGGTAACCAGACGTCCTGAGCCTTCTCGAACACCACTTCGACCTGCTGGCCGAGCTTGAGGTCCTCGGGGTCGCAGTCCACCACGTTGGTGGTCAGCCGCACCCGCGGGTCTTCTTCGATCGCGACCTGCGCCACCACGTAAGGCGCGGGCATGCCGGGCAGGCTGAATCGGTGGTTGACCGTGAAACCGGCCAGCGTGGCGCGCCCGGACACCGCCGTGATCTCGATGTTGTGCCCGCGGCACTGGCGGCAGACCGGCGCGGGCGGATGGATCAGCGCCTTACAGTCCTGGCACTCCTGGAACCGCAGTTGCCCGTCGGCGCCGGAGGTCCAGAAGAACTCGGTGTCCATCCGCAGCTCCGGAAGCACCATGCGCTCGGATTCAGGGGAAGAGATCGCGACCTCCAAATAACAGGAGAAGACAAGGCGGTTATTCGCGTTGGAGAATCACGTTATCAGTTTTGCGCATCGCGAATCTAGGCCCACGGCCCGGGTTCGGGCGAGCTTACTGTCGCAGTTACGGTGGCGGGGTCGTCATCTGGCGCGCCGAGCCAGTCGCGGCCGGTCCAGAATGATGACGCATTTGCCCTGCAGGCGGATCCAGCCGCGTTCGACGAACTCGGCCAGCGCCTTGTTCACCGTCTCGCGCGACGCCCCGACCAGCTGCGCGAGCTCCTCTTGGGTCAGGTCGTGTTCGACCCGCACGGCGTCCCTGGTCGTTCCGTCGGGCAGCGCGGGTTCGGGGTGCGCAATGCCGAAACGCTGCGCCAGCTGGAGCAGCAACTTGGCCACCCGCCCCGGTACGTCGGTGAAGATCAGATCGGCCAGGTTGTCGTTGGTGTCGCGCAACCGGCGGGCCAGCACGCGCAGCAACTGCTCACCGATCTCGGGATGTGCGCTCATCCAGGTGCGCAGCGCGGCGCGGTCCATCGACAGCGCGGTCACCGTGGTCACCGCGGTCACGGTGGAAGTCCTTGGGCCGGAATCGAATACCGACAACTCGCCAAACACGTCCGACGGGCCGAGCACCGCGAGCAGGTTCTCCCGACCGTCGACGGTGCGACGCCCGATCTTCACCTTGCCCGAGACGATGATGTACATCTGATCGCCAGGTTGGCCCTCGACGAAGACGGTATGGCCCCGCCGGAAGTTCACCGGCTGCAGCTCCCTGGTCAACGTCGCCACGGCGTCGCGTTCGATGCCACGGAAGATTCCGGCGTCGGCAAGCGCTTCCGCCACTGAGCTTTTCATCGCGTCGGCACCGAGCTCAGCGCGCAGCTTCGGACGCGGCGACGTGTTCGCCTGCGGCGTCGCGACGCTTGTCGGACATCTCGATGATGGCGTGCACGGGGCAGTCCAACAACGCCCGCATCACCGCGGCGCGATCCTGCTCCGGCACCGTGCCGTTGCCGATCAACGATGCGTAACCCCAGTCGTCGAGGGAGAAGTAGTCCGGCGCGTGCTTGGCGCACAGGCCGAAACCGTCGCACATGGTGCGGTCGAGACGGATCCGTAAGGCGTCGCTCATGTGCTCAGCGCTTCCACTTCGTAGGGACGTACCGCGGTGAAGACTTCGGCGCCGCAGTCCGGACACCCACCGTCGAGGTGCCGTGCCACCTCCTGCGGGAATTTCACCAGCAGGCTGGCCGCGATGTTGGCGGCAGCGTCCAGGGTGGCGCAGGCGCCACGGCCGCGGAGCACCACCGACCACCGCTCCAGGCGGGTCAGGTCTTCGTCGGTGGCCACGCCGTCCCGCAGGGCGTCGGCGACAGCGGACATCGCCGCCGTGCCGTTGAAGCACGACCCGCACTGCCCGGCATTCTCCCGGTCGAAATAGCTCAGCACCGAGGCTGCCACCGCCACCGCGCATTCGTCGGTGATGACGGAGATTGCGCCGCAGCCAATTCCGCTGCCCAGGCGGCGCAGGGCCTCGTGGTCCAAGGTGGCGTCGAGCACCTCGCGGTTCAGCAGACCGGCGAAGTATCCGCCCATCAACACCCCGCGCACGCTGTCGACCGGTACACCGTGCCGCTCGAGAAGGTCGGTAACGGCTATCCCGTAGGGGATTTCGTACAGCACGCCAGGTTGCCCGGCGCCCGTCACGGTCATCAGGAAGGTGCCTGCCGAGCCAGACGTGCCCTCGGCGCGGTACGCCTGCGAGCCATGCTGATGCAGATAGGGCAGATGGGCCAGCGTCTCGACATTGCTGACCTGGGTGGGCAGCCCGCCAACCCCTTCTTCGAAGGGGCGGGGTGGCTTGTCGGTCGGTTTCGCGGGGCCGCCGTTGATGGCCCGGACCGCGGCGGTCTCCTCGCCGGCGACGTAGCCGGCGGCGACGATGCGGATGCTGACGGTCAGGCCGTCCACCGTGCCGCCCAACTGCTCCAGCGCCGACTCGAACGAGCTGGCCGACTGCGGATCCGAGACGTAGACGTGGGCATGTTGGGCCCCGATGATCCGCGCGGCCAACCGCAGGCCGTCGAGGATCAGATGCGGACGGTGCCGCATCAGCCACCGGTCCTTGACGGAGGCAGGCTCGCCTTCCTCGCCGTTGGCGACGAGCACGGTGTCCTGCCCGCGCCGGCTGGCGTCTCGCAAGGTGCGCAGCTTGACCGCCATCGGGAACGCCGCCCCGCCCCGGCCCTGCAGGCCGGACAGGTCGATCTGCTCCAACAGTGCGTCGGCGTCCGACAGTGGCTGATAACCACCGGCGGCCTGGTATTCGGTCAGTTCTTCCACGCCTGCCGCGGTGCGCAGCAGTCGGGGAGTCAGGCCGGGCCAGGTGACGGTGGTGATGTCGGCCGCGGTGTTCACGTTGACAGTGTTCATGATTGGCTCCTGCCCTGGGGGCCCGATCCGGTTTTGCCGCGGTTACGCTTGCGCGCATGCGAACGGCGGTGGTCAGAATCGGTGTCGATCCGTCCGGCGAACTGTCCGCGGCGCAACTGAGCGCGGGCATGACCGCGCTGATGGCCCTGGCCCGCGACGACGGCATCGAAGTGATCGACACCGAGCTCGCCGCGCTGCCCTCCAGTCGACGTGAGGTCGAGGTGCTGCTGGCCACCGATGACCGCGACGCAGCTCTGGATACCGCAATGCGGTTGTGCGCCAAGGCTTTCCATCCCCATGGTGCCGTGCTGGTGCCGGGTGTGGTGACCTACGTGAGTCGGGGCACCGACGACGACGTGGCCGGCGTGCTGGCCGGGTTGGGCCTCACCGGTGACGTGGAGCGGCTGCCCGGCGGACCGGACGGCCCGGGCTGGGACACCGTCGTGGTGACGCTGCGCCAGGCCGATCTGGCCCGGGTGTCGGAAAGCCGTGTGCACACGGCGCTCGAAGCGTCGCTCAACTGTGAAGTGCGCATCCTGACGGTGTGACGGGGTGCGCGACATCACCGGTCCAAGAACTCAAGGATGGCCGGAGCGGCCTTTTTCCAGGTGTCGAACAGGACGAACTTGCCCGTCGCGGTGAACTTCTCCCCGGCGCGCTCCCAGGCGTCCTCCGGCCACGGCGGGTCGATCAGTTCGGATCCCTTTATCAGACAACTGACTTCGAGTGACGTCCGCTTGGGATGGTCCCAATCGTTCTCGCCGCCGCGGATGATCAGTGTCGGGACCTTGATGTTGTCGAACATTTCATCGGGCACCCCGGGGATGGTCTGGCCGGGTTTCGAGACAAAGGCGTTGAGCCAGCGCAGCATCACCTTCAGGAACTCGTCGCCGTCCAGGGCGCCCAGCCGGTCGGCGTTCGCCGGGTTTTCGGCAATGCGCTCTTTCCATTCGGCGACCCTGGCCAGGTTCTTGATCCCGCCACCGCGGACCGCGAGGATGCTCGGCACGATGTAGTGCCCGCCCAGAACGAACGAGCCGTACACGCCGCCGACGATGTTCCACACCACCAGCTTGGTGACCAGTTCGGGGTAGAGCATGGTGGTGATCATCGAGTCCCGCGCGCCGCCGGAGCCGCCGGCGATGACGCACGGTCCGATATCGAGTCCGGTGATAAGCGCGGCCAACGTCTCGGCGCGCATATGTGATTCGCTCTGGCCGTAGAACTGCACGTCGGATTTTCCGCAGTTCGGCCGGTCCCACAGCAGCACCCGGTAACCGCCCTTGGCCAACGCCAGGGCCAGCGGGCGCAGCCCCGGGATGTCCTTGCTGAACCGTCCGCCTGGCGTCAGGGCAATGAAAGGGCCTTCCTTACCGAGGATTTCGTAGACGACCCGGCCGCCGTTGATCTCCATGGTCTTCTCACCCCGGCGCAGGGCGATGGTGTTCGAACCGGCCTGAGTGGGCGCCTTTGTAGGCAAGATTTCTCTCCTGTAACCGGTCAGGCCTGGACCAGGACGTCGTTGCCGACGACCCGGACGGGATAGGTGCGAATGCTCCATTCGGGCTTGACCGCGGTGGTACCGGTGGCCAGCTCGAAACCCCATTGGTGCCAGGGGCAGAAGATGAATTCCAGATCGCGGACCATCACCGCGTCACCGGGGACGCTGTCGTCGACGATGTTGCGGCCACGGGTCCGCCCCACGCACAGGGGACCGCCCTCGTGCGGGCAGTAGTTCGCGATCGCGTAGAACGTGCCGTTGACGTTGTAGACGCCGACGCCATGGCGGCCGATCGGCACCAGTTTGTGTGTGCCCGAGGGAATTTCGTCAACGGTGGCGACAACGTGTTCCCGCCCCTGCGCCAGGCGGGGCGTGGTGGGTTCCGTCATGTGTCTAGAAGACCCTGACCTGACCCTCGAGCGCCGGGACGGTCTCGGGTAGGTGATAGGTCTTGATCCCGTTGCGGAACATGACGTGTTCGCGGGCGTGCGCGGGCAGGTGCTTGACCAGCCAGCGCGGATCGTCGAACGTCCAGTGCGGGTAATCCGAGCTGAACAGCAGGATCTTCTCGCATTCCATCCACTCGAACGCGCGGGTCAGTTCCGTCTTGTCGTCGGGATAGTCCAGCGGCTGGGTGGTGAACTTGATGTGTTCCTTGACGTACTCCGACGGCTTGCGCTTGATGTCCAGCCACTGCTTGCGCTTTGCGTAGATGGCGTCCATCCGCCACATCAGCGGCAGGATCCACGTGTAGGCGTGCTCGACGAAAACGATCCGCAGCGTGGGGAATCGGTCGAAGGTGCCGTCGAAGATCAGGCTCATCACCTGATTCGCGGCCAGCAGTGAATAGGTGACCATGAAGTCGTGGTTGTAGCTCGGCAGGCCCACCGGGGGGATCGGCAGTTCGTCGAAATGACCACGGGACAGGTGGCAGCTGACCGGCATGTCGTGCTTGGTGGCTGCGGCCCAGATCGGGTCGTACTTCGGATCGCCCCACGGCGGGCGGGGTTCGGCCTTGATCAAAATCTGCGCCATGTAGGGATGGCCGGCCCAGTCCTCGATCTCGCGGGCGGCAACCGTCGGCTCCTCGATGGTGGCGCAGATCGAACCGCGCCACCGCTCGTGCCAGTTGTTGTGGCTGTCGAGCCAGTGCTTGTCCTGCCAGTGGTTGAGCGCAGTGCTCATCGCCGAGTTCGCCTCGGGAATGCGGGCCGGGTAGGCCGCGGGTTCCAGGATCGCGATGTCCGCGCCGGCCTCCATGATCAACTGCTTGAAGGCGAGTTCTGGATCGCTGCCCGCGAATTCACCGTCGGACGGGAACGTGTCGACCCGCATCGCGTAGGAGTGGGCGTAGTCGGGCGCGTCGTAGTAGATCTGATCGCCGATGGGGTGGGTGCCGAAGAACTTGCTCCGCCACGGTTCCGGGATGTACTGGCCGAGATCGCCCCTGCGCGGGGTCGGGTGGACGTCGGAGTCGACGCACCGGACGGCGACGCGTTCGGCGGCCGCCACTCGTGGATTGCTCGTCACTGTCATGATGCCTCCCTCGCTATCTCTCTACTGTGCAGCCGCGACGGCCGGGATGTCTATGCCGTACAGCTCGGCGGCATTGCGCCAGCACAGCTTGTCGCGTTGCTCGGTGCTGTAGCTGCTCGGTATCACCAGTTCACCGCTGTGCCAGTGGGGGTAGCTCGACCCGAACATCGTCATATCGTCCTTGCCGGTGAATCCGGCCCATTCGCCGGCGAATTCGACGTCACCCGGCCCGTCGAGGCTGCCTTGGACGAAGAAGACGTGGCCGGGCAGATAGTCGCTGGGCATCTTCGGCGCCCACGGCGTCTGCTCCAGATGCGGCCTGCCGAAGCAGTCCATCCGCCACATGAACGGAGTCAACAGGTCGGCGGCGCCGTCGGCCCAGACGAACTTCAGCGCAGGCGTTCGCTCGAAGACGCCCTCGGCGATCATGTTCATCAAGTGGTACAGGTAGTTCAGCGCCATGAAGCTGAGGTAGTGCTCGTAGGTCCGGGTGTTTCCGGACGGCGTCGGCGGCAGTGAGACGCCGGAGCCGACCTCGATGTGCACGGCCACCGCGAGGTTCGCTGCGGCGGCTGCTTCCCACAGGGGCCAGTACTGCGGCTTGCCGTACAACTCACGGGACTGCAGCGGGACACCGATCTGGACCACGCGGGGGTGGTCTTTGTACTTGTCGAGCTCGCGCAGGGCGCCGACGATGTCGTCGGGGTTGACCCGGATGGTGCCGCGGAAGTTGTCCCCGAACTCGGGGTGCTCCAGCCAGCGCTTCACCAGCATCTCGTTGTGCCCCGCCGCGATGGCGGTGCCGAGATGGCGGTCCGGCATGATGCCGCGGGTCATCGGGTGCAGGATCGCGATGTCCACCCCGCGGTTGCCGAACAACTCCTCGGCCACCAGCGCCGGATCCGAGCCGGGGTACTGCCGGTCGGGCCCTTTGCTGCCCGCGACGTACTCGCCGCCGGGTGCGCCGTACCAGTCCATTTCGTAGTCGGGGAACCCGCGGCTGCGGAACGGCTCGTTCATGAAGTTCTGCCGCAGGTCCTTGTTGGACTGCGAGAAAATGTGCACGCTGGCGTCGATGACGGGGGTGCGGGTGCCGTCTGCGTGCTCGATCATGAGGCCAGCTTCCGGGCGTCGAACGTCGTCAGCGCAGGGTCGGACATACCCCTCATAGTACAACCCCGTTCTTCAAGGGCAAGAATCTAATTCTCGCTCGTCGTGGGCCGCTGTCCAGTGTCGCGGTCGGCGCGGAGACTTCCGTTCCTTGTTTTACAGAATGATATTCTCGCACGGTATCTGCCGTTGCGATCCAGTGCCGAGGAGAACCGTGCAACTCACGTTTGACGCTGATGTCGAGGAGTTCCGGGCCGAGTTCATCGCCTTTCTCGACGAGCACCTGCCGGATGTCTCGGAGACCGGAGAGCGCTCGCAGTCGTGTTCGGACGTGCCGGAGTGGGCGCGGCGCTGGCAGCGGCTCCAGTTCGACAGTGGCTGGCTGCTGCCGGGCAACCCGCCGGAGTTCGGTGGCCGCAACGCCGGGGTGGTGCAGCAGTACGTGCATCAGGAGGAGCTGTCCAAGCGGCGGATGTACCACAGCTACAACCCTCAGGGCGTGGGCATCGTGGCCGCCTCGATCCTGTCGTTCGGCACCGATGAGCAGAAGCAGCAGTGGGCGGTGCCGATCCTGCGCGCGCAGATGACGGCGTCGGTCGGGATGAGCGAACCGGGCGCCGGCTCCGATTTGGCGTCGCTGCGTACCAAGGCCGTGGAGGACGGCGACGACTTCATCGTCAACGGGCAGAAGGTGTGGACGTCCGGCGCCCACGACGCCGACGTGTTGATGACGCTGGTCCGCACCGATCCTGACGCCCCCAAACACAAGGGCATCAGCGTGCTGCTGATCCCGACGGACAGCCCGGGCCTGGTGCGCCGGCCGTTCGCAACCGTCTGCGACAAGGACGATCTGGATTTCAACGAAGTCTTCTTCACCGATGTGCGGGTGCCGAAAGCGAATCTGCTCGGGCCGCTCAACGGGGGATGGAAGGTGGTCAACGGCGCACTCGGCCACGAGCGCACCATGATGTGGATGCAGTTCGCCGATCGGTTGCACAACCTGATCAGGGACTTCCGGCCCGTCACCGAGTTGGACCGCGACCGCTACGCCACGCTGCTGATGGACACCCAGGCGCTTCACCTGCTGGGTTCGGCCGCCGTGGCGGGTGCGGCCCGTGGCGAAGTGGACCTGTCGTCGATCGCCGTGCTGAAAGTGCTCGGGTCCGAGGCGGAACGTGAGGCGTCCGAGCAGGCGCTCTCGGCGGGCGGGGAGGACGCCCTGCTGCACCCGTCGACCACCTCGCCGTTCGCGCCGTACGATCTGGACTATCTCTCGGCCGGCTGGTTCGAGCGCTACATGCGCAGCTTCGCGGGCACAATCGCCGGTGGTACCAACGAGATTCAGCGCAATATCATCGCGACGGTCGGGCTGGGCCTGCCCCGCGGCTGAATTGGCGCCGAGATTGCGCACACGGCTGCTCGCGCGTCGTATTCACAACCCTGGATGCAATCTCGACGCCGGCGCGCCGAGATTGCACAGACGGTCGTTCATGCACAGAATCTGCGACCCTGGACGCAATCTCGACGCCGGCCCGTTGAGCTGTCGGGCCGGGCCGACACCATCCGGGCATGTCATCGCCCATCATCGGCACCGAAGCGCTCGCCACCGGTGTGTTGACCCGCGGCCAGCTGAGGTGGAACTACCGCCCGATACTGCCGAATGTCTATGTCCTCAAGGATCAGTCGCTGACGCTGCGGACCCGCACCGTCGCCGCCTGGCTGTGGTCCGGCCGCCGAGCGGTCATCGCGGGTCGGGCCGCCGCCGCCCTGCACGGAGCACGATGGGTGTCGGAGCGGACACCCGTCGAGTTGGTGTATCCCTGCGGTCGGCCACCGGCCGGCATCATCGCTCGCAACGAACGCATCGACGCTGACGAGATCGTCGTCGTCGACACCATGCTGGTCACCAGCGAGGTGCGCACCGCGCTCGACCTGGGCCGCCACTTGCCGCGGGATTCGGCGGTAACCCACCTCGACGCCCTGGCCCGCGCCGCAGCCGTCCAGCGTGACCCGATTCTCGCGCTGGCGCAACGGTATTCAGCGTCGCGCGGGATCGTTCGCGCTGCCGTCGCGGTGGACCTGATGGACGCCGGCGCGGAATCTCCGAGGGAAACCTGGGTGCGGCTGGTGCTGATCGACGCCGGACTGCCGCGGCCTCGCACGCAGATCAAGGTCACTGACGGGTCCCGCACGGCGTACATCGACCTGGGTTGGGACGAGCCGATGGTCGGCGTCGACTACGAAGGCGACCACCATCGCAGCGAACGCCGCACCTACGTCGGCGACATCGGACGCTACGAGTGGATTGCGCGCCGAGGCTGGGATGACATCCGCGTGGTCGCAGAACACAGCCCGCGATACATCGTGCACCGGGCCGTAGAGGCGTTCGGTCTGCGCGGCTGGGACCACCGGCGAAAGAGCGTCACCAGTCGATGACGGCGGCTTCCTTGCGCTCGGTGATGGGGCGCGCGAGTTCCTGCTCGTCGCAGATGCGCTGCAACTGCACCAGCGTGTCGTCCAGACTCAGGCCCAACCGCTTGCCCGGGGTGAACGTCGCGGGCAGGTGCTTCATGCCCTGGATGACGCCGATGGTCTCGTAGTGCTCGGTACCCTCGGGGTCGCACTTGTAGTCCGGCATCCGGTCGAGCACCGCGGTGAGCATCGACTTGAATACCGTGCGGGCCACGTTGGAACCCACGCAACGGTGCACGCCGATTCCGAAGCTGAAGTGCCGGTTGCCTTTTCGATCCAGGATGACCTTGTTCGGCTCTTCGAACACCGACGGGTCGCGGTTGGCCATCGCCCAGGACAGCCAGAGTCGCTCGCCCTCCTTGAACCGGTGGCCGTCGACCTCGAAGTCGTCGGCGAAGGTGCGGCCGTCACCGGGAGCCGGGGTATAGAAGCGCAGGAACTCTT
Source organism: Mycobacterium sp. (assembly GCA_040511255.1). GTDB lineage: Bacteria > Actinomycetota > Actinomycetes > Mycobacteriales > Mycobacteriaceae > Mycobacterium. The sequence continues at coordinate 5,470 of JBEVHL010000555.1, read as the reverse complement.
CGGTGGCGGGGTTGAGCAGGGTGTCCCGCTCGCGGCTGAGCAGCTCGCGCTGCTCGGGGTTCTCGGACAGCCACTCCAGCGAATGCGCGGTCAGCGCGGTGGTGGTGTCGAACCCGCCACCGATGATCAGGCCGAGATTGCCCAGGATCTCCAGGTCGGGAGCGGGCTCGCCGTCGATGCGCAACTGCAGCAGTGCGTTCACCAGACCGGGTCGGGGTTTCTCCCTGATCGCCATCATGGCGGTGATCATGTCGATGCCCATCTGCCGGTTCATCTCGGCGACCCGCGGGGCATCAGGGGAGTGCTCCGGGGTGGACACCCCGAGGTGGGCCGGCTCGCTGTAGATCTGCCACTTGTTGAGCTCGATGCCCATCATCGCCAGGGTGAGCACCGCGGGCACGATGTTGGCCAGATCGTCGACGAAGTCGATGCGGCCGGTCTCGATCTTCTCGTCCAGCGAGGCTCGCACGATCTCGTCGACGAACGGTTGCCACCGCTTGATTGCCGCGGGGGAGAGGTACGGGTTCAGCGCACCGCGGTAGGTGCTGTGCTCGGGTTCGTCCATCTCCAGGATGCCGCCGCGCACGACCGTCGCCCGCTGCGCCCTGGGGATGGTGATGCCCTGGTAGCCCTTGCGCTCGTTGTGCAGATCGTGGTCATTCGAGATCACCGGGCAGCGGGCGAGTTCGAACACCTCTTTACTTCCCGCGGCCACCCAGTGCCCGTCATAGGCGTCCGTCCACGCCATCGGGCACTTGGTGTGCATCTCTTCGGTGATGGTGCCGAACTGCTCGCGGTACTCCGCGGTGTGCCGATCGAAGTGATACGTGTTCTTTTTGCGGTCGTCGTCGGTGGCCACATCGTCGATGCTCACGGCGGTGTCTCCTAGATTGTTGCGGGGTCGTGCGGAAATAGCGACGCCGCTATTCGATGATGATGGCCTGCTCAGGACAGGACAGGACAGCCTCGCGGACGGCGTCTTCCTGATCGGCCGGAACTATCTCGTGCACGGCCGACGCGTGCCCGTCGACGTCGTCGAGCTCGAAAGAATCGGGCGCGATCATCGAGCACAACGTGTGGCCCTGGCAGCGATCGCCGTCGACCCAAACCTTCATCGTGTCTTCCTTCCAAGACGAATCACGCAAGACGAAACATGTTGGGCAGCAGCGTCAGACGTGATAGTCGTACCACTTCAGGTAGCCGCCTGCGTCGACCCGCAGCTGCATACCGGTGACGAATCGTGACTCATCCGATGCCAGCCACAGCACCGCGTTGCTGATGTCCTCGGGTTCGATGAAGGGCACCGGCATCGCCTGCTGGACACCGAACGCCAGCTCGGCGTCGGCGCGGGTCGGGTGTTCCAGATCCGGCCGGAAGGACCGGTACATCGGTTCGCTCTGCAACATCGGGGTATTGCAGTTGGTCGGATGGATGACGTTGGCCCGGATGCCGCGCACCGCCAGCTCGGTGGCCAGATCGTGGACGTACTGCGAGATCAGCCGCTTGGAGGTCATATAGCCCATGCCGCCGGGATCGCCGCCGGGCCTGTCCTTCTTCGACGCGTCCATCAGGGCCGCGGCCGAGGCGGTCGCGATGATCGAGGCACCCTGCTCCAGATGGGGCAGCGCAACCTGAATGGCGTTGATGGTGCCGACGAAGTTGGTGTTGATGCCGTCGGTCCACGCCTGCATCGGCGGGGTGCCCTTCATGGCGGCGATGCCGGCCTGGGCCACGACGATGTCCAGCTTGCCCAGTTCGGCGATGCCGGTCTCCAGCGCCGCCTTGAGCTGACTGGCCTCGCGCACATCGGCCTGGGCGATGACTGCCTTGCGTCCGGTCTTCTCGACGAACTGCGCGGTCTCCTCGAGGTCTTCCAGCGTGGCCAGGGCGTATCCGACGGTGTCGATATTCGCGCAGATGTCGACCGCGATGATGTCGGCACCCTCCTCGGCGAGCCTGATGGCGTGGCTGCGCCCCTGCCCGCGGGCGGCACCGGTGATGAATGCGACTTTGCCTTCAACACGTCCCACTAGATGTCCTCTCGGTTATGTGGCTGAGATGTCGTAGTTCGGCACGACGACGGGGGCTACGGCCGCGCGTCGCGCCCGTCTGAGGGCTTGCGCGCAGCGGGCGATGAGCGTGTCGTCGCGCACTTGGGAGACACCCTGGGCACTACCGCAGACCTCAGCCCTCAGAGCTGGAGTGGGTGCTACGGTCTCGACCATCAAGAATCTCCCTTTCAGTTGTGAGAACCGTACTCTCGTACCGAAGTGGTCCGCAAGGTTTGTGAACGCACAGTCTTGAAATGCGCAAATGGTCCGGACAACGGTTTTGGCCCGTGTTGACATGCCCCCATGGGTACTGGTTAGTTGCTTGAGTTCTCGTATGGCGAATGTCACCTTCGCCTAGGATGAGAACGGAATTATCGATCTCGATCAGGAGGCTGGATGGGATCCCCCGACACCGCGACGGTCGTCGAGAACGGTCAGGCGCACGCCGCCGACCGCCGGATGCTGATCGACGGAAAGCTCGTCGACGCCGCAGCGACTTTCGCGAGCCTCAACCCTGCCACCGGCGCGGTGCTCGGGTACGCCCCTGATGCGGCGGTCGCCCACGCCGAAGCCGCCATCGCGGCCGCGCGGCGCGCGTTCGACACCACCACCTGGGCCACCGACGTCGAATTCCGCGTGCACTGCCTCGAGCAGCTGCACGCCGCCCTGGTCGAGCATCGCGACGAGCTGGGTGATTTGACCATCGCAGAGGTCGGGGCCACGCCGGCACTCCTGGCCGGCCCACAGCTCGACGATCCGATCCGCATCGTCCGCTATTACGCCGACCTGCTGAAGACCTATCCGATGACCGAAGAGATCGGCAACATCGAAAGCCGCGGGCAGCTCCACCACCGTTGGGTGGAAAAGGAAGCCGCAGGCGTCGTCGCCGCGATCATCGCCTACAACTATCCCAACCAGCTCGCGCTGGCCAAGCTGGCGCCCGCACTCGCCGCCGGCTGCACCGTGGTGCTCAAGGGTGCCCCGGACACACCGCTCATCACACTGGCCCTTGGCGAGCTGATCGCCAACCACACCGATATCCCGGCCGGCGTCGTCAACGTACTCAGCTCCGCCGACCCGGCTGTCGGCCCAGTGCTGACCGCCAGTCCCGATGTCGACGTCGTCACCTTCACCGGCTCCACCCCGACCGGCCGGGCCATCATGGCCGCGGGCAGCACGACGGTGAAGCGGGTGTTCCTGGAGCTCGGCGGCAAGTCGGCGATGATCATGCTCGACGATGCCGATATCGGCACCTGCGCGATGATGGCCGCGTTCACCATCGTCACGCACGCCGGACAAGGCTGCGCCCTGACCACGCGACTCCTGGTGCCCAACAGCCAGAAAGACGAGATCGTCAAGCAGGTGGCAGGCAACCTGGCCCACGTGCGCCACGGTGACCCCGCCAATCCCAAGACGTACATGGGCCCGCTGATCAGCGAGCAGCAGCGCAACAAGGTGCACGGCATCGTCCAGCGCGCCGTCGAAGCTGGCGCCACCCTGGTCACCGGCGGCGAGAAGCTGGACCCTGGCTTCTTCTATGCGCCCACCTTGCTCACCGACGTGGATCCCGACAGCGAGATCGCGCAGGAAGAGATCTTCGGTCCCGTGCTGGTCGTCATCGGCTACGAGGACGACGACGACGCGGTGCGCATCGCCAACAACTCGATCTACGGCCTGGCGGGCGGCGTCTTCGGCGACGCGGACCGTGCACTGGCCATGGCACGCCGGATTCGTGCCGGCTCACTGAGCATCAACGGCGGCAACTACTTCGGGGCCGAGAGCCCGTTCGGCGGATACAAGCAGTCGGGGATCGGCCGGGAAATGGGCGTCGCCGGGCTCGAGGAATTCCAGGAGCACAAGACGTTCGCGACGGTTGTCCCCGGAGAGCAAGCATGAGCCTGCCGCTGGAAGGTATCCGCGTCCTCGAGGTCGCGATGTACGGCTTCGTACCCTCGGCCGGCGCCGTGCTGGCCGAGTGGGGCGCCGAGGTCATCAAGATCGAGCACGCCGTCACCGGCGACCCGCAGCGCGGGCTGCGCCAAACCGGCCCGCTGCGGGTCGAGGGTGACCCCAACCCGAACATCGAACACGCCAACCGCGGCAAGCGCAGCGTCGGCCTTGACGTGTCGAACCCGGACGGCCGCGAGGTGCTGCTGGAACTCGCGCGCCGAGCCGATGTCTTCCTGACCAGCTTCCTGCCCGGGCACCGCAGGAAGTTCGGCATCGACCTCGACGACATCCGCGCGGTCAACCCGAAAATCATCTACGCCAGGGGGAGTGCGCTGGGTCCCCGCGGCCTGGAATCGGAGAAGGGCGGTTACGACATGACCGCCTTCTGGTGCCGCGCAGGCACCGCCGCCACCATCACCCCGCCGGGCATCGAAGGCATGATCGGCCCGCCCGGCCCGGCCTACGGCGACACCATCTCCGGCACCAACCTCGCGGGCGGAATCGCAGCGGCGCTACTCAAGCGCGAGCGCACCGGCGAGCCATCGACCGTGGACGTCTCGCTGCTGGGCAGTGGGCTGTGGGCGATGGGGCACACCATCGCGCTGACCTCACACCTCAACCAACGGCTGGTGGCTCCGACGCCGGGCGTGCACGGATCGCCGGTCAACCCGCTGGTCGGCGTCTACGCGACGAAAGACGACCGGTACATCTCGCTGGTGATGATGCAGCCGACGAAATTCTGGGCCGACGTATGCCGGCACATCGACCGCGAGGACTTGATCGACGACCCGCGTTTTGCCACGGCGGAATCGATTGCCGAGCACACCGCCGACGCCGTCGCGATCCTGCGCGAAGTGATCGTCACCCGCACCCTGCCGGAGTGGAGCGAACGCTTCGCCACCCTGGCGGGACCGTGGGCTCCCGTGCAGGACACCCTGCAGGCGGCCGACGACGCCCAGGTGCTGGCCAACGAATACATCGTGCGGGCCGGCGAGCTGGACCTGGTGGCCAATCCCGTGCAGTTCGACGTCACCGCTCCGCATACCGGGCCTGCCCCAGCCTTTGCCGAACAGACCGACGACGTACTGGTCGAACTCGGTCTGGACTGGGATCGCATCATCGAGCTCAAAACCGCCGGTGCGGTTACCTAGGTCGCTGGAGAAACCCCATGCCGTTCATCGCTGCGATAGGTACGCTTCTGCCCTTTCGGGCCTGTGACGTACATCGCATTGGCGGCGATAACACGGATGTCGTCACACATGCCGCGCACGCGAGCGGTGTCTCGACTGAAGTTTCCGCCGTCTCTCTCTCTGAAGGGCCCAGGACACATGGCGAATAAGGGTGCGGATCGGTGGTCTGCGGGGTTGCCGAGGTTGGGTCGCGGTACCAGTGGGCCGATGCAGGCTGTGGGTGGGTTGTTCGCGATGTCGGCGGATGCGGTGAAGTTTGTCTTTGTCCGGCCGTTTCAG
>JBEVHL010000554.1:0-8551 GCA_040511255.1 Mycobacterium sp. | reverse complement strand
CGCGGATCTGGGCAAAGCAGGCCGCCAGGGGTGCCGGCGTATCACCGGTGGCGAATCGCAACTCCGTCGCACGAGTGAACATCGCCTCGTAGAGAGCCGGATTGGCCAGGGCAAAGTCAACGTAGGCCCGCCCGATCGACATCAGCGAATCCTCCGCCGCGTTGGCAGCGGCCAGTAGTTCGGCGAGTTCGCCGAACCCGTCGATGGCCAGCGCCTCGGCGATCTGGTCGAGGCCGGAGAAATGCTTGTAGAGCACGGGTTGGCTGTACTCGATTTCGGTCGACAGCCGCCGGGTGGTGACGGCGTCCCAGCCCTCGGATTCGGTCAACGTGCGCGCCGTACTCAGGATCAGCCGGCGGCGCGTCTCGGTCACGCTCACGGCGGTCTTCGATTGCCCTGCCGCATGCTAGCACCGCTATAACCGCTAGCAGCGCTATTGACACGCCCGCTGCCAAGGGTTAGCGTTGCTAGCAGTTGGTCGATCGTCGTTCCACTGCGACCAGCTGAGCCGAATCCCGAACTACCCGAAGGTTTCCCGCATGATGTTCAAACTTCTCCCGCCCACAGCAGGCACCGTCGTCCCGGGTCGGTGTGCGCCATGATCGAGATCGCCAAATACCTCGCCCTGGTGGCGTTATTGGGAACAGCGGTGGTCTTCGGCACCGATGTGTTCTGCGCACTGGTGCAACGACCTGCGCTGGCGGCTGTCGACGACCGGGCCCTGGTAGCCGTGATGGGCAACGTGCATCGCTACGGCGACCAGCGGATGCCGATCCCCGGCGTCATCGGGATGGTTGCCGCGGCGGCGAGCGCGGTGCTGGCCGCCGTGGCCGGCCACTGGGTCCAGGCCATTCCGGCCGCCGCCGCCCTGACCCTGCTGCTGATCTGGCTCGTGGTCTACCTACGAATCAGTGCGCCGATCAATCGCCAACTCACCGCCGCCTCCAACGCAGGCACCGTTCCCTCGAATGCCCGTGCGCTACAGAGTAATTGGGATCGAGTGATCAACACCCGAGCCGTTCTCCAGGGCCTCGCCGTCGTGGGACTCTCCCTGTCTTTGCTGCTGTGACCGAAGAAAATCCACCACCAAGAAAGAACAGGACTATGACTCAATTAACGAACTACACCCGGCTGGTCATGCGCGCCGCTCCCCTATTGAACGTGCCTGTGGCCGCGATCGCGTCCTCGCCGCTTCTCGGCCGCCTGCTGCGACGCAGTGTCGCCTTGATCACCTACACGGGGCGACGTTCCGGGCGGGTGTTCACCATGCCGGTCGCCTATCGACTGCGCGGCGACACCGTCGAGATCATGGCGAATCTGCCCGATGCGAAAACGTGGTGGCGGAACTTCCTCGGTGAGGGCGCCCCGATGACAGTGCAGATCGATGGCACGCAGCGCAGAGGGCATGCCGTGGCCCATCGCGACGAGACGGGGCGGGTCACGGTGATGGTGCGCCTCGATCCCGCGTGACAACCCCACCCCCGACAGATGTCGCTCGCGTCAATATCAGCAACCTCTCCACCCCCGCCCAGCAGAGCATCTGCCGGGCGGGGGTGGGACAGGGATTGGCGCTGGCGACTGTTTGCTGTCTACGAGGAGGAGCAGCGGTCCACGACGAGCGTCTGCCGTCGCAAGCCAACCCTCGCCGCCGTGACGTTCCTCGTTGTTGCGGAGCCGCCACCGTTCGGCAACGCTGAGACAGTCAGCACGCAAACACGACACTCAACCTCGACAGATTCCCTGCGATCTCACGATCCGATCCGGCGAAGCTTTGCCTTGTAAACACACGAAACCGCCGCTGGCTGGGACGCCGCTACTAGGTGGGGGGACCGCCGGTGCCGCCTGCGCCGCCGACGCCACCGGCGCCGCCGTTGACGCTGCCGGCCGCCGGTTCGCGGCCAGGCGTGCCGGCGGTGCCCGCGGTACCGGGGTTGCTGATCCCTCCGGTGATCCCGGAGGCACCGCCCGTACCGCCGACGCCGCCGGCCCCACCAGTTCCCGGCCTACCACTGCTTCCCTTTGCGCCGTTGGGGCCCGTGCGGCCGAACAGCGCAGAGCCGCCCGCACCTGCGGTGCCACCACTACCGGCGTCGCCGCCGGCGCCGCCGGCGCCACCCTGACCGCCTTGGGCTCCGGCCGAAGTCGTGTGTGCCCCGGTCACACCGTTGTTGGCGAAGGTGCCGTTGCCGCCGTCGCCGCCGGGCCCGCCTTGCGCGCCATTGCCACCGTTACCACCGGTGCCGCCGGCGCCGCCCGCACCGCCTGTGCCAAAGGGACCGCCGCTGCCACCTGCACCTCCGGCGCCGCCTGCGGTGCCACTCTCGCCGTTCGCGCCGGTGCCGCCCGCGCCACCCGCGCCGGGGGTACCCGGGAAGGCAGCTGCGCGACCGTATACGAAGCCGCCGTCGCCGCCGCGCCCGCCCGCGCCGCCGGCGTTCCCGCCGACACCACCGACACCACCGTTCCCACCTTGAGCCACGCTGTTCGTGGGGAAGGCTGCGCCGGTGGCGGCGTAGCCGCCGGTGCCGCCGTTACCGCCGTTGCCGCCTCCGGAACCGTTGCCACCGGCTCCACCGTTGCCGCCGGTAGCGGACAACGGATCGATGGGCGGGTCAGTGGGACCGTACGGACTCAACTGGGCATCCTCGCCGGCACCGCCGTTGCCCCCAGATTCGTCGGTACCGGGTTGGCCGGCCTGGCCGTTACCGCCGTTGGTCCCGACCACCACTCCGAGACTTTCGAGCAATCCGCCGTCCGGCTGCCCGGACGCTGCCTGCACACCCGGCACCCTGTTCACCCCGTCTACCCCCGTGTAACCGTTGCCGCCTATGCCGCCCGCGCCGCCGGTGCCGAAGAATGCAAATAATCCGGCGTTGCCTCCACGACCGCCTGCGCCGCCGGCGACCCCCAGCGCACCATTAGCTCCGTTACCGCCGTCGCCGGCTCTGCCGAAGAACGCAAACAGTCCGGTGTCGCCGCCATTTCCGCCGGCGAAACCGGCCACAGTGGCCGTGTAGCCCCTGCCTCCGCTGCCGCCGAAGAGTCCACCGGCTTGCCCGTCCGGGGTTTCCGCCGTGCCGTCGGCACCGTTGCAGAACAGCCCGCACGACCCACTTTGGGAGGTCTGCTGGGCCGTCCCGATGAAGCTCGCGAACAGATCCGTCACGGGGTCAGCCTGCGCCGGCGCGGCGGCCAGGAGGGACAGGCCCGTCGGCGCGGCCAACACCAGACCTGCTGTGCCGATCAGTGCCGCAGCACCTGCGAAGGGGCCAACACGGTTCTTCGATTCGGGATGACCGGTGCGGCAATGAAATTTATTGTTGCGCTTGGACATTGCGTCTACCGATCACCTGGGAATTTATTTGTGGGCTCGCAACGTAACACCGGCTGACTACTCAAGACGCGCAACGTCAAATCCGGTCCCGCGGGTAATTTCAAGTGCAATTACTTCGCGTGATTCTTCGCCGCCTTCTAGGCGACAAACTTGGGTGGATCACGACGCGGCCATGCTGCCTCAAATGGACTTCTCGGAATGACAATGCGGCGCTTGTCTGGCGGAAGCGGAGCCGTGAACTGAACAGGTGCACGACCGTCAGGCACCGAGTAATACACCTGCGGTCAACCGTGCTTCGGGATTCGGTCAGCGATCTGCACAGTGCGCGGTGAGAGACCGAACCGCGGACCTTGACGAGGCGGCCCAGCATATTGCTGTAAGCCGTCAGCATCAAGACTGCCGCCGCGGTCGCGGGTTTGCCAAACCGGCAACTGGCGAATAGCGTCTGAGAACGCCGGGTGATCTCACACCGTCGCAGTTCGTCGGCATGCGCCTTTCCGCAGGTGTCAGGTTTTCATGACAGCGGCGGGAGCAGACATGCCCTGCGCAGGCGAACACCCGTCTAGGCCTTTTACGGTGCCCCCAGTCGGACTCGAACCGACACTGTGCGGATTTTAAGTCCGCTGCCTCTGCCAATTGGGCTATGGGGGCGTCGCAGCTCAGATGGTTCTTAGAGCCGTTTGCACAGCCATGAGGTTAGTGCCTGGCCAGGTGCCGAACGCCCTAGGCTCGAGTCATGCGTGTCTACCGTTTCGACGAACTGACCGGTGTCGACGGCCTGAGGTTGCACCACGAGGAGGTCCCCAGCCCACAGCGCGGTGAGCTCCTACTCAAGATCAAGGCGGTGTCGCTCAACTACCGCGACATCGCCATCGCGCGCCGCGAATATGTGCGGCCCTTCGCGCAGGGCCTGGTGCCCTGCAGCGACGCCGCCGCCGAGGTCGTCGAAACCGGGGAGGGTGTCGAGGACTTCGCGGCAGGCGATCGGGTGGTCAGCCTGTTCCATCCCCGCTGGTTCGGCGGTGAGCGTCCCCCGACCTTTGAGGCGGATACCTACGGCAGCGCACAGAACGGCTGGCTGACCGAATACAAGGTTGTCTCCCGTGAAGCCGTTGTGCGCCTTCCTGATTCGCTGTCCGACGAAGCCGGCGCCACCCTGCCGTGCGCGGCCACCACGGCATGGACGGCGCTCGGCGGTTCGCTGCCCATCCGGGCGGGTCAGACGGTGGTGACGCTCGGCTCCGGCGGGGTGTCCGTCTTCGCGCTGCAACTCGCCAAGGCACTCGGGGCTCGCGTCATCGCGACGACCTCCAGTGCCACGAAAGGCGAGGTGCTGCGGGGGCTCGGGGCCGACGAGGTCATCGATTACACCAAGGTCACCGGCTGGGGAGAACGGGTACGTGAGCTGACCGACGGCCGCGGTGCCGAACGCGTCGTGGAGGTCGGTGGCCCGGCCACCATCGAGCAGTCACTGCGCGCCGTCGCCTACGGCGGCGAAGTGACGTTGATCGGGTTCCTCGGCCGGGACAACCCAGGCATCGACTTCTTCACCCTGTTCGGTTCGGGCGCCGTCACCCGGACCATCACCGTCGGGCACCGTGGCGATCTGCAGGAGACCATCCGCGCAGTGACCATGTCCGGCATCGCACCGGTGATCGACCAGGTTTACGACTTCGACGACGCCGCAACGGCTTTCCGCAGCCTTGCCGAGGCAAGCCACATCGGCAAGATCGTCATCCGCGTGAGCTAGTCACGGCATGGGCACGCAGGTGCGTGACGACGTGGTGCAGCCAGTCACCGGGTCGTTCGTAGATCAACCCGTGGCTGGAGCCAATGCCCGCGACGAGCACCAAGCGTGCGCCGGGGATCCGTTTGGCCACTGCCCGACCATGCCTGGGTGGGGTGAAGAGATCCTGCTCGCCGACGATCACCGTCGTCGGTGCGGTGATGCCCGGCAGGCGATCCAGCGAGTCGTGTGCCTCGTCGGCGTCCCACTGCCGGATGGTCATCGCAATCTGTTCCGGAGTGTGGGGAAAGTAGGGCTGCGCCGCCGCGATGCCGGCGAGCAACTCCGGGTTGTCCAACCCCTCGGGCGAGTACGACAGCCCGAGCGCGGCCACGCCATTTGCCGTATCACCGTGGAGCCACGGTGTACGCAGCGCCGTCAGCAGGCAGCGCAGAAATCCGTCGGCTCGACCCCAGGTCGCGTAAAGCACCAGCGACGCAACCAATTCCGGGCGGGCCAGCGCGAGTTCCTGCGCCACTGCGCTGCCCAGCGACCAGCCGAGGATGTGCGCGGCCCCGACGCCAAGATGGTCCAGCAGGGCCGCGGCGTCCGCGGCCAGCGAGTGCATCGAGATCTCCCGCTCGGTGGGCGACGACTCGCCCATCCCCCGGTGGTCGTACACGATGACCTGGTAGTCGGCGGCGAGAGCGTCGAGCACCGGCTGCGGCCAGTGCGGCATCGCCAGGGCGGTACCGGTGATCAGTAGCAACGGCTCTCCGGTGCCGTAGGTCTCGTATGCCAGAGTGTCGCCGTCGGGCAGGGTGAAGGTGGGCATCGAACTCCTCGATCGCGAAATAAAGGGACCGTCGACAAGAAGAACGTCCCCGCACCCGAAAGGAATCCATCGACACCAGGACTCAGGTGAACGCGGCGCGGGCGGCCAACAGCCCGCTCAACTCCTCGGCGTAGGCGAGGTGCTTGCGCAACTTGGCGATGCTCTCGTCGGCCTTGGTCTGGCACTGGTGCAACGAGTCCGCCGCGGCGGCACGCAGGTGCTCCGGCACACCCTCGCCGGCCAGCACATCGAGCGAATCCAGCAGCTCCTTCATCTCCGCCAGACTGAAGCCCAGCGGCTTCATCCGGCGAATTACCAAGAGACGCTCGACATCTGAGTCGGTGTAGAGCCGAAAGCCGCCCGCCGACCGGGCAGACGGAACGACCAGCCCCACCTCGTCGTAGTGCCGCACAGTGGTCACCGACAGCTCGGTGCGGGCGGCGACCTCGCCGATCTGCATCTGCAGGCCGCTCACTGCCCGGCGCCGAGCGTTCCGGACAGCCGGTCGTGCCGGTCCGCCGAGTCGATGTTGAGCCCGACGATCTCGACGTGCTTTCCCTTGGCGTGATATTTCGTGGTGACCGCGTCCAGGGACGCGACGGTCGAGGCGTCCCAGATGTGTGAGCCGGACAGATCGATCACGACGTTGGCTGGGTCGTCGGCGTAATCGAACTGGTAGACCAGGTCATTGCTGGAGGCGAAGAACAACTCACCGGTCACCCGGTAGACGACGGAATCGGCCGTGCTCTCCACCTTTTCCACCGTGACCAGATGCGCCACCCGGCGCGCGAAAAGCACCATCGCCGTGAGTGTTCCGACGATCACGCCGTAGGCGAGGTTACTGCTGGCGACGGTCACCCCGACGGTGGCCACCATGACCAGAGTTTCGCTGAGCGGCATTCTGCGCAGGGTCGACGGTGTGACGCTGTGCCAGTCGAACGTGCCGACCGACACCATGATCATCACCGCGACGAGCGCCGCCATCGGAATCAGGCCGACAATGTCGCCCAATCCCACCACGAGGCCCAGCAGAAACAAGCCGGCCAGGAATGTCGAGATGCGGGTGCGCGCGCCGGACACCTTCACGTTGATCATGGTCTGGCCGATCATCGCGCAGCCGCCCATGCCGCCGAACAGACCGGTCACGATGTTGGCGATGCCCTGTCCCCAACTCTCCCTGGTCTTGTTGCTGTGGGTGTCGGTGATGTCGTCGACCAACTTGGCCGTCAGCAGCGATTCCAGTAACCCGACCAGCGCCACCGCGACCACGTACGGGGCGATGATCCCGAGCGTGTGCAGAGTCATGGGCACGTGGGGGACGAACAGTGTCGGCAGGCTCGACGGAAGCTCCCCTTCATCGCCGACATTGGGGATGTGCAGCTTGAACGCCAGCACGACTCCGGTGAGCACCACGATGGCGATCAGGGGTGCGGGGATGGCGGTGGTCAGCTTCGGCAGGAACACCATGATCACCAGGCCGACCGCGACGAACGGATACACCAGCACCGGCACCCCGAGTAGATAGGGCAGCTGCGACAGGAAGATGAGGATCGCCAGCGCGTTGACGAAGCCCACCATCACACTGCGCGGGATGAACCGCATCAAACGGGCGACCCCGAGCACACCGAGCAGAACCTGCAGGGCGCCCCCGAGCAGCACGGTGACGATCAGGTAGTCGAACCCGTGCTCACGGACCAGCGGCCCGATCACCAGCGCTATCGACCCGGTCGCCGCCGAGATCATGGCGGGCCGGCCACCGACGATCGCGATGGTCACCGCCATCGTGAACGAGGCGAACAGTCCCACCCGGGGATCGACCCCGGCGATGATCGAGAACGAGATCGCCTCCGGGATCAACGCCAACGCCACCACGAGGCCGGCCAGCACCTCGGTCTTGAGGCGCTGAGGCGAGCGGAGCGCCGTCATCACCGACGTGCTCGAGTCACCGGCCTTGCGCACATTCGGGACAGACGACATCGGTGCAGAAGACATGGCGATCCGTTCGGCGGGGAGTCATGGAGTACTTGAGCGCGGCTGCGTCGATGCACCGTGGACGAGTGAGGGCCAGGGGTGATGGCGAAAGGAACCCTACTCTCACCCGAGAGGAGGGTTGCCTGCCCAGACGTACGGCCGTTCAGGTGCGGGCCACGCCGCAACAAAATGGGCGGAAGTTGTGATGGTCGACACGTGACCACCCGTCAATTGGGCCAACGAGGACCCCAGGTGCGAGACTTTGCCGAGTTCGTCCGAAACTCTGTGCGATCTCTAAGAACGCCAGTAAGCGACGCATATTGTGGTTGTCACGCAAGCCATTTCGGGTACGCGAAGTTCGCTGAAATGTGAGACACCCGACATACCCGGTCTGAAACGTGATGCGGTCCACAGATTTTGAGCGACGTCCATAAGCGTTGTTACTGTCCGCCAACATGATTCTCGCAACACTGATGACCCTGATAACTCAGGTCTCGGGGACGCCCTATGTCGTGGGCGGCGATTCTCCCAGAGGCACAGACTGCTCAGGGCTCGCGTCCTGGGTATCGAATGCCGCTACTGGCCGACCGGTCTACGGCGACCGGTTCCACACCGCCAATGAGGCTGCCGCCCTGCGGGCCCGCGGTTTTCAAGACGGCACCGCGCCCGACGCACTGGTGATCGG
>JBEVHL010000553.1:0-10296 GCA_040511255.1 Mycobacterium sp. | reverse complement strand
GCATGACGCGGAAAGCATTGGGCACCTTCTTGTTCAGAGCCCGACGATGTTCGACGGGTACCTGAACCGCGCCGAGGCCACCGCCGAGGTGCTCGACGCCGACGGCTGGTACCGCACCGGAGATGTCGCGGTGATCGACGCCGACGGCATGCATCGCATTGTCGGCCGGGAATCGGTCGACCTGATCAAATCCGGCGGCTACCGCATCGGTGCCGGTGAGATCGAGACCGCGCTACTCGGCCATCCCGGAGTCACCGAGGTGGCCGTCGTCGGGCTGCCCGACGACGATCTGGGTCAGCGGATCGTGGCGTTCGTCGTCGGTGACGCGGTGCCTGCCGAGCTGATCGATTATGTCGCCCAACAGCTTTCGGCCCACAAGCGGCCCAGGGAGGTGCGGCTGGTGCAGGCGCTGCCCCGCAACGCGATGGGCAAGGTACTCAAGAAGGAGCTGATGAAATGAGCTTGCGGTTCAGCGAGCTGTGCATCGATGCCGCCGATATTCAGGCCCTGGGCCAGTGGTGGGCGACCGTGCTGGACTGGCCGCTGGAAGTGACCGACGACGGGGATGTACAACTGACCCCGCCCGCCGGGGAAGGCCCGGTCTGGCTGTTCCTGGCCGTACCGGACGACAAGGTCGTCAAGAACCGGCTGCACCTCGACTTCACCCCCGACGACCAGGACGCCGAGGTCCAGCGGGTACTCGGCCTGGGCGCCCGGCGCGTCGACATCGGTCAGGGTGAGCAGAGCTGGGTGGTGCTCGCCGATCCCGAAGGCAACGAATTCTGCATCCTGGCAGCCGAATAACGTCAGGGCCGCCAGCCGGCCGAATCGATCACGTCGGCCTGGCTGGGGAACACCTTCTCCGTCAACACCCGGTGCACCTCCTCGTCACCGTCGCGGCACAAATCGGCCAGTACGGTCAGCCGGTAGTCCAGATCGGCCGCCGCGCGCAGCGTCGACAACACCACCCCGCTGGTCGAGATCCCCGCCAACACCAGATGCTCGACATCGTGGGCCCGCAACACCGGTGCCAGATCGCTCCCGGCGAACGCACTGATGCGTTTCTTGGTCACCACCACTTCGCCGTTACCCCGAAGCAGCAGCGGGTGCGGCTGGGTGGACTCGTCGCCGAGGACCATGCCGCCGGCCGCCTTGACCGCCGAAAACCTTTTGTTGCGCGTCGATATCTCGGGATGCCCCGGGTGGAAACCGACCCGGACCAACACCACCGGCATCCCGGCTTCCTCCGCTCTGACCTGCGCCGCGACCACCCGGTCGAGGTAGTCGGCGTTGTCGTCGAAGCGCGCGAGGATCCCGTTCTGGACGTCCATCAGCAGCAAGGCGGTAGTCATGTCTGAATACTGCACCCAGAACCTGCTGTAACACTGGGCGGCGTGCGTCGACTCTGGGCTCTGGCAGGTGCGGCCATCCTGGTTGTCGCGGGCTGCTCGACGCCACCCATCCCGCAGGCGCCGCCACAGCTCACCCCGCCGATGGGCTGGAACTCCTGGAACTCCGGGATGCCGCTGACCGAGCAGAACGTCAAGGACACCATCGACTCGATGGTGTCGTCGGGGATGCGCGACGCCGGCTATCGCTACGTCAACCTCGACGCCGGCTGGGCGGCGGGCACCCGGGACTTCGAGGGCAATCTGCGGGCCAACCCCGCCACGTTCCCCGACGGTATCGCCACGATCGCGCGCTACGCTCACGACCGCGGTCTGTCATTGGGGTTGTACGCCAGCCCGTTCGACGAAACCTGCGGGCAGGACCCGCGCATTGCGAGTGCCGGGCACGAGTCTGCCGACGCCCACATGTTCGCCGCGTGGGGCGTCGACTACCTCAAATACGACTGGTGCCGGTTCGACAACGATCACGATGAGCAGGTGAAGTACTTCACGGCGATGCGAGACGCGCTGCGCGCCAGCGGAAGACGCATCGTCTACAGCATCAACCCGAACAGTTCGGCGTCTGCGAGCGCCGGCGCGCGGTACGACTGGTCCGGTATCGCCGATATGACCCGCAATTCGATCGACCTGGTTCCGGCCTGGGGTGACGACACCCTGTGGGCGCAGGGCCTGGCCGGGGTCAGCTTGGCGTTCGCGGCCGCCATCCCGGTGGCCGAACGCAGCCGTCCGGGCTATTGGAACGACCCCGACATGATGGTGGTCGGCATCCCATGGGCCGTCTTCATCGCAGGCCATCCGACGATGCTGACCAGTCTGTCGCTACCGGGCACTGTCACGGAGGCAGACATCTCGCAACAACCGGTGCCCGCGCAGGTGGTGGATCGGGTGGGCGAGCAGCGGCCCGATCTGACCGACGCCGAACAGCGCACGCACTTCTCGCTGTGGGCGATGCTGGCCGCGCCACTGATCGCCGGTAACGATCTGCGGAACATGACACCCGCGACCCGAGCCATTCTGACCAACCGCGATGTGATCGCCGTCGATCAGGATCCCTTGGTGCTGCAGGGCATACCGCTGCGCAGCGACCGCCGGGTGATCGCCAAGCCGCTGGCAGACGGCTCGGTGGCGGTGGCGTTGTACAACTCGGTGGAGCCACCCGTGAGCATCACGACGACGGCCGAGGCGGTCGGGCTGCCGCCCGCGTCCTGCTACACCGTGCGCGACCTGTGGGCCCATACCGAGACGACCACCACCGGAGCCTTTGGCGCGGAGGGGATTCCGATCCACGGGGTGGCGATGTTCAAGGTCACGCCGAGCTGTTAGACCGCTCGTGGGAAAAACAAGACTAGTTGGCGTGCAGGGCCTCGTTGAGGGTGATGCCGTGCCCGTCGCGGCGCACCACCTCGACCGCACCGCTGACCGAATTACGCCGGAACAGCAGGTTGTTCACGCCGGACAGCTCGCGGGCCTTGACGGCCTCACCATCCGACGTGCTGACCTTGGTGCCCGCGGTGACATACAGGCCGGCCTCGATGACGCAGTCGTCACCCAGTGAGATGCCCAGGCCGGAGTTGGCGCCCAGCAGGCACCTCTTGCCGACCGAGATGACCTGGCTGCCGCCCCCGGACAGCGTGCCCATGATGGACGCGCCGCCGCCGACATCGGAGCCGTCGTCGACCACCACACCCGCCGAGATCCGGCCCTCGACCATCGACGAGCCGAGCGTGCCCGCGTTGAAGTTGACGAAGCCTTCGTGCATCACCGTCGTACCCGGAGCCAGGTGGGCGCCCAGGCGCACCCGGTCGGCGTCGGCGATCCGGACACCGGCGGGCACCACGTAGTCGACCATCCGCGGGAACTTGTCGACGCCGAACACCGTCACCGGGCCGCGGCCGCGCAGCCGTGCCCGCACCAGCTCGAAGCCCTCGACCGCGCAGGGCCCGTAGTTGGTCCACACCACATTGCTCAGCAGGCCGAAGAAGCCGTCGGTGCTCAGGCCGTGCGGGGCCACCAGGCAGTGCGACAGCAGGTGCAGCCGCAGGTACACGTCGTAGGCATCTGTGGGTTTGTCGGCCAGGTCGCCGATCACCGTGCGGACCAGCACGGTCTCGGTGTCCCGGTCGGGGTCGGGACCGGTCAGGGCCGCCAGTTCGGCGGTCGCCTGGGCCACCGACAGCCGCGCCGTTCCCGGCTCGTCGAACGTCCCCAGTTCCGGTGCGGGAAACCAGGTGTCGAGAACCGTTCCGTCGCCGGCAATGGTCGCCAGCCCTATACCCGAAGCTCCAGTCACGGTGCTCACGGTACTTGATCGGGCGGGACCGATAGATTGGTCAGTTGTGCTGGACCTACACGGCGACCCGATCGCCCTGACCGCAGCGCTGGTGGACATCCCCAGTGTCTCGCGCGACGAAGCCCGCCTCGCCGACGACGTGGAGGCGGCGCTGCGGTCCCAGACCGCCGGATTCGAGATCATCCGCAGCGGCAACGCGGTGCTGGCCCGCACCGACCGGGGCCTGCCGACCCGGGTCATGCTGGCCGGCCATCTGGACACCGTGCCGATCGCCGACAACGTGCCGTCCCGCCTCGACGGCGACGTGCTGCACGGCTGCGGCACCTCCGACATGAAATCCGGTGACGCGGTCTTCCTGCACCTGGCGGCGACCGTCACCGACCCGGCCCACGATCTGACGCTGGTGTTCTACGACTGCGAGGAAATCGAGTCCACCGCAAATGGATTGGGCCGCATCGAGCGGGAGCTGCCGGACTGGCTGCAGGCCGATATCGCGATACTCGGCGAACCGTCGGACGGTTTCATCGAAGCGGGCTGCCAGGGCACGCTGCGGGTAGTGATCAGTGCGACGGGCACCCGGTCCCACTCGGCGCGGTCCTGGCTGGGCGACAATGCCATCCACAAGCTCTCCGATGTGCTCGCGCGGCTGACCGCATACCAAGCCCGCAGCGTGGACATCGACGGCTGCGTCTACCGCGAAGGGCTGTCGGCGGTGCGGATCGACGGGGGAGTGGCGGGCAACGTGATCCCCGACGCGGCCAGCGTGACGGTGAACTTCCGGTTTGCCCCCGACCGGACGCCGGAGTCCGCACTCGACCACGTGCGCGAGGTGTTCGACGGGCTGCCGGTCACCCTCGAGCTGACCGATTCGGCCGCCGGTGCACTGCCCGGCCTGAGCCGGCCCGCAGCGGCCCGGCTGATCGAGGCGGCCGGTGGGCAGGTGCGCGCGAAATACGGCTGGACCGATGTCGCCCGGTTCGCCGCGCTAGGCATCCCGGCCGTGAACTACGGGCCGGGGGACCCCAACGTCGCACACCGTCGCGACGAGTCGGTGCAGGTTTCGCAGATCACCGCTGCCGTCGATATGCTGCGCAGGTATCTCAGCGCCTGAGCGGCGCCGAGACTCGACGACCATCGAGGCTTACCCGGTAACCGCCTCTCACCACCTGAGGAGCAGCGCATGCCGGGACGCTTCACGGTTCGCCTGATCGGCGGGTTCGACGTCCGCCGCGACGGCGAGCCTGTTGATCTGCCGCCCTCGTGTCAACGGGTGATCGCGCTGGCGGCCCTCGCGGGTCGGCCGGTGCACCGCGCCGCCGCGTGTGCGCAACTGTGGCCCGACGTGCCGGTGCGAAGTTCGTCGGCCAGGCTGCGGACCACGCTGTGGCGGTTACGGCCGTTCGGTGCTGAAGGCTTGGTTTCCATTGACGCCCAATCGATCTCGCTGGCCGGCGACGTGCACGTCGACTGGCGGCGCGCCGTCGAACTGTGTGAGTTGTTACTCGCCAGCAGTGTGCCCGACGCCGCGGTCATCGAGGAGCTGTCCCCGATGCTCGCCGCAGGCGCCTTGCTCGACGGCTGGAGCGAGCAGTGGCACGGCAAAGAGTGCACCCGCTATCACGGCTTGAGGATGTCCGCCCTGGATCGGCTGGCCTGAGCCTCGGCGTCGCTCGCCGCGGCGAGCAGGCCGGCGGCTGCCAGTTGCGCCGACACCGCGTGCAGGGCGTCGCCGTCCCCGGCCGTCAGGGCGCGGCCGTGCTCAGCGGCCAGCCGGCCGTATGCACAGTCGGTCTCTGCGGCGATCCGGGCCAACGGGTCCGCCGCGCGCATATCGCCCAGGCGCACCGCGTCATGCCAGGCCAACAGCGCCACCGCCGACTGCCCGGACCGCTCGGCCATCCCGGCCGCCTGCCGGGCGGCACTGACCGCGCCATGCCCGTCGCGCGCCGCGAACAGGCGCCAGGCTCGCGCCAGTCCCAGTTCGGGGGCGAACAACGCGGATTTGGTGCCGTGCCGAGAGTCGGCGCGCGACAACACTTTTGCTGCTTCCGTGAGCTCACCTTGGCGGGACAGCGCGGTCGCCAGCAGGATCAGCGACAGCGGTCCCCACGAATATCCGGTGTGATCCAGCGTCGCTGATGCCGGCGTCAACAATTCGACGGCGGCAGCGAGATGTTCCTGGTCGCCCCTGACGATCAGAACATGGGCCAGCAGCACCTCGCCGATCGCCCGCCCCGGCTGTTGAAGCTCCGCAAAGTCGGTGTACTGCTTAGCCATTCGTTCGGCGGCGGCCAGATCACAGGCCATCAGCAGCGCGGTGGTCTGGGCAAAGCCGACGGTGAACCGCAACAAGCCGGGATGCTCGGCGGCGCGCGCCCGCTCGGCGAACGGCTCGACGTCGTCGAACCGACCCATCCGCGCCGAACACAGGCAGGCCGCGCTGGCTGCCCACGCCACCGCCATGTCGTCGGCGGCGTCTGACGCCAGCACTTCGGTCGCGATCTGCAGCGCCCGTTGGGGATTGCCGGCATTCATCGCGAACGTCGCGCTCAAGGCGTCGATGGTGGCTGCGGCCGCAGGCTCGGTGACGCGGCCGCGGGTGGTCCGCAGGAACGCCGTCGCACGTTCGGGCTCACTGAGCATCCAGAACTGGTTGGCCGCCCGCGGCAGCGCCCACGCCATCAACTCCGCCTCGGACAAGGTGCCGGCCTCGACCGTAGCCAGCACCGCGTCGGCGTCGCGACCGCGACCCTGCCAGGCCAGCGCCTGCGCGAGCAGCAGTCGCGCCGTCAGCGGCCCCGACCCGGCCACGGCAGCGCGGGCCAGTCGCTCGGTCAGGGCCACGTCGCCGAGTCGCAGCGCCTCGTCCGCGGCCACCACGAGGTCGTCGACGGGCTGCGGCGCGTCGCTGTCCAGTGCGACCGCCGCCAGCCGCAGCCGGTCACTGGGGTGATCGCGACGCCGGGCGGCCAGCACCGGCACCAGGTCGGTGCGCAGTGCGCGCGCCCTGTCTTCGCCGAGGGCCGCATACGCCCGCCGGCCGAACTGCGGATGGGCGGTGAACACCATCGGATCGTCGCCGTTCGGCCCGCGCAGGTGCACCTCCACCGCGCCGGCGGCCGTCGCTGCGTCGATAGCGTCGGACGAGGTCAGCGTGCGCAGATCAGCCAGTGCCAACGGCTCATGGACCGCGAGGTAGGCCAGGACGGACCGGGCGGCCGCGGGCAGTCCGGTGACGAACTCCTGCGGGTCGGGGACGTCGCCCTGAGCGAGTTCGATGCGCACCAGCAGGTCGTCGGTCCACAACGCGGCCAGTGCTTCCTGGGCGTCGGCCTCCGAGCCCGCGGTGATGATCATCCGGGTCTGGCCCGCGCGGGCCAGTTGGTAGACCAGAGTCGCGGACAGTTGGTCCAGGTGGTTCGCGTCGTCGACGATCAGCAGATCATCGGTGCCCAGCGGTAGCGACGTGCGGGCGGCGCGCAGCAGTGCGGCCGGCTTGCCGATGTCGTCGACCTGCACCAGATCGCTGAAGGCGCCGAAGGGGACGACCCGCTCGGCAGGTGTCCCGGTGACCCACCGGACGATGCCGGCATGCGTGCGCACGAAGTCCTCGGCCACGGTGCGGACCAGGGTGGACTTCCCGACGCCGTCGGGTCCGACGACGATGGCGCCGGCGCGGACCGGGTCGCGCAGCGCCTCGGTCAGTTGCTCGAGGGCGGCGTGGTGCACGGGGACGCTCCAGCGCATCGGCACCGCCGGATTGTATGGCGGTCGAGGTGTGCGGCAGGCGAATAGGGCGAAATGGGCCTGAGGTGCTCTGGCCGTCTACGTTGTCGGTGTGGAGAGCGAATCCGAACCCCATGATCAGTGGGCGGTCTGCGTGTACTGCGCCTCAGGTCCGACCGATCCCGAGCTGTTGGCCCTAGCGACCGCACTGGGCCGGGCGATTGCCGACCGCGGCTGGACGCTGGTGTCCGGCGGGGGCAACGTCTCGGCGATGGGCGCGGTTGCCGACGGCGCGCGGTCTCACGGCGGTCGCACGGTGGGGGTGATCCCGAAGGCTCTGGTGCATCGCGAGCTTGCCGACGTCGACGCCGACGAACTGATCGTCACCGACACCATGCGCGACCGGAAGCGCGTGATGGAAGAGCGCGCGAACGCGTTCATCACCCTGCCCGGCGGGATCGGCACGCTGGAGGAACTCTTCGAAGCATGGACCGCGGGCTACCTGGGCATGCACGACAAACCCGTGGTGATGCTGGATCCGGTCGGTCACTACGACGGGCTGCGGACCTGGTTGGCGGGGCTGGTCAAGACCGGTTACGTCGCCTCGGCAGCGTTGGACCGGATGCCGGTCACCCAGGACATCGACGCGGCACTCGACCTGTGTGCGCCCAGCTGACAACAGAGGTTTCCCGTCCCGGTTAGGCTGACGATATGGCCGATGAATCGGGTTCACGTACTTCTGTCGGCCTGAGCGATATCGCCAGTCAGGTGCCGAGTCTGCTCAAAGACGCGCCCACGATCTTCCGCGGCGTCACCACCGGGATGATGGCGCGGCCCACGTCGAAGACGTCGATCGGCAAGGTGTTCCAAGACCGGGCCGCGAAGTTCGCCGACCGTACGTTCGTCCGCTTCGGCGACGAAACCCTGACCTACGCCCAGGCCAACGCTACCGCCAATCGCTACGCCGCGGTGCTGGCCGCCCAGGGTGTCGGGCACGGCGACGTCGTCGGGATCATGCTGCGCAATTCGCCGAACGCCGTGCTGATGATGCTCGCCGTGGTCAAGTGCGGCGCCGTCGCGGGCATGCTCAATTACCACCAGAAAGGCGACGTGCTGGCGCACAGCATCGGTCTGCTCGACGCCACCGTGATCGTCGCCGAATCCGATCTGATCGAGGCCATCACCGAGAGCGGCGCGGTCGAGCAGGGCGCGACGGAACCCACCACCATCGAGGAGATCGAGCGTCTGGCGGTCAGCGCCCCGACCGCCAACCCGGCGTCGGCATCGGCGGTGCTGGCCAAGGACACCGCGTTCTACATCTTCACCTCCGGCACCACCGGAAACCCGAAAGCCAGTGTGATGACGCACTTTCGGTGGCTGCGCGCGCTGGCCGGCTTCGGCGGCCTCGGGTTGCGACTGAGCAGCGATGACACCCTGTACTGCTGCCTGCCGCTCTATCACAACAACGCGCTGACGGTGGCGGTGTCGTCGGTGATCAACTCCGGCGCGACGCTGGCGCTGGGCAAGTCGTTCTCCGCGTCGCGGTTCTGGGACGAGGTGATTGCCAGCGATGCGACGGCGTTCATCTACATCGGTGAGCTGTGCCGGTATCTGCTGAACCAGCCGCCGAAGCCGACCGATCGCAGGCACAAGGTAACGCTGATCGCGGGTAATGGCCTGCGGCCGGACATCTGGGACGAGTTCACCACCCGGTTCGGTATCAAGCGGGTGTGCGAGTTCTATGCCGCCAGCGAGGGCAACACCGCGTTCATCAACATCTTCAACGTCTCGAAGAGCACCGGCATCAGCCCGATGCCGTTGGCCTACGTCGAGTTCGACCCCGATACCGGTGAGCCGCGCCGCGACGAGGCGGGCCGGGTGCACAAGGTGGCCTCCGGTGAGCCCGGTCTGTTGATCAGCCCGGTGAACCGGCTGTCGCCGTTCGACGGCTACACCGATCCGGCGGCGACGGAAAAGAAGTTGGTGCGCAACGCTTTTCGCGACGGCGATGTGTGGTTTAACACCGGCGATGTGATGAACCCGCAAGGCATGGGGCATGCGGCGTTCGCCGACCGGCTGGGCGATACGTTCCGCTGGAAGGGTGAGAACGTCGCGACCACTCAGGTCGAGGCCGCGTTGTCGGCTGACCGGACCGTCGAGGAGTGCACGGTGTTCGGCGTCGAGGTGCCGCACACGGGCGGGCGGGCCGGCATGGCGGCGATCCAGCTGCGCGAGGGTGCGGAGTTCGACGGCAAGGCGCTGGCGGGCACGGTGTACGACAAGCTGCCGAGCTATGCGATGCCGTTGTTCGTCCGGCTGGTGGAGTCGCTGGAACACACGTCGACGTTCAAGAGCCAGAAGGTGAAGCTGCGCGAGGAGGGCTACGGACCCGATATCAGCGAGCCGCTCTACGTGTTGGCGGGCCGCGAGGACGGGTACGTGCCGTTCTACGAGGAGTACGCCGACGAGGTGGCGGACGGGAAGCGTCCAAAGGCCTGAGGAAGCGGCGAGCGCTCACTCTGGTACAGAAAATCGGCGGTGGACCGTACAACGCTGAGCGCTCGCGGTGGCTGGGGATCGGTGACAACTAGCCTGGACCGCGTGCAGTCGACATTTCTCGGCCGGCCGGTGGCGGCCGACCGCGCGCTGATCATGGCGATCGTCAACCGCACCCCGGATTCGTTTTACGACCGCGGCGCCAACTTCACCGACGAGGCCGCCAAGGCCGCGACGCATCGGGTCATTGAAGAAGGCGCCGACGTCGTCGACATCGGCGGCGTCAAGGCCGGCCCCGGCGAAGTGGTGGACGCCGACCAGGAGATCGCCCGCGTCGTCCCGTTCATCGAATGGCTGCGCGCCACCTATCCGGAC
>JBEVHL010000552.1:0-40316 GCA_040511255.1 Mycobacterium sp. | reverse complement strand
ACCAGCGGCAACCGCAGCAGCGCCAGCGCTTCGCTGCCCATCGGCAGCGATGCGATCCGCAGCGCGATGTTGACGTCCTTGGTCACCCCGCCGGACCCGACCAGGATGAGCCGTTCGACCAACTGCGGGAACTGATAGGCGAACTGCATCGCCACCCCGCCGCCCAGCGAATGTCCGACCACGGTGGCCCGCTCGATGTCGAGCACGCCGAGCAGGTCCCGCATGCCGTTGGCGTAGGCCGCCACCGAGTAGTCCGCGCGGGGTTTGTCGGACTGGCCGTGGCCCAGCAGATCCGGCGCGATCACGGTGAACCGTTGGGCGAGCTTGGCGTGCACCGTGCTCCACGTCGTGGAGTTGTCGCCGATGCCGTGGATGAGCAGCAGAGCAGGCCCCGACCCGGCGATCCGGAACGCCCGCCGGTAACCGTGAATCGTCCGGAACTCCAGCGACGGCGTCAGCTCCCGCACCGGGCGCAGGTTCGTCTTGCGGGCCATCAGCACGCCTGCCACGTCGTCGGTGTCGTCATGATCGTCCAACCTCGTCGTCGGGCCCGGTGGCGCACGGATGGGTCAGGTGCTTCGTCCTACGTCGTGCCGTTGTCGTCGCGGAACGGGTCCTTGAACGGCTCGTCCGTCTGCTGGGCGAGGAAACGTTCGAATTCCGCTCCGAGTTCGTCACCGCTCGGCAGTTCCTCGTCGTGGGCTAGCAACGATCGGTTCTCCTGGGCGTTGACGAATGCATCGTACTGGCGCTCCAGCGCCGTCACCACCTGAGCGACCTCTGGACTGGCCGCGACCTGCTCGTCGATCTTGGTGTGGATGTCTGCGGAGGCCTCGGTCAAAGCTGCCATCGGCAGATCCAGCGAACCTGTCTTGGCGACCTGTTCGAGCAGCGCGTGCGCTGCAGCCGGGTAATCCGTCTGCGCCAGGTAGTGCGGCACGTGCACGGTGAATCCGACGACTTCCTGCCCGTGCTGGGCCATCCGGTACTCCAGCAGGTTCGACACGCTGCCCGGCACCTGCACTTCGCCGACCCACGGGGTGTGGTCGTCGATCAGCTCACGGTTATTGGCGTGCGCGGTCAGGGTGACCGGCCGGGTGTGCGGCACCGCCATCGGAATCGAACCCAGCCCGATGGTCTGGCGGACTCCGAGTCGTTCGGCCAGCAGTCGCACGGCGGTGATGAACCGTTCCCACTTGAGGTCCGGCTCCATGCCTGCCAGCAGCAGAAACGGCGTCCCGACGGTGTCACGCAGGGCGTAGAGGCTGAGCTCGGGGTCGTCGTAGTGGGTGAAGTGGTCGGTCTTGAAGGTCATCAGCGGCCGCCGGGAGCGGTAGTCGAGCAGTTCGTCGATGGCAAAGGACGCGACCAGTTCGGTATCCAGGGCGTCCTTGAGGTGCTTGGCCGCCAGCTTGATGGCGTGACCGGCGTCGGAGAACCCTTCCAGCGCGTGCAGCATCACCGGGCCGCGACCGTCGTCGGACGTCAGCTGCGGCGCCGGGAACTCAAGCTCGTACATGCCGGACTGTTCAGGCTGGTACCGCGGGTGTTGGTCGGGCACCGACTGCGATTCTGCAGCTGATTCTGAGCCTGTTGGGCTAGCCATTGATCTCCGCCTCCTTGCCACGGCTGCTGATATCGGAGTCTGCCGATTCATCTGCCGTGACCTCTAGTGTCCCTCAGATCACAGCGAGTGCTCCGGTGGACCCGGGTTTGACACTCGCTTTTGGTCCAACATGCAGCAACGGAGCTGGCATTCCGGCCCGGCGGCATACAGCGTCATCGGGCATGATCGACGTTCATGCGGACCTGGGTGGCGACACTGCCGGTCGCACTGCTGCTAGCGGGTTGCACCGCGCAAAGTTCACCCACCCCCATGATGGCAAAGGGAGGGGAGCCTGTCGTCGGCACACCCGCCGCCAGCGCGACGCAGGTCGGCCCCGATCCGCGCGTCGGCGCGGTCTTCCTCGGCGCAGGCACGCTGCACACCTGCACCGGGTCGGTGCTGCATTCGGCCACCGGTGACCTGATCCTGACCGCCGCACACTGCCTGGCCGACGGGCTCCCGGCCACCTTCGTGCCCGCCTTCGACAACGAAGCGGCGCCGGCCGATCTGTGGACGGTCGACACCGTCTACCTGGACCCGCGCTGGGTGGCCACCCAGGACCCGATGGCCGATTACGCCATCGTGCGGGTCAGCAGGGGTGCGGGCGGTTCGATCGAGGCGGCGTCAGGTGCCGCCCTGACGCTGGGCACCGCGCCCAAAGCCGGCACCACGGTGACCGTCACCGGTTATCCGCTCGGCAACGGCGGAAGTCCGCTGAGCTGCCAGGCCGACACCACGACCGCGCGGGGCGGGTATCCGTCGCTGGCGTGCGGCGGCCTGGTGGACGGCACCAGCGGCGCGCCCTGGATCAGCGGGTCGACCGTCACCGGGGTGGTCGGCGGTCTCGACGGCGGCGGCTGCGAGGAGAGCGTCTCCTACTCGTCGCCGTTCGACGACGACACCGCCGCGCTGCTGGCCCGCGCGGAGGCAGGCGGGCCCGGCGACAAAGCGCCGAACAGTTTCGCCTCAGCTTGCTGAGCGCTCCGCCTTGAACTGGGCCAGTGCCCGCAGCTTGTTCATCACGTCCAGTGCGGCGACCTTGTAGGCCTCGGAGAACGTCGGGTAGTTGATCACCGCGTCGACCAGGTACTCGATGGTGCCACCGCAGCCCATCACGGCCTGACCGATGTGCACCAACTCGGTGGCCGCGGTGCCGAAGATGTGCACGCCGAGGATCGTCAGGTCATCGGTGGACACCAGCAGTTTGAGCATGCCGTAGGAGTCGCCGGCGATCTGGCCGCGCGCGAGCTCGCGGTACCGGGACACCCCGACCTCGTACGGGATCGAGTCCTTGGTCAGTTCGACTTCGGTGGCACCGACGTAGGACACCTCCGGGATGGAGTAGATCCCGATCGGTTGCAGCTCCGTCATGGCCCTGGCCGGTTCGCCGAACGCGTGATACGCCGCCAGGCGGCCCTGGTCCATCGACGTCGCGGCCAACGCGGGAAAGCCGATGACGTCGCCGACGGCGTAGATGTGGTCGACCTTGGTCTGATAGTGGTCGTCGACGAAGATCCGGCCGCGGTTGTCGGCCTCCAGGCCGGCGTTGGGCAGGTCGAGGTGGTCGGTCTGGCCCTGCCGGCCCGCCGAGTACATGACGGTCTCGGCGGGAATGTGCTTTCCGCTGGCCAGCGTCGTGACCGTGCCGGAGGCGCCGATGTCCACCGCGGTCACCTCCTCGCCGAACCGGAACGTCACGGCGAGGTCGCGCAGGTGAAACCGCAGCGCCTCGACGATTTCGGGGTCGCAGAAGTCCAGCATGGAATCGCGTTTCTCGACGACGGTCACCTTGGTGCCCAGCGCGGCGAACATCGACGCGTACTCGATACCGATGACGCCCGCGCCCACCACCACCATCGAACCCGGGATGTTCTTGAGGTCCAGAATCCCGTCGGAGTCCAGCACGCGGTGGTCGTCGAACTCGACGCCTTCGGGCCTGGCCGGCTTGGTGCCGGTGGCGATGACGATGTACTTGCCGCTGACGGTCACACTCTCAGAGCGGTTGGGGTCTTCGACCATGATTTTGTGATCGTCGAGGAAGCGGGCGTGCCCGACGTATAGCTCGACCCGGTTGCGCATCAGCTGCGAGCGGATGACGTCTACTTCCTTGCCGATCACGTGTTGCGTACGGGCCAACAGATCAGCAGGGGTGATCTTCTCCTTGACCCGGTAACTGGCGCCGTACAGCTCGCGCTGGCTCATCCCGGTGAGATAGACCACCGCCTCGCGCAGCGTCTTCGACGGGATGGTGCCGGTCTGCACGCAGACACCGCCGAGCATCTGGCCGCGTTCGATCACCGCCACCGATTTGCCGAGCTTGGCGGCCGCAATGGCGGCTTTCTGGCCACCCGGCCCCGAACCGATGACCACGAGGTCATATCCCTCTACCGAACCCATGAGATAGAGGTCTACGCCCGTTACGGGTATCTCGCATGCCGAGAGGGTCAATAGCGCGTGAACTCTGCGGCCCCCCGCTGGCGTGATCTGTGCACAGTCTGCCGTTCATCCACAGCTGGTGTTCCCGGGCGGTGGCGACGGATTCGCCGTGACGGTGCCGGTTGCCACGGTTGCGCCATGACATCCCACAATCGCGGTTTTGACCTGAACCGCCCCAGCGCCCTGATCGCCGCATTGCCCGCCATTCTCGGGTTCACCCCGGAGAAGTCTCTTGTCCTGGTGTCGATCGAAGGCGGTGAGGTGGGCGCGGTGATGCGGGTCGACCTGTCGGCGGACAGATCGGAGGTCATCGGCGGCCTCGGTCCGTTGGCGGAGGTCGCCGCCGCGGCGCAACCCGACGCGGTGATCGCCGTCATCGTCGACGCCGACGGCGCGGCGTGCCCGATGTGCAATGAGGAACACCGCTCGCTCAGCGAGGACCTCACCGATGCGCTCGAGGAGCACGGCGTCGAGTTGTGGGCGGTGCACGTGGTGGACCACGTCGGCGCGGGTGGCCGCTGGCATTGCGTCGACGGCTGCGGAGCCCGCGGACACGTCGACGACCCGACGGCCTCGCCGCTGGCCGCCGCCGCGGTGCTCGGCGGGCGCAGGCTCTACTCCAGTCGCGCCGAACTACAGGCTGTCATCGCCACCGAAGCGCGCCAGGAGATCGACGGGGTGGCCACGCTGGCCGACACCATCGCGATGCTGCGGGCCGACCAGCAAGGGCTGCGCCGAGAGGACCCTGAGGGGTGCGCCCGGCGTGACGTGCGGGCCGTGTTGGCTGCCGCCGCCCGGGTGGCCGGCGGCGCCGCACTCGCCGATGACGAACTCGCGCAGCTCGGCTCCGCGCTCACCGATGTCACGGTGCGAGACACGCTCTACGCGCTGGCGGTGGGGGAGATCGCCGCCGAGGCGGAGATGCTGTGGGCGGTACTGGCACGCCGGCTGCCCGGCCGGTGGCGGGTCGAGCCGTTGGTGCTGTTGGCGTTCAGCGCGTACGCGCGTGGCGACGGGCCGCTGGCCGGGGTGGCGCTGGAGGCGGCGCTGCAGTGCGATCCCGCACACCGGATGGCGGGCATGCTCGACGATGCGCTGCGGTCGGGAATGCGCCCGGAACAGATCCGTGAGCTCGCCGCCACCGGTTACCGGCTGGCCGAAGAGCTGGGGGTGCGCCTGCCGCCGCGGCGGCCTTTCGATCAGCGCGCCTGCTAGTACGACTTAGACCTTTTCCACCTTGACGGCGTGGGCCATCTCATGGGGCAGTTCGACGTTCTCGTGTCCGGGGATGACGATGATCACCCCGCCCAGTGGATTCATCTCCACGGTCACCCGGGCATTGGGCACCACGCCGGCGTCTTTCAGCCGACCGATCAGCGCGATATCGCCCTGCACGTGCTCGGTCAGCTGGCGCACCACGACGGCGACGGGGGAGCCGGCCGGTAGTTCGGTCAACCGGACCAGATGCGACGTCTCGAACCCGTCGCTGGTGCCGAAGCCCAGTTCGGACAGGCCGGGGATGGGATTGCCGAACGGTGACACCGTGGGGTTGTCCAACACCGCGAGCAGGCGCCGCTCGACGTCCTCGCTCATGACGTGCTCCCACTTGCAGGCCTCGGCATGGACTTCTTCCCACGGCAGGCCGATGACGTCGACCAGCAGCCGCTCGGCCAACCGGTGCTTGCGCATCACGGCAACGGCCAACATGCGGCCCTTGTCGGTGAGTTCCAGGTGGCGGTCGCCGGCCACGTGCAGCAAGCCGTCGCGCTCCATGCGGGACACCGTCTGGCTCACCGTCGGACCGCTCTGCTCAAGCCGCTCTGCGATACGTGCACGCAGCGGGGTCACGCCCTCTTCTTCGAGGTCGTAGATCGTCCGCAGGTACATCTCTGTGGTATCGACCAGATCGTTCATATGGCACCTCCGTCGCCCACGAGTCTACTGGGCCAGCTGTGTGAATGGTTCGCTTAACACGGGCACCCACAGCGGACAGCAGTATGCCCGCCGGGGGGCACGGCGGGCATACTGATTTCGGGATGGTCAGCTGGCGTATGACCGCAACCGCTCGGCACGATCGCCGTGGCGGAGTTTGGCCATCACTTCGCGTTCGATCTGGCGGACCCGCTCACGGGACAGACCGAAAAGCTTGCCGATCTGGTCGAGCGTGCGCGGCTGGCCGTCGTCGAGACCGAACCGCAGCCGGATCACCTGATGCTCACGCTCATCGAGCGTCGCGAGCACGCTGCGGATGTCGGTGTGGAGCAGCTCGGCGATGACCGCGTTCTCCGCGGACAGCGCTTCGGCGTCCTCGATGAAGTCACCCAGCGGTGCTTCTTCGTCGCTGCCGACCGGCATGTCCAGGCTCACCGGGTCGCGGCTGTGGGCCAGCAGATCGGCGATCTTCTCCTCGGGGATGCCGGACTCTTCGGCCAGCTCCTCGTCGGTGGCCTCGCGGCCGAGATTCTGATGCATCTCGCGCTTGATGCGGGCCAGTTTGTTGACCTGCTCGACGAGGTGGACAGGCAGCCGGATGGTGCGGCTCTGATCGGCCATGCCACGCGTGATGGCCTGCCGGATCCACCACGTGGCGTAGGTCGAGAACTTGAATCCTTTGGTGTAGTCGAACTTTTCCATCGCGCGGATGAGTCCGAGGTTGCCTTCCTGGATGAGGTCCAGCAGGGGCATCCCGCGGCCGGTGTAGCGCTTGGCCAGTGACACGACCAGACGCAGGTTGGCCTCGAGCAGGTGCGCCCTGGCGGCCTTGCCGTCGCGAACGACTGCGGCGAGATCCTTTTTGCGGTTCTCTCCCAAGCGTTTCCGGGTATCCAGCACGTTCTGCGCATAGAGCCCGGCCTCGATCCGCTTGGCGAGCTCTACTTCGTCGGCGGCGCTGAGCAAAGCCGTCTTGCCGATACCGTTCAAATACACCCGGACGAGATCTGCGGCTGGACTCTGGGCATCCAGATCGCCATTGTCAATCCTTGCGGCGGCATTTGCCATAGCGGCCTCCTACTGGCTCGAACTGTCATGTGGTTCAACGCAGAACTCGGCGAAAGAGTTCCCACAGTTCGCGCGGTTCACACCCTCTGAAGTGCAGTAATGCCGCGGAGACCTGAGAATGTACTGAGAATAGAGCTAGAAGATCCTCATCGGGAACCATCGACGTACGGATCGGCCGAGTCATGTTGCGGCACCCGCTGTTCCAGTGCCGGTCGCTCGGCGGTGGGGAACAGCGGAGTGCGCCGCCGCTCGCCGTCGAAGCGCCGGGCTTCCTCGGCGCGGCGCGGTGGCCGGTCGTTGGCGATCAGTACCGCGATCCAGGGCAACGGGATCGATGCGGCGATGATCGCCAGGGAAATCAGACCGTTGTGCCACACGCTGTACGCCAGCGCCGCCAACAGCAGCGCCGGTACCCGGAAGGACATGATGGTCAGATATTTGCGCACGCGTTGCCGGTGCTGGACCTCGTAAGCGGGGGCGGCAGCGGTGATCAGCACAGGCCGACCGTCGTCGTCGAAACCCAGCTCTTGGCTGTGTTTCACAAGGTCCACTCTTCCACAGCGGACCCCGCTTAGGCTCGTCGGTTTCCCGACCGTCATTCTTTCGGCAGAATGTCTTCCCATGGAGACCCAGACGATCGAGCGCACCGACACCGATGAACAGGTCGACGACGGGACAGACGGTGACAGGCCCAAGTTCTTCCACTACGTCAAGAAGGAAAAAATCGCCGAGAGTGCCGTGATGGGCACCCACGTCGTCGCGCTGTGCGGCGAGGTGTTCCCGGTGACCAAGTCCGCCAAGCCGGGCTCGCCGGTGTGCCCGGACTGCAAGCGGATCTACGAGCAGTTCAAGAAGGGCTGACCGGTCCCGGTGTCGGTGTGATTCCGGTGCCCGCCTCGGGCACCGCGGAATGTGGCTGCGCGGCAGGGGATTTCCCGTTGCGGGAATCCGAGCGCTCCTGGGCTTTCTCTTTGATCCGCAGGCGCCACCGATCGGCATGGGTGACGGGTGCCGGCCATTCCTCTTGGATCGCGGCGTTGAGCTCGGCCCCGATCATGATGGCGAAGCCCAGGAAAAAGGCGAACAGCAGCAGCGCGATTGGGGTGGCCAGCGCGCCGTAGGTGTAGCCGGTGCGGGTGATCGAGCTCAGGTACACCCGCAGCCCGAACGTGGCGACCAGAAAGAACGTCGCCGCCAGGACGGCGCCGATGACCAGGCGATGCGTCGGCAGCGGCTTGGGCAGCGCCACCCGGTAGAGCACGGTGATCGCGACGATCAACGTGGCGAACAACACCGGGTAGTAGCCGAATTGCAGCACCTGATCCCAGCTGTCCGGGATGAATTCAGCGATCTTGGCCGGCCCCAGTGCGACGAACGGCGCGGCGATGATCGCGAAGATCAACACCACGACGTACAGGAACAGCGCGAAGAACCGCTGCCGAACAGGATGGCGCAGCTCGGTCTGGTCATGCGCTTCCACCACCGAGTCGACGAACGCCGAAATGGCCGACGACCCGGCCCACAACGAGATCACAAACCCCAACGAGACCACCTCGCCGCGGGCACCCTGGACGATATCGGTGACCGTCGGCTCGATGATCTCGTTGACGACGTTGGTGGAAAAGAAATGCGATGAGGTGCTGATCAGGCGATCTTCGATGGTCTGCAACGTGCCCGGGCCGAACAGCGGGGCGATGTACGCCAAGCTGCCCAGCATCCCCAGTAGCAGGGGCGGTAACGAGAGCACTGACCAAAAGCCGGCCTGCGCCGACTCGGAGAAGATCGAGTCGTCCCACGCTTTCGACAGAGTGCGTTTGGCAATCTGCAAAATGTGGTGACGCTGTGGCCGGGCACGAGGCTGGGTCTGGTCTGTCATGACCAGACCAGCATCCCTGACGGGATGCCGTCTTGCCCAACCTGGCCGCCCAGAGGCGGCCCGGCGTGCCTACAGATCGGTTGCGCTTGCCTCCAGCACAGCCGCCAACTCGATCAGTCGGGCTTCGTGCTCATTGGCATGGTGCTGGCAGAAGAGAAGCTCTGCTCCCGACGGCAGCTTCGCGCGAACGCGGGCGGCAGCGCCGCAGCGGTCACACCGATCAGCCTTGGTGAGCTCAGGGGTGGAAAGAGTTGCGTGCATGGCTCCTCCGATCTCGCGTGATTACTACCTTCTCAGACGTTTTCAGTTCTGGCCTTGTTCCCAGGGGGTTTACCGGTGTGTCGTGTCTCACGCCCCGTGCGGTGGCGACTGCGGCAGGCTGGACGTATGACCAAGGCCCCTGCCGAACTCGTTCACCTGTGCGCGGCCGACGAGTGGACGGCTGCTTCGGCGGGGGGCGAACTACGTCCGCCCTCGCTGTCGGAGGTGGGTTTTGTCCACCTTTCGACACCTCAGCAAGTCCATCTGCCCGCCAATCGGCTGTTCGCCGGGCGATCCGATCTGGTACTCCTGTACCTCAATCCTGAGCTGCTCGAAGCGCCGATTCGCTGGGAACCTGGTGTCCCAACGGATCCCGAGTCGATGTTGTTCCCACATTTGTACGGCCCATTACCTGCCGGTGCTGTGACAAGGATCACTGCGTATGAGCCCGGGCCGGACGGCTCGTTCGCGACGCTCGACCCGGCTCAGCCACCCAGATAGGCGTCGACTTCGATTTCGACCAGCAGTTCAGGGGAGATGAGCGCGGCCACTTCGACCATCGTCGCGACGGGGCAGATGTCGCCGAACACCTCGGCGTGCACCGCGCCGACGGCCTGCCACTGCGAGATGTCGGTGACGAAAATTCGGGTGCGGATCACATCGGTCAGCTCGGCGCCCGCGTCGCGTAACGCACTCTCGATGCGCCGCAACGCATCCCGGGCCTGTGCGGCGACGTCGTCGCCCGCGCCGGTGGTTCCTGCCACGGCCACCAGCGGCCCCATCCGGACAGCTCTGGAGTAGCCGACGGTCGCTTCGAATTCGGTGTCGGAGGAGACGTTTCTGCGCTGCGTCACGCCTGCGAGGGTAGGCGCGGGCCGCTCAGTCCCGCCGCAGCGTGTCCCAGTCGTGTTCGGCCTCCAGGTCGGCGATCAACCGGCCCGTGCGCTCCCGCAGCAGCAGCGTGGCGCCGATGCCGACCGCGACGGCGATCAGCAGCGCCACCCAGGAGAACCGCGACAGCCAGCGTTCGGCGGCCAGGCCCAGAAAGTAGACGACGGCGGTGGTCCCGCCGGCCCAACACAGCGCGCCGGTGGCGTTGGCGGTCAGAAAGTGCGGATAGCGCATCTTCAACGCACCCGCCAGTGGCCCCGCAAAGATGCGTAGCAGCGCGATGAAGCGCCCGAAGAACACCGCCCAGACACCCCAGCGCGCGAAGAGCTGTTTGGCCAGAGCGACGTGCCCAGGCCCGAAATGCTTGGGGAAGCGACGGCCGAGGCGCTCGAACAGCCCCATGCCGTACCGGCGGCCGATCGAGTAGCCGATGGTGTCGCCGATCACCGCGCCGATGGTGGCGGCCGCGCCGACCGCGACCGGGTTGATGTCCAGGGTGTGTCGCGATGCCAGCAGGGCCGCGCTGACGAGGGCGATCTCGCCGGGCAGGGGGATCCCGAGGCTCTCCAGGCCGATGATGACCCCGACGATCAGATACACGGCCATCGGCGGAATGGTCTCTAGCAGCGCATCGACGTTCACGCCGCCCACTTTGCCCCATCGGGTGTTGGCCGACGGGTGATTGACGCGGGCAGGCGGCGTCCGGACGGCGGACGGAAAGTGACAACAAGAGGTCACGGTGTAACGGCGAGTCCCTATACTCAGGCACCGTGGGAATCGTGGCCGGCTTCGCGCCGTGGATCGTCTACTGGGTACTGGTCGGCAATGTTCCGTTCGCCGCCGCTGTGCTGGTGGCGCTGGCGATTGCCGTGGCGTCGTTCCTGATCGGGCGGGCCCGGGGCAAACCCGGAATGACGCTCGAAATCGGTGCCATCGCAACGTTTTTGGTGCTGGCGGTGCTGACCTTTGCGCTGAGTCAGTCCTTCATGGAGCGCTGGATCCAGCCCTTGAGTAACGCAGGCATTCTGCTGGTGGCGCTCGTCGGGGTGTTGATCGGCAAGCCGTTCGTGCGTGAGTTCGCCGAACCGGGCCAGGCCGCAGAGGTCACCAAGAGCGAGCTGTTCGACGTCGTGATCACCCGGGTCACCTGGATCTGGGTCGGCGCGTTCGCAGGCATGACGGTGTCCTCGGCGGTTCCGCCGATAGTCCAGGGTGACGCCACGATCCTGGACACCAGGACTCCGCTGTCGTTCATCTGCTACTGGGTGATCCCGTTCGCCCTGCTCGGCGGTGCCGCTCTGGCGACACGGCTGGTGACGGACCGGATGATCGCCGAAGCGACCAGCCCGCACACCGTGCGACGCACCACGTTCGTCGCGTTCAAGGAACTGGAGATCGACCAGCTGTACTACCTGGCCAGGGAGAAAGCCGAACGGGAGGTCGGGCCGGACCGGGAGGCCTACGACGTGAAGCTGGCCGGCTCCGGTGTTCCGCTGACCGGCGATGACTCCCGTGAGTCGTGGCCGGCCAGCTACAAGGTCCGCGAGCGCCGCTAGTCCAGGTAGTCGCGCAGGACCTGAGAACGGCTGGGGTGGCGCAATTTCGACATGGTCTTCGACTCGATCTGCCGGATGCGTTCGCGGGTCACGCCGTACACCTGGCCGATCTCGTCCAGGGTGCGCGGCTGGCCGTCGGTCAGGCCGAACCGCAGCCGCACCACACCTGCCTCGCGCTCCGAGAGCGTCTCGAGCACCGACTGCAGCTGATCCTGCAGCAGGGTGAAGGACACCGCGTCCACGGCCACGACCGCTTCGGAGTCCTCGATGAAGTCACCCAGCTGGGAGTCGCCCTCGTCGCCGATGGTCTGGTCCAGCGAGATCGGCTCACGCGCGTACTGCTGGATCTCCAGCACCTTCTCCGGCGTGATGTCCATTTCCTTGGCGAGCTCTTCGGGCGTGGGCTCGCGACCCAGGTCCTGCAGCAGCTCACGCTGGATACGGCCGAGCTTGTTGATCACCTCGACCATGTGCACCGGGATCCGGATGGTGCGGGCCTGATCGGCCATGGCGCGGGTGATGGCCTGCCGGATCCACCAGGTGGCGTAGGTGGAGAACTTGTAGCCCTTGGTGTAGTCGAACTTCTCGACGGCACGGATCAGGCCCAGGTTGCCTTCCTGGATCAGGTCGAGGAACGCCATGCCGCGGCCGGTGTAGCGCTTGGCCAGCGAGACGACCAGGCGCAGGTTCGCCTCCAGTAGGTGGTTCTTCGCCCGGTCACCGTCGCGGCAGATCCACGCGTAGTCGCGGCGTTGCGCGGCGGGCAGCTTCTCGCCCTTCTCGGCGATCTCCGTCATCAACTGCGTGCAGTACAGCCCGGCTTCGATCCGCTTGGCGAGTTCGACTTCTTCCTCGGCGTTGAGCAGCGCGACCTTGCCGATCTGCTTCAGATAGGCGCGAACCGAGTCGGCCGACGCGGTGAGCTCGGCGTCTTTACGGGCCTGCCGCAGTGCCTCGGATTCCTCTTCGTCCCAGACGAAGTCGCCGGAGGCCTTGTCCTTCTCGGACGGCTCGGGGACATCCTCGTCCTCGGTGGCCGGGGTGGGCTCCACCACGGCCGGGGTCTTCACGGCCTTGACGGCGCCGTCCGCCGGGGTGGCGTCGTCGTCGTCGACCAGGACGTCCTCGACCTCGACCTCGTCGTCTTCGAGAACGTCGGGCTCCGCCTCGAGATCGTCGTCAAGATCGGTGTCGGTGCCTTCGACCACATCCGACTCGTCGCCGGTGTCGTCTTTCTTGGCGCGCGGAGCGGCCGCCTTGGCTGCCTTGGTCACACGCTTTGCCGGTGCCTTGGCGGAATCGCCGGTAGCTTTGGTAGCTCGCTTCGCGGGCGCCCGCTTGGCGGGGGCCGGGGCCGGCCTGGTTACGGTGTGGTTCACCGTCTCATCAGTTACCGGGCTTGCCTTCGTCGCTGCCACGTACACCCTTTCGGTCTTGCTGCCTTCCAGGTGGGCAGGTGCATGCACCACCGAAAGCGTCGGCTATTTGGGAATATCGGCGTGAGTCTCTGGCTTGGAGCTTCGCCGCTATCCGTTTAGGCGGCCGCCTCGACCATTGTAACGACAGAAAGCCGCCTTACTGCGCCGAGCGCGCGGATTTGCCTGGGTTTCGGTCCGCTACGTGGCGGCCGGGTCGGGGTGCGCGGCCAGCGCCGCACCCACGATGCCCGCCGTGTTCAGCAGGGCAGCCGCCACCACCGGGGTGCGGTTGGTCAGCAGCGGGATCCATTTGTCCGCCTTGCGGCTGATTCCGCCACCGGCGATGAACAGATCCGGCCAGATGGCGTTCTC
Organism: Mycobacterium sp.; assembly: GCA_040511255.1. GTDB lineage: Bacteria > Actinomycetota > Actinomycetes > Mycobacteriales > Mycobacteriaceae > Mycobacterium. The sequence continues at coordinate 26,900 of JBEVHL010000552.1, read as the reverse complement.
GACCGCGACCAGCACTTTGGTGACCTCGGGGGCCCACTTCTTGTAACTCCAGTCGTTCTTTTCCTTGACCGACGACGCGGCTCGGTGCTCGGCCTCCATCCCGCCGACCTCGATGTGGCCGAACTCCGTGTTCGGTAGCAGCACGCCGTTGTTGATCACCGCGGATCCGATCCCGGTACCGAAGGTGAGCAGCACGATCACGCCGGTGTTGTCCTTACCCGCGCCGAACCGCTCCTCGGCCACGCCTGCGGCGTCGGCGTCGTTGAGCACCGTGACCTGCTGGCCGTCCAGCGCGCCACTGATCACCTCGGCGGCATTGGTCCCGATCCAGGCTTTGTCGACGTTGGCTGCGGTGCGGACGACACCGTCGACGACCACGCCCGGATAGGTGACGCCGAGCGGCCCGGTCCAGCCGAACTCGTGCACGACGGCGGCGATGGTCTTGGCGACGGCGTCCGGCGTGGCGGGCTGCGGTGTCGGGAGCTTGAAGCGCTCACCGATCAGCAGACCGGTGTCGAGGTCGACGATGCCGCCCTTGACACCGCTCCCGCCGACGTCGATGCCGAACCCCCGGCGCTGGGTGCCCGAATCGGACGAGCGCTGGGCGCCCGAATCCGTAGTGGGTGAATCTGTCCCGGTCATGAACGCTCCTCGGCGAGGCTGGCTGGCGGCGCTCCACACACTAGTGCGTCGGGGGCGTCTTGGTGGCGGTGTCAGGCGGTGTTCGGAATGTGGTCCGATAGACGGGTGACGAGCCCAGTCAACAGCCCCGACAACACCGCGGCGGAACTGCGTTCCGTGGCCGAACTACTCGCCGGGGAGGCGGCCGCCTTCGTCCGGAGGCGTCGCGACGAGGTGTTCGGCGCGCCGGAGTCCGGCACCGCGCCTGCCGATGGCGCCGTCCAGGCCAAGAGCACCCCGACCGATCCCGTCACCATCGTCGACACCGAAACAGAACGTCTTCTGCGCCAACGACTCGCCGAGTTGCGTCCCGGTGACCCTGTTCTCGGTGAAGAAGAGGGCGGCCCCAGCGATGCCGGTGCTGCCGACGCCGGGCAGGTCACCTGGGTGCTCGACCCGATCGACGGGACGGTGAACTTCGTCTACGGGATCCCGGCGTATGCGGTGTCGGTGGCCGCGCAGATCGACGGCGTCTCGGTTGCGGGTGCCGTCGCCGACGTCGTCGCCGGCGAGATCTACTCGGCGGGAGTGGGGCTCGGCGCGCACGTGGCGGGACCGACGGGGCGACGGGCACTGCGGTGCAACGGCGTCAACGAGGTGTCGATGGCGTTGCTGGGTACGGGATTCGGCTACGCGCCCGCGCGCCGCACCGCCCAGGCGGCGTTACTGGCCCGGCTCATCCCCGAGGTGCGCGATGTGCGCCGGATCGGGTCGGCGGCGCTGGACCTCTGCATGGTCGGCGCCGGCCGGCTGGACGCCTATTACGAGCACGGCCTCAACAGGTGGGACTGGGCCGCCGGTGTGCTGGTGGCGGCCGAGGCGGGCGCGTGGGTGCAACTGCCGCAGCGTGGCGAGGACATCCTGGTTGCCGCCGCGCCCGGCGTCGCCGACGGACTGCGTGAAGTGCTGGGACGCGTCGGCGGGCTGGTACCGCTGCCCGAGTAACCCTCAGCAGGTACCGGAGTGGATCTTCTGCAGCAGCGCCGGGTCGGCGGGTTCGGTCGCGTCGGGCCGCAGACCGGCCAGGACGGCGTCGATGTCGTCGCTGTGGGTCAGCGTGGTGAAGTCGGTACCGATGGCCAGGTCCACCGAGTCGTTGTCGCGGTCATCGCGGAACAGTTCGGTGCACGGCGCCACCAGCCAGACCGCGGCCGCTGCGGCTTGGCCCTTCGGTCCGAACCTGATCTGACCCTGGCACGTCAGCTTGGTGGTGGCATAGATGGGATCATTGGCGGCAATCGGCTGGGCGAAGCCGAGATCACGCAGTGCCCCCGACACCTCGGCGGCCTGCCCGCCCTGCCCGCTGGCGTTGACCACCTGGATCTTGGTATCGGCGAGCTTGGCCGGCGTGACGTCGGTCATCTCGGTCCGCGACACCTGCTGGCCGAGCTTGGGGGTGGCCGGGTCGGTGGGTTGCGGCGGGGGATTACACACTGCCGCCTCGCGCACGTCCGCCGGCCGGGTCAGGGCGAACGCCCACACCAGTGCCGTCACCACCAGGAGCGTGGCGGCAGCGATCACGCCAGGCCAGATGTTGCGGCGGCGGAACGGCAGCCCCCGCTTGTCGAAGGCAGTACCCTCCGTGATGTTCGCAACCACGCCTGCACTCTAGGCGTAGCGAAAGGATGATCTCGGCCCACTAGCCCCAGGGGTTTCGCGCAGAGGGCCTCTGTGAGGTAAATCACACTGGACGAAGGGCCGTTCTGGGCACGAATCGTTTGGCACAGGCGTTCGGCACTGGTACAAAGCCTTGCTGCAACGATTTACGAGGGGACCAAGGACGATGGCTACCGACTACGACGCCCCACGGCGCAACGAGACCGACGACGTTTCCGAGGACTCCTTGGAGGAACTCAAGGCACGGCGGAACGAGGCGCAATCGGCTGTAGTCGACGTCGACGAATCGGATTCCGCCGAGAACTTCGAGCTTCCCGGCGCGGACCTGTCCGGTGAAGAACTGTCCGTGCGGGTGGTCCCGAAACAGGCCGACGAATTCACCTGTTCCAGCTGCTTCCTGGTCCACCACCGCAGCCGGTTGGCCAGTGAGAAGAACGGCGAGTTGATCTGCACGGACTGCGCAGCCTGACCTCTGCGCGCTAGCTGCGCAGTGCCGAGAGCACCCGATCGGGGTGTCGGCAGCTCACCAACCAGTACGGGGTCGGATCATCGGGATCATCCAGCACCACCAGCACCATCGGGCCGATCCAGGCCCGGTGCAGCAAGAAGGCGGCCGGATCCAGCTGGCGCCCGAGCGCAGCCGACTTGGCTGACCGCGGGATTTCCGCCGACCGGGCGATCACCGAGGCGGGCAGGTGCGCATCGCCGACCCACAATTCGACAGTGCCGACCGGGCCGTCGTCCCCAGGGCCTTCGACCACCCGTATCTCGGAGCGGCCCATGAACAGGATGGCGCCGGCGGTGACGCCGAACAGCACCAGGAACGGCACCCAGTCCGGCACGCCCGAGACGGCCTGGTTGACCTCGAGGGCCACCAGCACGGCCGGGACGAATCCCAGTGGCCACCACCACCACGGCACCCACAGACGCTCGCGGTACCGCACGGTCTGCGAGGTCACACGCGAAGTCGGCACGCGGCCAAGGGTAGTCTGTGGCCTCGTGTCCACCCGTCTTGCGGTCGTTCGTCTGGACCCCGACCTGCCGCTGCCCAGCCGCGCCCACGCCGGCGATGCGGGCGTCGATCTGTACAGCGCCCAAGACGTGGTGCTGCCACCGGGCCAGCGGGCCCTGGTGGCGACGGGTATCGCGGTCGCGATTCCGGACGGAATGGTCGGGCTGATCCATCCGCGCTCGGGTTTGGCTGCCCGCGTTGGGCTTTCGATTGTCAACAGCCCGGGCACCATCGACGCGGGTTATCGCGGCGAGATCAAGATTTCGCTGATCAATCTCGATCCGGCTGACGCGATCGTGATCCACCGGGGCGATCGGATTGCACAATTGGTAGTGCAGCGGGTGGAGCTGCCGGAACTTGTTGAAGTCTCGTCATTCGACGAGGCTGGATTTGGGAACACCACTCGTGGCGATGGTGGCCACGGTTCCTCGGGAGGGCATGCGAGTCTGTGATGGCATTTGGTAAGCGCAAACAACGCGACGAGAACACCGGCGACGTCGAAGATGACGTGGTGGCAGGCGCCGCAGAGGACGCCGCAAAGAGTGAGGCCCCCGCGGTCGAGCGGACCCCGTGGAAGGCCGAAGACGTGCCTGCCGCCGTGGTGGCCGCCGACGACGGTCTGGAAGGTCCCTTCGAGATCGAAGATTTCGACGACCCAGAAGTGGCGACGGTCGGCAGGCTGGACCTGGGCTCGGTACTCATCCCGCTGCCTGCCGCCGGGCAGGTGCAGGTCGAACTGAGCCCGACGGGCGTGCCCAGCACGGTATGGGTGGTCACCCCGAACGGCCGGTTCACCATCGCCGCCTATGCGGCCCCCAAATCTGCGGGCCTGTGGCGCGAGGTGGCCACCGAGTTGGCCGAATCGCTGCGTAAGGACTCAGCCCAGGTGTCGATCGAGACCGGCCCCTGGGGTCGCGAAGTGGTCGGCTCGGCGGCGGGTGCGCTGCGCTTCATCGGCGTCGACGGCTACCGCTGGATGGTCCGTTGTGTGGTCAACGGCACCCACGAGAGCATCGCCGCGCTGGTCGCCGAGGCGCGAAGTGCGTTGGCTGACACGGTCGTTCGGCGCGGCGACACACCGCTGCCGGTACGCACCCCGTTGCCGGTGCAGTTGCCGGAGCCGATGGCCGCCCAGCTGGCTGCCGCCGCGGAGCAGGCCGCCCAGCAGCAGCAGAGTCTGCCGCAGCCGCAGCCCCCCGCGATGCCCGAACCCGCCGCCAGGCGCAGCGTGCAGGGTTCGGCGATGCAGCAGCTGAAGACCATTACCGGCGGCTAGAGCTACAGGTCGTTCAGCGCCGCCAGGCAGGCGGCGCCGAGCGCGGCGGGATCGCTGCCGAGCTCGGCGAGCGTGATGGTGCGCAGCGACGCATGCGGCGCCGCCGACACCCACTCCACCCCGATCTCCACCGGGTGGATCGGGTCGTCGGCCGCCGAGACCACTGCCATCGGCGCGGTCAGCGTCTCCAGTTGACTGCTGGTCGGGGCCACATAGTGGGCGGCGGCTTCCATGGCGTCCGGCAGCTCCGGCCACTGGCCCACCCACGACCGGGTCAACTCGTCGGCCAGCCAGGCCGGACTGGAGTGGCGCATCCGGGCTGTCGCGGCCACCAACCCGTCGCGGCGCAGCTCGTTTGCCGAGGCAATCGCGGCCAGCGCGGCAGGTGCGGTGTCCGGGGCGCCGGTCCAGGCCGGCAGGGCGGCGAGCACCGCCACCGCATGCCCCGGATGTGCGATTGCCCACGCCGTCGCCACCGCGGCGCCGAGCGACACTCCGGCCACGGCGATCGGACCTTCGCGCGCCGCGTCATCCAGCGCCGCGAGGTACCCCTCGATCAGGTGCGCCGGCTGGGGCGCATGCGGCACCGGCAACGCGCCTACCTGGTGTAATGCCGGCGCAAACGCCCGATAGACGTAATCGTCGTCCGATCCGGTCCCGGGCAGCAGAACCGTCGTGACGCCTCGAAGATCAACACCCACGTTGTGATCCTGCCCTGTGCCGGTGGCAGGGTAATCCGAAAGGCTGGTTTAACCCTGCGTGCGACGTGGCATTCAGGAACCAAGGGGTCTACGGTGGCGTTGAAGTTGTGATCGTGGAACACATTGAGGTGTCAGGAGTGCGATGGCTACGGCCGAAGGTTATCTGCGCCGGCTCACCCGCCGGTTGACGGAGGACCCTGAGCAGCGCGATGTCGAAGAGCTGACCGGCGAGGCCGCCAGCACCGGCGCTCAGCGGGCAATCGACTGCCAGCGCGGTCAGGAAGTCTGCATGGTCGGCACGCTGCGAAGCGTCGAGGCCAATGCGAAGGGCTGCGCGGGCGGCGTCAAAGCCGAACTGTTCGACGGCACCGACACCGTGACACTCGTCTGGCTGGGCCAGCGACGCATTCCCGGCATCGACTCCGGTCGTACCCTTCGGGTGCGCGGTCGGCTCGGCAAGCTGGAGAGCGGTGCCAAGGCCATCTACAATCCGCACTACGAGATTCAGCGGTGACGTAGCCACCTGTGTCTGAAAACCGCACCGGCGCTCAGGCCATGCTGGACCAGATGGGCGGCCTGAGTGGGCTGATCTATTCGTCCCTGCCCGTCGTCGCCTTCGTTCCCATTTCCTCTGCCTTCGGTCTGATGGCTGCTGTGCTGTCCGCCCTCGGCGTGGCCGCCTTGGTGCTGGTCTGGCGGTTGATCCGCAAAGACTCGCTGCAACCCGCGATATCGGGGTTCATCGGCGTCGGCTTCTGCGCGCTGATCGCCTACGTGATGGGCGAGGCCAAAGGCTACTTTCTGCTCGGCATCTGGATGTCGCTGCTGTGGGCTGCCGTGTTCGGTATCTCGGTGCTGATCCGCCGCCCGCTGGTCGGCTACATCTGGAGCTCGGTCAACGGGCACGGCCGCGAATGGCGGTCTGTCCGGCGGGCTGTCGTCGCATTCGATATCGCCACCGTCACCTGGGTGCTGGTCTTCGCGTCCCGGTTCGTCGTGCAACACGAGCTCTACGACGCCAACCAGACCGGCTGGCTCGGGGTCGCCCGCATCGCCATGGGCTGGCCCCTGACCGGGGTCGCGGCGCTGGCCACCTATCTGGCCATCAAATCTGCGCAGCGTTCCGTCCGCGAGGCCGGCGTGCACCCGCCCGCCGCCGAGGACGCCGAGACGCCTGCCGACGATGCCGAGGGCCCCGCGCTGGAAACCGACACCGCGCACCGCACCGATTAGCGCGATGGCGCGCCAGCGCGACGACGGCCGCACGCTGATCGTGGTGGCGGTACTGGCGTCGTTCGTCTCGTTCCTGGACGGTTCGGTGGTCAATCTCGCGCTACCCGCGATCAGCAGGGATTTCGGCGGCGGCCTGAGCCTGCAGCAATGGGTTCTCGACGGGTACCTGCTGGCCTTGGGCGCACTGATCCTGGTCGCGGGGGCGGTCTCGGATTCCTTCGGTCGGCGTGCGGTGCTCCGCGCCGGGTTGGCGGTGTTCGCCGTCGCTTCGCTGCTGTGCGCGGTGGCGCCAAACGGGGTCGTGCTGGTCGTCGCCCGCTGCCTGCAGGGCCTCGGTGCCGCCTTTCTGGTGCCCAGCTCGCTGGCCATGCTCAACGCCCGATTCACCGGTGCCGAGCAGGCCAGGGCGATCGGCATCTGGACGGCGTGGACCGGAACCGCGTTCGTGGTCGGGCCGCTGCTGGGTGGCGTCCTGGTCGACGCGCTGAACTGGCGGTGGATCTTTGCGATCAACCTGCTGCCGCTGGCGTTGACGCTGTTCCTGACCACCCGGCTCACCCCGGAGCCCAAGACCGGGCCTGGCGGTCGCGTGGACGTCGTGGGCGCGCTGCTGACCGCCCTCGGGCTCACCGGCGCCGTCTTCGCTCTGATCGAGGGCCAGCGGTTCGGCTTCACCGATCCCGTGGTGCTCGGTGCCCTGGCCGGCGGTCTGGTGCTGCTCGCGGTGTTCCCGTGGTGGGAACATCGCGCCGCCCACCCGATGATGCCGCCAGGCATTTTCGCCAGCCGCAATTTCGCGGTCGGCAATGCGGCCACGGTCTTCCAATATGCCGCGGTATCGCTGGGCCTGCTGCTGGTGACGCTGTTCCTGCAGGAGACCGCGGGGCTGTCGGCGACCGCAGCGGGGCTGGCCACTCTGCCCATCCCGGTGGCGTCGTTCCTACTGGCGGCCAGGTTCGGGGCGCTGGCCGGGCGCTACGGCCCGCGGCTGTTCATGGCGGCGGGTCCGCTGCTGGCCGCGGCGGGCTTCCTGTTGATGACGCGGGCGGGTTCCGACTTCAACTTCTGGCTGCAGCTGTTGCCGGGTCTGGTGCTGTTCGCCGTGGGCCTGTCGGCGACGGTCTCGCCGTTGACGGCGGCCATCCTGGCGGCGGTCGATCCGGCGCAGAGCGGGATCGGCTCGGCGATCAACAACGCGATCTCGCGAATTGCGGGGCTGATCGCCGTCGCGTTCGTCTCGGTGATCGTCGGCGGCGCGGTCGATGTGCCCGGGTTCCGGCGGGGCATGGTGGTGGTCGCGGTGCTGTTCGCCGCGTCGGGGGTGATCTCGGCGCTCGGCATCCGCAACAACCGTCACGACCTGACCACCGTCTCGCCCGTCGTCACCGCGGCCTATCACGACCGACCGGCGCCACCACCGGCGCTGCGCTGACCTCAGTTCGATCCGGGCGGCAGGATCAGCGCCCGCAGTTCCCCTTCGACCTCGGGGGAGACGACCAACAACAGCTCGTCGCCACCTTCCAGCGGCTCGTCGGGCGCAGGCACGATCACCCGGTTGCCGCGCAGGATCGTCACCAGTGCGGCGTCGCGCGGCAGCTCCAGCTTGCGGACCGGCTTACCGCCCCACGGTGTGTCGCCCGGTAGGGTGATCTCGACCAGACTCGCCTGCCCCGTGCGGAATGCCATCAGCCGCACCAGATCTCCGACCGCCACCGCCTCCTCGACCAGTGAGGCCAGCATCCGCGGCGTCGACACTGCGACATCGACACCCCAGGCGTCGTCGAACAGCCACTCGTTGCGGGGATCGTTGACGCGCGCCACCACCCGCGACACCGCGAACTCGGTTTTGGCCAGCAGGCTCAGCACGACGTTGGCCTTGTCATCGCCGGTGGCGGCGATCACCACGTCGGACTCCTCCAGCCGCACCGACTCCAGCAGGCTGAGTTCGCAGGCGTCGCCGAGCCGCCAGTGCGCTGCCGGAATGGCGTCGACGTCGATGTGGTCGGCGTTGCGCTCGATCAGCGTGACGTCGTGGCCGTTCTCCAGAAGCTCACGCGCAATGGACCGCCCGACCGCGCCCGCGCCGGCGATCGCCACTTTCATCCCGGTGCTCACTAGTGGTCCTTGGCTTCGTTGTCTTCGGTGGGCGGCAGGGCGGCGATCGCCATCGCCTCGGCGGCATGGCCCGACACCGCAGCGATGTACACCTGATCGCTGGCCTGGATCACCGTCTTCGGTTCCGGCAGCACCCCGGTGCCGAACCGGATCAGAAACGCCACCCTGGCACCGGTGGCCGCCTCCAGGTCGGTCACCCGACGGCCCACCCACTCTTCGTGCAGTTCCACCTCGGCGACCGCCACGGTGCCGGTGGGGTCGCGCCATCGGGCCGTCTCGGCGTCGCGGGTCAGCGCGTTGAGCAGGCGATCGGTCGTCCACGGCACGGTGGCCACCGTCGGGATGCCCAGGCGTTCGTAGACGGCGGCGCGTTTGGCGTCGTAGATCCGGGCCACCACCCGCTGCACACCGAAGGTCTCGCGCGCGACCCGCGCGGAGATGATGTTGGAGTTGTCGCCGGAGGAGACCGCGGCGAACGCGCCTGCCCCCTCGATGCCCGCCCGCAGCAACACCTCGCGATCGAAGCCCATGCCCAGCACGCGCTCCCCGGTGAAGTCGGGGGACAGGCGCTGAAACGCCGCGACATCGCGGTCGATGACAGCCACCTCGTGACCGATCCGGACCAGGCCGTCGGCCAGTGAGGCCCCTACTCGGCCGCACCCCATAACCACTACCCGCACCTGGAGTCCTTTCGGCTGCATCTGCGCCTCGGACGGCCGCCAATCGCGGCCGTGAGACAGACCGTACGTCGAACGCTACAGCCAGGAGTGCTTAGGCATACCCTTGGACCTCGTGTCCAAGCTTTCGACTGCCGCGCGCCGGCTGGTGTTGGGTCGGCCGTTCCGCAGCGACAGCATGGGACACACCCTGCTGCCCAAGCGGATCGCCCTGCCGGTGTTCGCCTCCGACGCCATGTCGTCGGTCGCCTACGCCCCTGAGGAAATCTTCCTGGTGCTCTCGGTGGCCGGGTTGAGCGCGTATTCGATGACGCCGTGGATCGGCTTGGCGGTGGCCGCGGTGATGCTCGTCGTGGTCGCCAGCTACCGGCAGAACGTGCACGCCTACCCCTCGGGTGGCGGTGACTACGAGGTGGTCACCACCAACCTGGGGCCGACCGCGGGTCTGACGGTGGCCAGCGCGCTGCTGGTGGATTATGTGCTGACCGTGGCGGTTTCGATGGCTTCGGCAATGTCGAACATCGGCTCGGCGGTGCCGTTCGTCGCCGAACACAAGGTGCTGTTCGCGGTCACCGCGATCGTCATCCTGATGTCGATCAACCTGCGGGGCATCCGGGAGTCGGGCACCGCGTTCGCGATCCCCACCTATGCGTTCATCGTCGGCATGATCCTGATGCTGGGCTGGGGCCTGTTCCGGATCTACGTCCTCGGTGACCCGATCAAGGCCGAATCGGCGGGCTTCACCATGCACTCCGAGCACGGCGACGTCCTGGGTTTCGCGCTGGTCTTCCTGGTGGCGCGGTCCTTCTCATCGGGCTGTGCGGCCCTGACCGGTGTGGAGGCGATCAGTAACGGGGTGCCGGCCTTCCGTAAGCCGAAGTCGCGCAACGCGGCCACCACACTGCTGCTGCTCGGCGGGATCGCGGTGGCGCTGCTGATGGGCATCATCGTGCTGGCCGAGAAGATCGGTGTGCAGATCGTCGACGACCCGGCCACCCAGCTGGAAGGCGCCCCGGCGGGTTATCAGCAGAAGACGCTGATCGCCCAGCTGGCCCAGACCGTGTTCGGCAGCTTCCACATCGGCTTCCTGCTGATCACCATCGTCACGGCACTGATCTTGATCCTGGCCGCCAACACCGCCTTCAACGGTTTCCCGGTCCTGGGGTCGATCCTCGCTCAGGACCGCTATCTGCCCCGGCAGCTGCATACCCGCGGTGACCGGCTGGCGTTCTCCAACGGCATCTTGTTCCTGGCGCTGGCGGCCATCGCCTTCATCGTCGCGTTCCGCGCCGAGGTGACTGCGCTGATCCAGCTGTACATCGTCGGGGTGTTCGTCTCGTTCACGCTGAGTCAGATCGGCATGGTCAAACACTGGACGCGGTTGTTGCGTAACGAGACCGACGCCACGGCGCGCCGGAAGATGATGCGCTCGCGGGTGGTCAACACCATCGGCTTCCTGATGACGGGTGCGGTGCTGCTCGTCGTCCTGGTCACCAAGTTCGTCGCGGGCGCCTGGATTGCCATCGTGGCGATGTCGGCGCTGTTCGTCATCATGAAACTCATCCACAAGCACTACGAGACGGTGGCGCGCGAACTGGCGCAGCAGGAGGAAGAAGAGGGCGAGGTGGTGCTGCCCAGCCGCAACCACGCCGTCGTCCTGGTGTCCAAATTGCATCTGCCGACGTTGCGGGCGCTGGCCTACGCGCGGGCCACCCGGCCCGACCAGCTCGAGGCGATCACCGTCAGCGTCGACGACGCGGAGACCCGCGAGCTGGTGCATAAATGGCAGGACAGCGATATCACCGTGCCGCTGAAGGTGATCGCGTCGCCGTACCGGGAGATCACCCGCCCGGTCCTGGACTACGTCAAGCGGATCAGCAAGGAATCGCCGCGCACCGTGGTGACGGTGTTCATCCCCGAATATGTGGTGGGGCACTGGTGGGAGCAGATCCTGCACAATCAAAGCGCGCTGCGGCTCAAGGGCCGGCTGCTGTTCATGCCGGGTGTCATGGTGACTTCGGTGCCCTGGCAGCTCAATTCGTCGGAGCGACTCAAGACGTTGGAGGCGCAGTCCGCCCCTGGCGATGCCAGAAGGGGCTTTGTCGATTGAGTACCACCGAGAAGTTGACCGAACTCACCTTGGAGACCGGTGCCGCGGCCAACGGTGGCAGCTGCGTGGCGCGCCACGACGGCCGGGTGGTGTTCGTCCGCTACGCGCTGCCCGGCGAAACAGTTCGGGTCCGGGTTACCGGCGAACGCGGATCCTATTGGCACGCCGACGTTGTCGAGGTCATCGAAGCCTCGCCGGACCGCATCGATTCGCTGTGTCCGATCGCCGGCGCCGACGGATCGGGCTGCTGCGATCAGGCGTTCGTGGCACCCGAGGCGCTGCGCCACATCAAGGGCCAGGTGGTCGCCAACCAGCTGCAACGCCTCGGCGGCTACGACTGGGACGGTTCGGACACGTTCAGCGCGGAGGCTGTCGGCACCGAAGGCGCCACCGGCTGGCGGACCAGGGTGCGCCTGGAGGTCGGCACCGACGGCAAGCCGGGTTTCCACCGGTACCACAGCGATGACCTGGTCACCGATCTGCGCTGCGGCCAACTGCCCGACGGCCTGCTCGACGCACTGCCCGCCGATCGGGTGCACACCGGCGACCAATTGCATGTGGTGCGCGACGACGACGGGGTCCGGCACGTGGTGTCCGGCGGCCCGAAACGCCGCACCAAGGTGGTCGAGGGCGAATACGAAGGCATCCAGAAGGTGAGCGGGCGCGCGTGGGCGCTGCCGGTCACCGCGTTCTGGCAGGCCCACCGCGATGCCGCGCAGGTGTACAGCTCGTTGGTCGACGAGTGGTCGGGGCTGGGCCGAGGGATGACCGCATGGGATCTCTACGGCGGCGCCGGGGTGTTCGCCGCGACGCTGGGCGCTGCCGTCGGCGAGAACGGACACGTGGTCAGCGTGGACACCTCGCGCGCGGCCACCCGCGCCGGACGCACCGCGCTGGCCGATCTGCCGCAGGTCGGCCTGGTCACCGAATCGGTCCGGCGCGCGCTGTCGGCGCGGACCGGCAAGGACGGCCTCGGCGCAGGAGCAGACGTGGCGGTGCTGGACCCGCCGCGGGCCGGGGCCGGCCGCGAGGTGATCGACCAGATCGCGGCCGCGGGCGTGCCCAGGGTGATCCACATCGGCTGCGAGGCGGCGGCCTTCGCCCGCGACATCGGGCTGTACCGCGGCCACGGCTACACCGTGGAGAAGTTGAAGGTGTTCGATGCGTTCCCGCTGACACATCACGTGGAGTGCTTCGCGCTGCTGACGCGCGCATAGTGGCGGCATGCGCCTGCTGACCCGAGGCTCGTGGGCGGAGACCAGCCGCTTCGCCGAGATCCTGCGTAAAGAGACCGTCGGCGGGGTGCTGCTGCTTGTCGCCGCCGCGACCGCGCTGATCTGGGCGAATTCGCCCTGGTCGGACGTCTATCGGCACATCTCGGAGTTCACCGTCGGGCCGGCGAACCTGCACCTGGACCTGTCCGTGGCGGCCTGGGCGGCCGACGGGTTGCTGGCGATCTTCTTCTTCGTCGTCGGCGTCGAGCTCAAACGCGAATTCGTCGCCGGTGACCTGCGGGAGCCGGCGCGCGCCGCACTACCGATCCTGGCGGCGGTCGGGGGCATGGTGGTGCCCGCCGCCATCTACGTCGGTATCAACCTGGCCGCACATTCGCCGGGCACGGTCGCGGGCTGGGCGGTGCCCACCGCTACCGATATCGCCTTCGCCGTGGCCGTCCTGGCCGTGCTGTCGACGCATCTGCCCAGCGCACTGCGCACCTTCCTGCTGACGTTGGCGGTGGTCGACGACCTGCTGGCCATCACCGTCATCGCCGTCTTCTACACCGATCACCTGGCCCCGGGACCGCTGGCCCTGGCGCTGATCCCCGGCGCGTTGTTCGCCCTGGCGGTGCAACGCGGGGTGCGCCGGTGGTGGGTCCTGGTGCCGTTGGCGATCGTCACCTGGGCGCTGGTGCACGCCAGCGGCATCCACAGCACCGTCGCGGGGGTGCTGCTCGGTTTCACCATTCCGGTGCTGGGTCGCCATGCCTGCGCCGAGCGTTTCGAGCATGTGCTGCGGCCGGTGTCCGCGGGATTCGCCGTTCCGGTGTTCGCCTTCTTCGCCGCAGGGGTGACGGTGGGCGGGTTCGGCGGTCTTGGGCACGCGCTGACCCAGCCGGTCACCCTCGGGGTACTGGCCGGCCTGGTGGTCGGCAAACCTCTGGGGATCTGGCTGACGACATTTCTGCTGGCCCGATTCACCCACGCCACGCTCGACGACGATCTGGCCTGGCGCGATGTCTTCGGCGTGTCGCTGTTGGCGGGTATCGGGTTCACCGTGTCGCTACTGATCGGCGAACTGGCCTTCGACTACGGCACCCAGGAGGCCGCCGACGTCAAGATCGGGGTCCTGGTCGGCTCTGTCGTCGCAGGTCTGCTGGCCGCGGTGGTGCTGAAGAGCCGCAACGCCGCATACCGCCGGATCTATGAAGCGGAGACGCTCGACAGTGACAACGACGGCATCCCCGACATGTACCTGCCTCATCGCGACTGAAACGTTTATCGATGGGTAGACTGTTCTGATGCTGGAACAGATCCGCGGACCCGCAGATCTGCAGCACCTATCGCAGCCACAGCTAAGTGATCTGGCTCACGAGATTCGCGAGTTCCTGATCCACAAAGTGGCCGCAACGGGCGGGCACCTCGGCCCGAACCTGGGTGTTGTCGAGCTGACGCTGGCACTTCACCGCGTATTCGACTCTCCGCACGACCCCATTCTCTTCGACACGGGCCATCAGGCGTACGTGCACAAAATGCTGACCGGTCGCTGCCCGGACTTCGACAGCCTGCGTAAACAGGATGGTCTGTCGGGCTATCCGAGCCGCGCGGAAAGCGAACACGACTGGGTCGAATCCAGCCACGCTTCGTCGGCACTGTCCTATGCGGACGGCCTGGCCAAAGCCTTCGAACTGACCGGCCACCGCAACCGCCACGTCGTCGCGGTCGTCGGCGACGGCGCGCTCACCGGCGGCATGTGCTGGGAGGCGCTCAACAACATCGCCGCGGCGCGGCGTCCGGTGGTGATCGTCGTCAACGACAACGGTCGCAGCTATGCGCCGACCATCGGCGGTTTCGCCGATCACCTGGCGCATCTGCGCCTGCAGCCGGGCTACGAACGCATCCTGGAGAAGAGCCGCAGCGCCGTGCGCGGCGTGCCGTTCGTCGGCGAGCTCTGCTACCAGTGCATGCACAGTGTCAAAGCCGGCCTCAAGGACGCGCTGTCACCGCAGGTCATGTTCACCGACCTCGGGCTGAAATACGTCGGCCCCATCGACGGGCATGACGAGCACGCCGTCGAAACCGCACTGCGCAGCGCGCGGGGCTTCAACGCCCCGGTCATCGTGCACGTCGTCACCCACAAGGGCATGGGGTACGCCCCGGCCCAGGCCGACGAGGCCGAGCAGATGCATTCCACCGGCATCATCGACCCGCTGACCGGGCTGGCCACCACCGTCGCGGCGCCCGGCTGGACGGCCACGTTCTCCGAAGAGTTGATCAAGATCGCGGCCAAGCGCCGCGACATCGTCGCCATCACCGCGGCCATGCCCGGTCCCACCGGACTGAGTGCGTTCGGGCAGCGGTACCCGGACCGGTTGTTCGACGTCGGTATCGCCGAACAGCACGCCATGACGTCCGCGGCCGGCCTGGCCATGGGCGGGCTGCATCCGGTGGTCGCCATCTACTCGACGTTCCTCAACCGGGCGTTCGACCAGCTGATGATGGATGTCGCCTTACACAAGCTGCCGGTCACCATGGTGCTGGACCGCGCCGGTGTCACCGGTCCCGACGGCGCCAGCCACAACGGCATCTGGGATCTGTCGATGCTGAACATCGTGCCGGGCATCAAGGTGGCCGCGCCCCGCGACGCGGGTCAGGTGCGCGAGCAACTGCGTGAGGCGGTCGCGGTCAGCGACGGGCCCACCGCGCTGCGCTTCCCCAAAGGCGATGTGGGACCGAATATCCCGGCGATCGAGCGCCGCGCGGGGGTCGACATCCTGGCCACCCCCACCGACGAGATGTCCGACGACGTCCTGCTGGTCGCGGTCGGCTCCTTTGCGGCGATGGGATTGGCGGTCGCCCAGCGACTGCGCGATCAGGGCATCGGCGTGACTGTGGTGGACCCGCGCTGGGTGATTCCCGTCCCCGGTGTCATCCGCGAGCTGGCCAAGGCCCACAAGCTGGTGGTCACGCTGGAGGACAGCGGCGTCAACGGCGGTGTCGGCTCAGCGGTGTCGGCCATGCTGCGGCATGCCGAGATCGACGTGCCCTGCCGCGATATCGGGGTGCCGCAGGAATTCTTGGCGCACGCCTCGCGCAGCCAGGTGCTGGCCAGTGTCGGCCTGACCGATGCGAACGTGGCCCGCCAGATCACGGGTTGGGTTGCCGCGCAGGAAAGTTCGGTCGAGTCCGAAGTCAGCGAACGCCTGGACTAGTCAGCCGTCGTCGGCCGCTTTCTCCCCGGCGTCACCGACGTCACGGCGCCGTTCCCGCAGCACGAACGCGGCGACGGCCAGCACCAGCACCAGACCGCCCAGCACACCCGTCTGCACGATCGCGCGCGCAAACTGCGGTCCGTCGTGCAACAGCTTGGCCGCATCGACGGACTGCACCACGATCTCCTTGATGCACGCCAGGATGCCGACGATCAGGAACGGCTCGGCGACGATCTCATGCGAGCGCAGGCTGGTCCGGACAGCGTAGAGCAGTTCCACGAAGATGAAGATCAGCAGCAGGCCGTCGAGCAGTTCCAGCATGACGGTGCTCGCCGGGCTGTGCCGCAGCCCCAGCAGGGTGTTGACCTGCGCCACCAGCAGGCCGAGCGATCCGGCGACCAGCAGCACGGCAATGGCCCAGTAGACCGCATCTTCGGCCACACTGAGCACTCGGTCGGCGAAGAGCTGCCGGTCCTCTTCGTCCTCGGTCTCTTCTTTCGGTGACACGGTGCCCCTTCCAGTCGGCGGTGGGTCAGCTCGGCTCTGGAACGCGGGTCAGCGCCTCGACCAGCACCGGCACCGTCAGCTCCCGCTGCCACTGGCGCGCTCCGCCGTCGCTCAGGACGGCGTCGACCGCTGCGGCGGGATCGTCGGTCGGAACCCAGTCCCAGCACAGCCGGCGGACCAGTTCGGGGGACAGCAGGTTCTCGGTCGGAACGGTCACCGAAGCCGACAGGGCGGTCAAGGCCGCGCGGGCCGCCTCGAGTCGCTCCGCGGCCTCCGGTTTGCGCTTGCTCCACCGCACCGCGGGCGGTGGGCCGGTCTGCGGCTCGGAGGTATCCGGCGGGTCCGGGTTGGCCCGCGCGGTGGCCAGCGCGTCGAGCCACACCTGGGCACTGCGACGTTGTTTACTGCCGCCGAACACCGGCAGCTTCACCAGGTCTTCGATGGTGCTCGGATCACGCTGCGCGGCATCGATGATGGCGGCATCGGGCAGGATCCGGCCCGGTGCGATATCGCGGCGACGGGCGATGTGGTCACGCACGGTCCACAGCTCCTGCACGGCAGCCAGCGTGCGGCGGTTGCGCACCTTGTGGATGCCCGACGTCCGCCGCCACCGGTCCCGCCGGGTGGGCTGGCCGATGTAGGTGCGCAGATGCTCGAATTCCTGTGCGGCCCACTCGGTCTTGCCCTGGAGCTCCAGCTCGGCCGCGACCGCGTCGCGTAGCTCGATGAGCACCTCGACATCCAGCGCCGCGTAGTTCAGCCACGCGTCGGGCAGCGGGCGTTTCGACCAGTCGGCCGCGCCGTGGCCCTTGGTCAGCCCCAGCCCGAGCAGCCGCTGCACCATCGCGGCCAGGTTCACCCGGTCGAATCCGGCCAGCCGGCCGGCCAGTTCGGTGTCGTACAACGCCGGCGGACGCATGCCGACCTCGGCCAGGCACGGCAGGTCCTGATCGGCGGCGTGCAGGATCCATTCCCCGTCGTTGAGCACGTCGGCGAGGGGTTTGAGCACCGTCAGGGAGTCGCCGCCGTGGCTGACCGGGTCGATGAGCACGCTGCCCGCCCCGGCCCGACGGATCTGGATCAGATAGGCGCGGTTGGAGTACCGGAAACCGGATGCGCGTTCGGCATCCACCGCGAAGGCGCCGTGGCCACCGGCCAGGAACTCGGCAGCCGCGGCGATGTCGTATGCGGTGACCGACAGCTCTGGCACGCCGTCGACCGGCGCCGCCAGCGGTGTCGGTTCGTCCTCCGGCTCTGGCTCTGGCGGGAGGTCGGTTTCTGGCCCGGCTTCCGACATCTCAGGCGCGCGACCGCGAACCGAGGTTGGTGACCCCGACGGGCGGCAGACCGGCAGCGTGCTCGAGGACCTCGCAGAATGCCTGCACGTGCATGCCGAGGTCCGGTGTGGTCGCGGTCCAGGAGGCGCGCAGTTCCAACTGGTGTGCCCGCGGCGGCCCGGAGATGTCGCCGTAGCGCACGGAGGTGGTGGCGGTGACGGTGCCGCCGAGTGCGGTGACGTGCTCGGAACGCGTCTCCAGCGCCTCGATCAGCCAGCTCCACGCCACCTCGGGCAGCAACGGGTCGATCGCCTCGGTGGCATCCAGATCGGCCTGGATGTAGGCCACCAGACGCATCGTGCCATCCCAGGCGTCAGAGCCATCGGGGTCGTGCAGCAGGATCAACCTGCCGAACGCGTCACCGTCGGAATCTTCGGGCACCACGGTGGGGTCGGGGTGTTTGACCTCGGCGCCGACGGCGTAACTGAAGGGGGCGAGCCGCTGGGGCGGGCGTATCGGGCCCACCTCGATTTCCGCTCGCACGGTAGCGGCATTCATCGCAGCTACCGCGGCGCGGAATTCAGCCGGTTCGGCAGAGGTCACAACTTTTGACGCTAGACCTATCGATGCAGCTACGGGAGCAGGCGCGCCGCTTTTGTGTGATTCGACGCCGATACCCGGCGGCGATGCGGCCGCCGCGGCGGCCATGGCAGCATTGGAGACGATGAGTACCCGTCGCGAGCTGCCCGAGTCGTCCTACCTGGCCGCCGCGGCCGGTCGCAAACCCGATCATGTGCCGGTGTGGTTCATGCGCCAGGCCGGCCGGTCGCTGCCGGAATACCGGGCGCTGCGGGCCAAGAACACCATGATGCAGGCCTGTTTCGACGCCGAGCTGATCTGCGAGATCACCCTGCAGCCCATCCGCAGGCACAACGTCGACGCCGCCATCCTGTTCTCCGACATCGTGGTGCCGCTGCGCGGGGCGGGCATCGACCTGGACATCGTGCCCGACGTCGGGCCGGTGATCGCCCACCCCGTCCGCACCGCCGCCGACGTCGCGGCCATCCGACCGCTGGAACAGCAGCAGGTCCAGCCCGTCGCCGACGCGGTGGCACTGCTGGTGGCCGCGCTGGGCGAGGTACCGCTGATCGGCTTCGCAGGCGCGCCCTTCACGCTGGCGTCCTATCTGGTCGAGGGCGGCCCGAGCAAGCACCACGAGCGCACCAAGGCGATGATGCTGGGCGCACCGGAAACCTGGCACGCCCTGATGACCGCACTGACCGATATCACCATCGGCTTCCTGCAGGTGCAGGTGGCCGCGGGCGTCGACGCCATCCAGCTGTTCGATTCGTGGGCGGGCACGCTGTCGCTGGCGGACTACCGCACGTTCGTCCTGCCGCATTCGACCAGGGTGTTCGCCACGTTGGCCGCCGCAGGCGTGCCGATGACGCACTTCGGGGTGGGCACCGCCGAGCTCTACGGCGCGATGTCGGAAGCACTGGGGGAGGGCGGTCCCGCTGTGGTCGGGGTGGACTGGCGGACCTCGCTGACCGACGCGGCGGCCCGGGTCACGCCGGACCGCGCGCTGCAGGGCAACCTCGATCCGGTAATCCTGTTGACCGACTGGGCCGTGGTGGAGCGCAGCGCGCGCGCCGTCCTGGACGACGGCAGGGCCGCGGTCGACGCCGGCGCGGCCGGGCACATCTTCAACCTCGGCCACGGGGTGCTGCCGGGCACCGACCCCGGACTGCTCACCGAGCTGGTGGAACTGGTGCACTCTTTGTGATGAACCCGTGAGTCTCTCGTATTCGATTGTCGGCGGCGGTATTTCAGGTCTGGTGTCCGCCTACCGGCTGCGTGGCCTGGTCGGCGACCAGGCCACCATCACCGTCTTCGATCCGGCCGACCGCCTGGGCGGGGTGCTGCGCACGGAGCGCATCGCGGGCCAGGCGATGGACGTCGGAGCGGAGGCGTTCGTCGTGCGGCGCCCAGAAGTGCCTGCACTGCTGGCCGAATTGGGTTTGGCCGGTAGGCAATTGGGCACCACCGGGGTGCGGCCGCTGCTCTACAGCCAGGACCGGTTGCACGCGTTGCCGTCCGAGACCGTCAACGGCATCCCCAGTTCGGCGGCCTCGATGGCGGGGTTGGTCGACGACCAGACCCTGAGCCGGATGGCCGTCGAACCGTCGCGGCCCCTGCAGTGGCGGCCCGGGTCGGACCCGACGGTGGCCCAACTGGTCGACGACCGGTACGGGGTGCAGGTGGTGGCGCGCTCGGTGGACCCGATGCTGGCCGGGGTGTACGCCGGGTCGGCAGCGACCATCGGGCTGCGGTCGGCCGTGCCGACGGTGGCCGCCGCGCTGGACCGCGGTGCGACCAGTCTGACCGACGCGGTGCGGGCCGCGCTGCCCCCGAGTTCGGGCGCGCCGGTGTTCGGTGCCATCGACGGCGGCTACGACGTGCTGATCCGGGAATTGGTGGCGCGCAGCGGGTTACGCTGGATCGGCGCAGGCATCGAGGGTATCGCCCGCGACGGGCAGGGCTGGTCGTTGCGCGACGACGAAGGTGCGCACTGGCATGCCGATGGCGTCATCCTGGCGTTGCCCGCCCCCCGGCTGGCCCGCCTCATCGCGCCGATCGCTCCCCGCACGGCTGCCGCAGCCGGCCGCATCACCACCGCCTCGTCGGTGGTCGTCGCGCTGGCCGTCCCCGGCGGCACCCCGCTGCCGTCCCGCTCCGGCGTGCTGGTGGCCAGCGGGGAACGCCTGCACGCCAAGGCCATCACGTTGTCCACCCGCAAATGGGGGCGGGGCGGCAACTGCGAGCTGCTGCGCCTGTCGTTCGGCCGGTTCGGCGACAGGCTGGCCCGCGACACCTCCGACGAGCAACTGCTGGCCTGGTCGGTCCAGGACCTGGCGACGGTCTTCGACGTCACCGTCGAACCACTCGACACGTGCGTGCACCGCTGGCTGGACGCCATGCCGCAGTACGGCCCCGGCCACGCCGACCTGGTCGCCGAACTGCGCTCCGGTCTGCCCCCGACACTGGCCGTCGCGGGCAGTTACCTCGACGGGATCGGCGTACCGGCCTGCGTGGGCGCCGCGGGTCGGGCGGCTGACGAGGTGGCCCGGGCCGTCAGCACCGGCGGGGTGGCACGATAGGAGTCATGGCCAAGCTCGACTATGACGCGCTCAATTCCATGACCCGCTACATGATGCTCTCGGTGTTCGCGGTCCAACCCGACACGCTGGGCGAGGACCGCTCGGCGGTCATCGACGAGACGGCGACCTTCCTCAAGCAGCAGGAAGAGGGTGACGTGGTGGTGCGGGGGCTCTACGACGTCGCAGGCTTCCGGGCCGACGCCGACTTCATGATCTGGACCCACGCCGAGAAGGTGGAGGATCTGCAGGCCACGTACCGCGACTTCCGGCGGACGTCGCTGGGCCGGGCCAGCGACCCGGTGTGGAGCGTGGTGGCGCTGCACCGGCCCGCCGAGTTCAACAAGAGTCACGTGCCTGCGTTCATCGCGGGCGAAGAGCCGGGCGACTACATCTGCGTCTACCCGTTCGTCCGTTCACTGGAGTGGTACCTGCTGCCCGACGACGAGCGGCGAAAGATGCTGGTCGAACACGGCATGGCCGGCCGCGAGTACCCCGACGTCCGGGCCAACACCGTGCCCGCCTTCGCCCTCGGCGACTACGAGTGGATTCTGGCGTTCGAAGGCCCGGACCTCGGCCGCATCGTCGAACTCATGTGGAAGCTGCGCTACACCGACGCGCGGCGCCACGTGCGCGAGGAGACGCCGTTCTTCACCGGCCCGCGGGTGGGTGTCGAGCAGTTGGTCAACGCGCTGCCCTGACCCCTTAAGCGGTGGGCACCAGCTTCAACGAGATCGAGTTGATGCAGTAGCGCTGGTCGGTCGGGGTGGGGTAGCCCTCACCGGTGAAGACGTGGCCGAGGTGGCTGTGGCAATGCGCGCACAGCACCTCGACGCGGCGCTGGCCGTACGAGTTGTCGGGCCGCAGGATCACCGCGTCGGAGTGCGACGGGTCGAAGAACGACGGCCACCCGCAGTGGGAGTCGAATTTCTCTGTGCTGCGGAACAATTCGGTGCCGCACGCCCGGCACTGGTAGACACCTTCGGTCTTGGTGTCGGTGTATTCGCCGATACCTGCGGGCTCGGTGCCCGCTTGGCGTAGCACGGCGAACTCCGCGGGGGTGAGTTTCTGGCGCCACTCGTCATCGGTCAGCTCTACCTTGGGGCGGGGTATCCCTGACGTTTCCTGAGTCATGCGTCTACGCTAGCGCGCGGCTCATCCTTCGTCATCCAGGGAGGGTCGATACCGTCTTGCAGGCGGTCGTCCGCCTTGGCGTCGAGGTAGCGGAAATACAGCACCACGAACACCACGATCAGCAGTAGCGACCACCCGTAGGTGACGCGCATGTACTCCAGGAACCGGCCCGTCGTCGGCCAGTGCAACAGCAGCCACTTGTCGATCGCCATGAAGCCGTAGATGCCCAGCCAGGCCGGCCAGTTGCGGATCACCGAGTTCGGTAGCACCACCGTCATCAGGAACGGGAACAGCATCATCGAGTAGTAGCCCTGGCCCAGCGACAGCACCAGGAACGAGGCGGTCAGCAGCACTCCGGAGGATGTCAGCATCCAGAACAGCGGGTCGCGGGTGCGGTAGTGCCGGTACAGCAGGACCAGGCTGGCGGCGGCCAGCAGCGCGAAGGCGATGCGCAGCACCAGGATCAGCCACAGCGGCAGCCCGTAGTAAATGCCGTTGCCCTGGATCGAGGAGTTGAAGTAGTCGCGGGTGCCCAGGATGTAGGGCAACGTGCGGGTGACGAAGCTCATCGGGTCGCTGACCAGCGGCCAGGCGACGGCGTTGAACACCACCGGCACCGCGACCGCGGTCACCAGCGGACGCCACTGGCGGTTCAGCAGCGGGATCAGCAGCAGCGGCGCCAGCGACGGTTTGATCACCAGCGACAGCCCGATCGCCACCCCGGCCAACCACTGGTGGTTGACCTTGCCGTCGAGCAGCCAGCGGAAGAACAGCACCTCCAGCAGCAGGATGCCGCCGTTGATGTTGGTGAACACCAGGGTGTTGGTCACCGATTCCGTGCAGTACATGGCCAACAGCAGGGCCGGGAACGCCACCGAGGACAGCGTGTAGTTGAACAGCCGCACCAGCAGATACGCGGCCAGCAGGATCGCGACGGTATTGAAGAAGATGAACCAGAACCGGGACGCATCCACCGGCAGGTACCCGAACGGTGCCAGCAGCAGCGTGCCGCCCGGGGAGTACAGATAGTGCGGGTCGACGTACTCGAAGTGTTCGTTGTAGATGTCCCAGCCCAGTTTGAAATTGATCACCGCGCGGTAGACCGGGCCGAAATCGTCGGTGATGAAGCCGTTGGTCGCCAGGACATACGTGCGGTGGATCACCGACATGATCGCCAGTGGCCACAGGATCGACCTCAGGACAGTCGGAACGCTGGGTGCGGTGGTCCGAGGGCCGAACGCGGTCGTCAACGCACCGCGTAAGCCGGAAGAACGAGAATCGACAGCCGCCACGGCAGCACCGTACACCGGCGTCCTTGACGCGTGTATCAGGCAGGGCAGTACGTGTCGGTCTCCGGCGTCTTGCCGCTCTCGAGGTAGGCGAGCACCGGCGGCATGGCGCAGTCGGTGTAGATGCTGGCGCCGTGGCCGATGCCCTGCCACATCACCCGCCTGCTGTTGGCGCCGGCGTTGATGATGGTGGCCGCGGTGGCCGCGGTGCCCTCCGACCCGGCGATCGGGTCGTTCTGCACCCCGAGCAGCAGCACCCCGACCTTGAGGTCCTTCGGTGCGTCCGGGGCGGTGCCGCTGGGCCAGTTGAGGCATTTGACCAGGTTCAGCGCCGCCACCGTGCCGAACTGCGGGTACAGCTTGGCCCAGGCCACCACCAGTTCGCGGACCCGATCCGGGGTGGGCCGGTTCAGTGAGTCGCTGCACCGGTTGATGAACTGCCCGTCGGTCTCCCGGATGGCGTCGGCCTGGTCGATGAGGTTGTTGAGCTGGTTGTCGTCACCCGATCGGGCCGAGGCCAACGCGGTGGCCAGCCGGGTGGTGTTGGTGGCGCGGTCGCCGTCGGGGAAGCCCAGCGCCGTGACGATGGCGTTGACCACCGAGGCCACCGACGCGCCGCCGGGGCCGTCACCCGCCCTTGCCGACTGCAGGATCGCGTCGACGGCGCCTTTCGGGTCATTGCCCAGGGGGCAGCTGACGGCGGCGCACTGGGTGGCGAACGCGTCCAGGGCGGCCTGCTGGCCCTTCACCTCCTGCTCGGCGGCGGCTTCGGCGTTGATGCCCAGTGGCACCGGGGAGTCGAGGATCAGCCTGGACACCTTGTCGGGGTGCGAGCCCGCGTAGGCCAGCGCGACCTGGCTGCCGTTGCCGATGCCGACCAGCGCCAGCGACGGCACATCCCAGAGGCTGCGCAGCTTCTCGATGTCCTCCGCGGCGTGGGCGTTGTCGTAGGCGGAGTCGCCGGGGGCGATGGTGTCGGTGCAGCTGGTGGTGGCGGTCATGGTGACCGCACCCAGGCTGGCGACGGGATCGTCGCCGGACTCGAACTGCGCCTGATCCCGCATTTCCTGCCGGTCGTAGAGATCGCGGCAGTCCACGGCGCTGGACATACCCATGCCGCGCCGGTCGATCGCGACGATCGGGTGGGCTTTGAGGATGTCGTAGCCGGAGCGGGTCAGCCACACCGGCAGCTGCTGCGATGTCGGCAGGTCCGATCCGGTGGTGAAGACCAGCGGGCCGGCGTCGGGCGGGGTGTCCACCGAGCGGGCCCGCACCACGCCGATGTTCAGCGAGCCGGTGGCGCCGTTGATCGAGTCGAGATCGGCGTCGTACGTCGCGCAATCCAGCGTCACCCCCGGCGGCGGGGGCAGCGCCGCGCCACCGAACACGCGGGCGGTGCAGTCGGTCCAGGGCAGCTCATGGCCGCTGGCGGGGGCCACAATCGGTTGGGGCCCGTCCGCGGGCGGCGGGGCGGTGGTCGGACCACCGGGGCTGTGCCCGTTGTCGACGGCGAAGTGGGGGTTGGCGGCCAGACCGGGTGCGCAGCCGGCCAGCAGCGCGGTGACCGCGACCAGGATGGTGGCGAACTGGGCCCGGCGATTCATGCAGCCCACAGTAGCCATAGTGGTCGCAAGCTCCCCGGGAGCCAGTCGCCGAGTCACGCCCCTCGCACGTAACGGCTGTAGAGGTATCCGCTGTCGTCGGCGAGCAGGTGCGCGCGGCGCAGCCCGGTCTTGGTGTGCCCGGTGCCGGTGGCGATCCGGCCGGCTTGGCCGCCGACCACGGTCGGTGCGAGCGTCACGCACAGTTCGTCGAGCAGATCGTGCTCGATGAAGGTGCCCAGCAGGGTGGGCCCGCCCTCGGTGAGCACACGTTTGAGGTCACGCGCCGCCAGCACGGTCAGCATGGTGGCCGCATCGACCGCGGCCGGGTCGGTGCCCGAGCAATCGACGACCTCGGCGATACCGTGCAGCAGGTCGCGGGCGTCGTGCACCGCCTCGGTGCAGGTCAGGACCAGCGGCAGGACTTCGGTCTGGGTGAACACCTTGCTGTCGCGGTCCAGGTGGCCGGATCGGGTGACGATCGCGATCGGGGGAACCTCCGACTGACCGCGGGCCTGGCGGCCTTGGCGCTGCGTCGCGTTGAGCTGGGCGCCGGCGTAGTTCTCAGCCCGCACGGTGCCGGCTCCGACCACGATGACGTCGGCCAGTTCCCGCATCAGCCGGAACAGGGCGCGGTCACCCGGGCCTGCGAGCCCGCCCGACGTGCCGTCGGCGGTGGCCGCCCCGTCCAGGGTGCTGATGAAATTGGCGCGCACCCAGCAGTTAGACAGGTCGGAGGGGTAGCAGTACAGCTCCGGCAGCCGGGACTCGTCGACGGTCTCCGTCGCGCCGAGGAGTGTGAGCTGTGTCCCAGCGGCGGGTTCGACCATAAGGACGATTGCAGCACGTCGCTACAGTTCCTGCATGAACGCCCCGACTTCTGCCGCCGAAGTTGGCCATCTGACCGACCGCCATCCGACGGTGTCGCCGGAACGGCTGATCGCTCAACTCAACCCGCCGCCCACGTTTCGCGACGTCAGCTTCGCGACGTACCGGCCGGACCCGGCCGAGCCCACCCAGGCCGCCGCGGTGGAGTCCTGCCAGAGTTTCTGTGCCCAGGCCGTGGAACGCCGCGCGGGAAAGAAGAAGATGTTCGGCAAGCGGGAGGTCCTACCCGGGGTGGGTCTGTACCTCGACGGTGGGTTCGGCGTCGGCAAGACCCACCTGTTGGCGTCGGTCTACTACAACCTGGTGGATGCGAACGCCGGGCCTGCGGCATTCGCCACCTTCGGGGAGCTGACCCAGCTGGCCGGTGTCTTCGGGTTCGTCGAATGCATCGACCTGCTCTCGGACTACGTGGTGGTGTGCATCGACGAGTTCGAGCTCGACGACCCGGGCAACACCACGCTGGTCTCCCGGATGTTGTCGCAGTTGGTCGAGCGGGGGGTGTCGATCGCGGCGACGTCGAACACGCTGCCGGAGCAACTCGGCGAGGGCCGGTTCGCCGCCCAGGATTTTCTGCGCGAAATCAACACGCTGGCAAAGATTTTCACCACGGTGCGGATCGAGGGCCCGGACTACCGGCACCGCGGGCTGCCTCCGGCGCCCGAGCCGCTGACCGATGAGCAGGTCACCGAGCTGGCGGCGAAGGTGCCCGGCGCCACCCTGGACGGGTTCGACGCCCTGTGCAAGCATCTGGCGACCATGCACCCGTCGCGCTATCAGGCGTTGATCGACGGTGTCAGTGAAGTGTTCATCACCGGCGTGCATCAGCTCGACGACCAGAGCGTCGCGTTGCGCGTGGTGTCGCTGACCGATCGGCTGTACGATGCGGGCATCCCGGTGGTGGCCTCAGGTGCCAAGCTGGACACCGTGTTCAGCGAGGAGATGGTCGCCGGGGGTTACCGCAAGAAGTATCTGCGGGCCACATCGCGGCTGCTCGCACTGACCGCGGCAGGCGTCGAGACCCTTTAACCGAGGGGTCGGACCATCACGTAGTCCTCTTCGATGCCCGATCCCAGCCGGAAGGTCTTGCTGCCGGTGACGGCGAACCCGTGCTTGGCGTAAAACCGTTGCGCCCGTTGGTTTTGCTGGTTCACCCCCAGCCAGACACTGGCGGCAGCCCTGGCGGTCGAATAGTCCA
>JBEVHL010000551.1:0-19661 GCA_040511255.1 Mycobacterium sp. | reverse complement strand
ACTGACCGGGACGGCTGGACCGGGGCCGCGGCCGGCGCCGGCTGGGGTCGACTGGCCGGAATCAGCAGCACCGCAACGGCATTGGTGCACAGCCTGGTCACCGCTGCGACGGTGGCACGCGACGGCGCCGGGCGGATCGGGCAGGCCCGTGCCGCGGTACTCACCGCGGTCGCCGACGCGCAGGCGGTGGGGTTTGTCGTCGCCGACGACGGCACGGTCCCTCCCCCCGACGCCCACGCAACGACTCTGGTGCAGAAGGCACTGGACGCGCTCGGAGCGGCGAACACCGACGTCGCAACGCGCCTCGAGGCGGCGTTCGCACTCGATGATCGAGCGCCGGCCGCGACGCATCCCGCTGCGACCTGGCCGGTGCAGGCCGCCGACGTGGTGGCGGGCTGGCCGTCGATGAGCCAGGACCGCATCGCCGGGCAGCTCGCAGCCATGACACCGGCACAGCAACAGCAGTTGATCGAGGCGATGCCTGCCCAGGTCGGCAACACCGATGGTGTCCCCTGGCCCATGCGGGTCACCGCCAACCGGATCAACATCGCCGACGCCATCGCCGTCGAACAGCGCACCATCGACCTCCCGGAAGAGGACAAGCTGCGCCGCGTCGCCATCGCGGGTCTGGACCCGGCGAGCGCGGAACGGGTGTGGGTGGCCGTGCACGCCGATCCCCGACTCCGCGCGGCCGCCATCGCCACAAACGACGCCGGCGCCAACCAGCGCATCGCCTTCTATCGGGGACTGCTGGCCGAAGTACCGGACCCGACGGGCCGCGGCCACCCGCCGTCGGCCCGCCAGATTTTGGCGTTCGCCCCCGACCGGTCGTCGCTGGTCGAGCTGACCGGCGATCTGAGCACCGCCGACAGCGTCGGGGTGTTGGTGCCCGGCCTGAACACCAGCATCGTCGGGTCGGCGGCCAACGCCGAGACGGTGCAACGGTTCGTCGCGGCCGGGGGCGGGCGGGTAGCGATGATCAGCTACCTGGGCGGCCCGTTTCCGGCCGGCGATCCGCTGACCGGGGTGTTCGACGCCGCCGACCCGCACTACGCCACCGACATGGCGCCACGGTTGGTGGCGTTCAGCGAGGACGTCAACCGCACCGTGGACGCAACCGGCCGCACCATCCCGGTGACGTATATCGGTCATTCCTACGGCGGTTCGATCCTCGGCACCGCCGAAAGTGCCGGGCTGACCGCCGATCGCACGGTCTATGTCGAGGCGGCCGGGGCGGGTGTCGGTGTGGAGGATCCCGGGGACTGGCACAACCGCAACCCCGACGTCGTCCGGTTCTCGATGACCGCGCCCGGTGACCCCATCGAGGCCATCCAGGGTTCACCACTGAGCCCTCATGGCGCCGATCCCGACGAGATGCCCGGCGTCATCCGGCTGGAGACAGGGCGGCGGTTGGACGGTTCGGTGATGCGCGGCCTACCCGCGCACAGCGGCGTGCTCGACGAACCGTCCGACGCCTGGCGCAACATCCTGGGCGTCATCACCGGGGACCGAAACGTGGTGGGTCAGCGATAGTGTGCAGCGATGGACACCGAGGTGCGGCCGGTCGTGGTGGGAATCGACGGCTCCGACGCAGCACTGGGCGCCGCGAAGTGGGCGGCCGATTACGCTGTCCAGATCTCCGCTTCGCTGGTGCTGCTGCACGCGGTGGCCAAGCTGGACTGGCACTTCCTGGCTGATGCGCCGACAACTCCCGACGACGGTGACGCCGCCGACACGGTTCTCGGTGCCGCCCGCGCGGAAGTGCTTGTCGCCCATCCGGACCTCGACGTGCAGACCACCGCCGTCAAGAAGTCGGTCACCGCCGCCCTACACGAGGCATCCGAGACCGCACAGCTGCTGGTGGTGGGCACCGGCACGGAGAGCGGACACATCCTGGGCGGGCACGTCGTCCGGATCGCCCACCGCGCCGCCTGCCCCGTGCTGGCCTGGCGGGAGCCGGTGGCACATCGCACCGGCAAGCCGCTGCCCGTGGTGGTCGGCATCGACGAATCCCCCGATTCCAGTAGGGCACTCGCGGTCGCGTTCGACATCGCGCACGCCCTGCACGCCCCACTGACCGTGGTGCACATGTGGGAGATCGGCGCGGCGGTGGGGCTGGGCTACAGCCAGGGCCTGATGGACTGGCAGCTGCTGGATCTGCTCCAGACCCAGCAGCGCGAACGGATGGATCTCCTGGTCGGCCCGTTCGCCAAGAAATACCCGAACGCCCACGTCACCGAGATCTTCCGTGATGTCAGCCCGGCGAAGGGCCTGCGCGAACTGTCCGGCGATGCCCAGCTGGTGGTGGTCGGCAGCCACGGTAGCGGCCGGGTCGCCGAGTCGACGCTGGGTTCGGTCAGCCAGAACGTGCTGCACCACGCCGAATGTCCGGTGCTGGTGGTGCGCTGACCTGGCCTTCGCTGTCTGCGACGTCGTACGCTCTGAGCGATGTCCGGCGACTCGGAAATTCGCTTCCTCACCCTTGGCGTCCGTCGCGTGGCGTACGAGGTGCGCGGCCACGGTCCACCGTTGGTCGTTCCGGCGTGGTGGGTCAGTCACCTCGAACTCGACTGGCAGAACCCGGGTGTGCGGCGATTCTGGGAAGGCGTCGCCAACGATTACACGCTGATCCGTTACGACCGCCTCGGCGTCGGCATGTCGGATCGCGCCATGCGGGATTCGGACCTGACGCTCGACGGTGAAGTCGCGGTGCTGCGCGCACTGCTGGACGACCTTGAGCTCGATCGGGTGTCACTCCTCGGTGGCTCATCAGGCAGTTGCACCGCCATCGGATTCGCCGCCGCGTTTCCAGAACGCGTCGACCGCCTGGTGCTGTACGGGTCGTACCCCCATGGCGATGCGCTCACACCGCCGGGAGTGGCGGACGCGATCGTGGCGGCGGTACAAGCACATTGGGGACTTGGCGCGCGCCTGCTCGGTGACATCTTCCTCGGCGGCGCCGGCGCAGTGGAGCAGGAGCGCTTTGCCCGGCTGCAGCGTGAATCGGCCAGCGCGGAGACCGCCGCCGCCCTATTGCGTCTGGTCTACCGTCTCGATGTCCGCGACCGCCTGCCGCTGCTCCGACCACCCGCCGTGGTGGTGCATCGGCGCGACGACCGTGCCGTGCCGTACCGGCTCGGACGTGAGGTGGCCGCCGCCATCCCCGGCGCGACCTTCATTCCGTTGCAGGGCAGCTCACACTTCCCTTGGCACGGTGACGTCGACTCCGTCATCAACGCGTGCCGCCAGGCGCTGGCACCGCAACAGCCCGCGCCACATACTGCCGGTGAGTCCGATTCCGTCCTGCTGTCAGCACGCGAGCGCGAGATCCTCGCGTGCGTCGCGCGCGGTCTCGGCGACCGCGAGATCGCCGCACACCTCCTGCTGAGCCCGCACACCGTGCACCGCCACGTCGCCAACATCCGCCGCAAACTCGGCCGCACCTCTAGGACAGCCGCCGTCGCCGAGGCCGCGCGGCGCGGACTGTTGTGATATGGCCTAAAGCGGCCATCGGCAGAAGATGGCCGCAACGGGCGATGCGCTCAACGCTGGATCACTCGTAAATTCGCGCCATGACCGAGATCGTCTGCCCCGAATCACAATCCACCTCGGCGTCTGCGACGTGGTTACAGGTAATGGCGGTGCTCTACGACCCGGTTGTCTGGTTGGGTGAGATCGCAGGCATGCGGCGCCGTCGGCGCGCGGTGCTGACCGCAGCCCGCGGGCGCGTCGTCGAGATCGGCGCCGGAACCGGGCTGAACGTCGCCCACTATCCCGAGGCGGTCGAGGAACTCGTGCTCACCGAGCCCGAGCCTGCGATGCGCCGGAAATTAGGTCGGCGTCTGGAGCGGCTCGCCCGTACTGCACTCGTCTTCGACGCGCCCGCGGAGCGTCTCCCGTTGGCTGACGCGTCCGTGGACACCGTGGTTTCGACGCTTGTCCTGTGCACTGTCGGCGATCCCGAGCGCGTGCTCAGCGAAGTCGCCCGTGTCCTGCGCCCGGATGGCCAGTTGCTGTTCATCGAACACGTCCGGGCCAGCTCACGATTCGTCGCGGCGTGGCAGGACAGATTCGTTCGCCCGTGGCGTGGCTTCGCGGGTGGCTGCGAGTGCAACCGCCCCACGTTGGAGCTGATGCGAGCTTGCGGGTTCACGGTTGAGGCCGACCGTGCAGTGTGGCGGGGGATGCCGTTGATCGTCCATCCACTTGCAGTGGGGCGGGCGGGCCCAGCCAGCCGAGCCGACGGCTGATGCCGTCGGCACCGGCGATTGTGTGCGTGGCCCCCTGCGCGAAGTGCTCACGGCCCAGCCGATAGGACGGACCGGAAACACTCAGTGCCGCAACCACTTCGGCGGTGTTGTCGTAGACCGG
The DNA here is from genome assembly GCA_040511255.1 of Mycobacterium sp. Classification (GTDB taxonomy): domain Bacteria; phylum Actinomycetota; class Actinomycetes; order Mycobacteriales; family Mycobacteriaceae; genus Mycobacterium. The sequence goes on along the minus strand of JBEVHL010000551.1, from coordinate 15,290 downwards.
CGCGGCGACCGCGTTCAACCCGATCTCGAGTTCTTCTTCAACACTGGCCCAGCCGTTTTCGCGGACCTCGGCGAGTTCGGTCTCCAGCTCGGCGATGGTGGCCACGGTGGTGGCGGTGAACGTCTCCAGCCGTGGGCCCAGCAGGGTGCGCATCTGTCCCGGCGCGAGCCCGGCCAGCAGCACCTTGCCGCTGGAGGTCGCATGCGCCGGGCAACTCTGACCCACCCAGGTGCGCACCGAGATCTCCGCAGGGGCGGTGGCTTCGACGATGTTCACGATGCGTCGGTCGTCGAGCAGGGCGAGGTTGACGGTCTCCCCCACGTCGGCGGCCAGCACATCGCAGGCGTGTTGGCTCTGCTTGGCCAGGTTCAGCTGAGCACTGCCCGACCGTGCCAGCCGGGCGATCGCGAAACCCAGCCGGTACTTGCCCCGGTCGGAGAGCTGCTCGACGTAGCCGCGGGCCTCCAGCACCGCGATCAGCCGCGACACCGTGGATTTGTGCACGCCGAGTTCCGCGGCGATCTCCGTGACGCCGGCCTGTCCGCGTGCCGAGATGATCTCCAGCACCAGCAGCGCACGGTCCACCGACTGCACCGCGGCGGGCGTGGCTGGCGGGTTGCCCTCGGCTGTCATTGCGTTCGACCTTAACCCGTTGGCATTCCGAAAGATCCGACCCGTCGCTGCACGGCGACGATCTCGCGCAGCGAGTCGTTGAGCAGGCTGCGGTTCAGCGGAGACAGTTCGGACATGGTGACGATGTCACCGGGACGTTGACCCGCGGCGAGCTGGTCGACCTGATGCGACATCCGCAGCCGCTGCAACAACACGAACACCTCCCCCAGCGTGGTGGCGTCGCGTTCGCTCAGGGCACCGGTCGCTGCGGCTGCGGTCAGCCGGGCCGGGGTGGACGCCGAGGCCAGGTCGGCGGTCATCCCACCCCAGCGCGCCAGGTTCACGATCGGGGTCAGCGCATGGCTTTTCAGGTCGAAAGTGCCGCCGCGGCGCGACAACACGTCGCGCAGCGACCGCGCCCGCACCCGGGAGGCGAGCGCGTCGAGGAGCTGCAGCCGCAACGCGTTGGGGTGTTCGGCACGCATCCGGCGGAACGCGGCGGGCACGGTGTGCAGTGTTTCGTCGCCCCAGATGACCCGGCCGTCGAGCAGCAGCGAGGACAGGATCAGCCCCTTGTTCTTGAGTGGGTCGTCCAGCCAGCGGTGCGCGGCAGCCGCCCATTCTGCGGCCGACCGGGAGAACAGCGGCTTGAACGCGACCGCACCATTGCTGTCGGCGGGTAATCCTGCGCCACTGAGTATTTCGTGTGTCCGCGCGGCGACGGCCCGTAGTCCGTCGGCGGCCGGAGCCAGATTGTCCGCCCAGGACAGCGCACTGTCCACGTCGGAGGACGGCATCGCTTCGCGGCGGGCGATGCTGCCCAGGGTCAGCCAGGCGAACCCTTCGGTCGGGGTGTCGGGGGCTTCGCGCAGCGCCAATTCGAGGGCTTTGCGCACCACACTGTCCAGCACGATCGACAGGATGCTGCTGGTGGCCGCGGCTTTGGTGCCGTTGCGGAACAGGTCGGCCGCGATACCGGTGATGGTTGCGGCGACCCGCTGGAGTTCGTCGGCGTCGGCTGCCAGCCCGATGGCGCGGCGCAGCACGAAGCTCTGCCGGGCGGACGCGGCCAGCAGGTCGGCGTCCTCCAGCACCCCGAGTACCTCTCCGCGCAGCGACATCACGGGCATGTGCCGCAGTCCGCTCTCCAGCATCTGCATCAGCACCGTCTCGGCGGTCAGGTCCGCGGTGACCCGACGCGCCGGGGCGCTCATCACCTGCGAGATCGGCACATCGACCGGCAGATCCGCGGCCACCACCCTGGTCCGCAGGTCGCGGTCGGTGAAGATGCCGAACTCGCCGTCGGGCAACCGGATCAACGCATACGAGACATGTTGGCGGGTCATCGCCACCACGGCGTCGCGCACGGACACCTCCGGCCGCACGACCAGCACCTCGCCGCTGACCAGCTCGCCGACCGGCCTGCCCTCGGACACCGGCACCAGCGGTATTCGACTGTCGTGTGTGGTGTTCCAGGCCGACGAGGCCAGGAACGCCAGGCCCGACGGCTTGGCGAACTGGGCCCGCACCAACGCACCTGGCAACCGGATCAACGTGCTGGGTTCGGTGGCGCGGGCGACGAAGCCCATGCCGCCGCCGGTGAGCATCGGTGTGTAGCCGAAGATGCCACCGGGCTCGACGGTGTCGATGGTGGTGCCGTCGGTGCTGCCCTGCAGCACCACATGCCCGGTGCACACCATCCAGATGTCGTCGGGGACCTGGGACGAGTAGTCGGTGACCATTTCCCCGGCCGCGAAGTCCGCGAACGTCGAACCCGCGGCAAGCGCCTCGCGCTCGTCGCGGTCCATCGACTGAAATGGACTGTGCGCGGCCAGAAACGACGCTAGCTCCATGCTGCGCCCACCAGCGGAACCCTCAGGAGCCGGCCCGGATCAGGTCCGCGCACTTCTCCGCCATCGTCATCACGGTGATATTCGGGTTCACCGCAGGCAGTTTCGGCATCGCCGACGCATCCACCACCCGCAACCGGGACACCCCCTTGACGCGAAGCTGCGGATCGAGGACGGCCATCGGATCTGAGACCGCGCCCATCTTGGCGGTCGCCGCCGGGTGGTAGACGGTGTTGTGGGTCTTGTGCACGTAGTCGAGGAGTTCGTCGTCGGTGACGGCCTCGGGTCCTGGCGCCAGTTCGCGGGCGATCCATTCCTTCAGCGGCGGCTGCTCGGCGATGGTGCGGGCCAGTCGCAGACCGGTGAGCATGATCCGTTCGTCGTAGCCGTCGGGGTCGGTGAAATACCGCGGGTCAACCTTGGGCCGGTCACGGTAGTCCAGGCTGCGTAACCGCACCGTGCCCCGTGATCGACCCTGAGTGACGTTGGGCGTCAAACAGAATCCGTTGTCGGTGGTCGGATAACCCCGCCGCAGGGTGTTCATGTCGAACGGCACGCTGCCGTAGTGCATCATCAGGTCGGGTTGCGGGGTGCCCTCGTCCACGGTGGTGAACAGGCCGATCTCCCACCACTGTGTGGACGTGGTGACCATCGGCTTGGACGCTTCCCAGAACACCAGGCCTTCGACGTGGTCGTCGAGGTTCGAGCCGACGCCGGGTGAGTCGACCCGGACCGGGATGCCGATCTCCCTGAGGTGTTCGGCGGGTCCGATACCGGACAGCATCAACAGTTTCGGGGTGTCGATGGAGCCGGCGGTGACGATCACCTCGCGGCGGGCCGAGACGGTGTCATAGCCGGTCAGGTCGGGGCGCTGATAACGCACGCCCGTCGCGTTGTTGGCGTCATCGAAGAGGATCTCCTTCACCCAGCAGCCGGTGCGGACCTCAAGGTTCTTGCGGGAGTCCAGAATTGGATGCAGGTAGGCATGCGAGGTCGACATGCGGGTGCCGTCCTCGCCCACATTGATCTGAAACCAGCCAGCGCCGTTACGCACCGTCTCACCGCGGTTGAACCCGACCGTCGGCAGCCCGGCCAGGGCAGCGGCCTCCAGCACCGCGATGCCACACGGATCGACCGGCGGCACGTCCTGCAGCCGCACCGGGCCGTCATGCCCGTGCTCTCCCGGGGCGTCGTTGGTCTCCAAACGCCGCACCAGCGGCAGGACTTCGGCCGCACTCCACCCGGTGGCGCCCATCTGCACCCATTCATCGAGGCACTCGGCGGGCGGGTGGAACGCGATACACGAGTTGTGCGACGAACAACCGCCGAGCACCTTCGCCCGGGCGTGCCGCATGAAGCTGTTGCCCCGCTCCTGCGGCTCGACCGGATAGTCCCAGTCGTATCCGGAGTCCAGCAGATGCATCCACTCCGACAGCGGAAGGATATTGGGGTCGCCGACATCGCTGGGTCCGGCCTCGACCAGACAGACCGTCACGTTCGGATCCTCCGACAGGCGGGCGGCCAGCACACAGCCAGCCGTGCCGCCGCCGGCGATGACGTAGTCGAAGAGGTTGTCAGACACCGATCGGACCCGGATCCACGGCTTCGGCCTTGCTGGCTGCCGCATGCGATTCCAGCGTGCCGATGTGGTGGCGGCCCTTGACGCCGTACCAGATCAGGCCGAACCCCAGGATGACGCCGATGTAGATGAACGCACCCCAGGCGTTGTACCAGCCCTCGCCGTACACGGCTTCGCGCGGCCAGGCCAGGTTGAGCGCCATCCCGACGCCCCAGACGACTGCGACGATGTTGACCAGCATGCCCCACTTGCCCATGGTGAAGTAGCCGTCGGCCTTGAGATCCGCAGGCGGCCACTGGCCTTGGAAGCGCTTCTTGAGCATCGGGGCGGTCACCATCAGGTACGCCAGGTAGATCATGATGATCGCGATCGACGTCAACACGGTGAAGATCTGGGTATTCGCGACGTTGATCACCAGGATCAGTACCGAGATGACACCGATGACCACAGCCGGGATGATCGGGGTCTGCGTCTTCGGGTTGACCCGGGCGAGCTTCTCTCCGAACGGAAGTGCGTTGTCGCGGGCCATCGCGAACGTCAGTCGGATCGCCGCGGTGTGCACCGCCAGAGAACACACCGTCACCGCGATCACGATGCAGATCAGGAACACCTTGCCCAGCGGTCCCCACATCACCTGCTCGACGATGTACTGCAGGCCGCCGGTGCTCTCACCGATGGCAGGATCGTTGAGATCAGGGGCCGACATCACGGCGAACACCAGGATGGCGCCACCGATGACGAACGAGGCCAGGATGGCCCGGAAGATCGCCTTGGGTGCGGTCCGCCGCGGCTCGACGGTTTCCTCACCGAGTGAGCTGGCGGTGTCGAAGCCGTACATGACGTAGCCCGAAGCCAGCGATGCGATCAGGAACGCGCCCAGCCAACCCCCGCTCTCGCCGGCCCCATAACCGTTGGTGGAGAAGAACACCGACGGTCCGCGGGTGGTGCTGGCCGCCAGGATGATTGCGATCAGCACCGCGGCGATGAGTTCGATGAAGACACCCGCGCTGTTGATCAGCGACATCAACTTGACGCCCAGAGCGTTGATCACCGTGGTGAACACCACCAGCACACTGCCGAGGACGACGGCGTTGGCCGCGAAGTCGTATTCGCCGGTGCCGTCGCCGACGATCTGGAATCCGCTCCAGATCCGCGGCAGGTTGAGCTGGTAGGCCAGCACCACCGCCGAGATGGTGACGATCGACGCGGTTAGCATCAGCCAACCCGACGACCACCCGACGATCCGGCTGCCGAGCTTTTTCGACCAGTTGTAGACCGACCCCGCCACGGGGTATTTGGCGGCCAGTTCCATGAAGCACAGCGCCACGGCCATCTGCCCGACGAACACGATGGGCCATGACCACAGGTAGGCGGGGCCTGCGGTGCCGAAGCCGAAGTAGAACAGCTGGAAGGTGCCGGTCAGGATCGAGATGTAGCTGACGCCCGCGGCGAAGCTGGCGAACTTCCCGATACTGCGGTCCAGCGATTCTTTGTAACCGAAGTCGTCCAGCCCGCCACTGTCGGCCTGCACATTGCCCTCATTGACTACCATGACGTGTCCTTCCCGAAGTACAGCTGCGATTTAACTGCGACGGTGCAGGTACTACTGAGCGTTACTGGGCGCCCTTGAACCAACCGGCCGGCTTTGGCGCGGTGTTGTGCCAGATGTGTTTGACCTCTTGGTATTCCGCGAGCCCGGTGGGCCCCAGTTCGCGGCCGTTACCGGACTTCTTGAACCCGCCCCACTCCGCGGCGGCCGTGTAATAGCCGAAATCGTTGAGCCACACCGTGCCGTGCCGCAAGGCACGCACCACCCGTTCGCCCCGCGCGAGGTCCGACGTGCGGACACCCCCGGCGAGACCGTATTCGGTGTCGTTGCCCAGGCGAATGGCCTCGGCCTCGTCGGTGAAGCGCTCCACGGTCAGGATCGGCCCGAAGGTCTCCTCCTGCACGATCTTCATGGACCGGTCGCAGTGGTCGAAGATGGTCGGCAGATAGAAACTGCCCGCGGCCAGCGCCGGGTCGGATGGCCGCGCGCCACCGGTCATCAGCTTGGCGCCCTCCGAAATGCCGACCGCCACATGGGCTTCCACTTTGGCGCGGTGCTGCTCGGAGACCAGGGGGCCGGTCTCGCTGGCGGGATCCATGCCGTCGCCGATCCGGATCTGTTCGGCCCGGCTCACCAGCGCGGCGACAAAGTCGTCGGCGATCGACTCCTCGATGATCAACCGGGTGCCCGCCGAGCAGACCTGACCGGAGTGCAGAAAGACACCGGTGAGAACCTGGTCGACCGAGCTTTCCCACTCGGCATCGGCGAACACGATATGCGGATTCTTGCCGCCGAGTTCGACCGCGACCTTGCTGACGTGGTCGGCGGCGACCTTGGCGATGGTGCGCCCGGTGGCCAATCCCCCGGTGAACGAGATGAAGTCGACGTCGCCGGTGTCGGTCAGGGCCGCGCCCAACACCGCACCGCTGCCCTGAACCAGGTTCACCACCCCGGCAGGCACCCCCGCTTCCTCGACCAGGCGGACGAACGCGATGGTCGACAATGGGGTGACCTCACTGGGTTTGGCCACCATCGTGCAGCCGGCGGCCAAGGCGGGGGCGATCTTCCACGACATCTGCAGCAGCGGATAGTTCCACGGCGCGATCAGTACGCAGACCCCGATCGGTTCGCGGACCACTCTGCTGATCACCGCCGGATCACCGACGTCGACCACCCGGTCGGACTCGACGGCCACCAGCCGCGCGTAGTAGCGGAACACCGACACCACGTCGTCGATGTCGATACCGCTCTCGACCAGGGTCTTGCCGGTGTCGCGGGTCTCCAACTCGGCCAGCGAGTCCTTGTCGCGCTCCAGCAGGTCGGCGATCCGGTCGAGCAGGGCGGCGCGCTCGGCTACCGGCGTGGCCGGCCAGACCCCGTCGTCGAATGTCGCACGGGCGGCGGCGATCGCGTCGCGGGCATCGTCGGGGGTGGCCTCGTCGACGACCGCGGCAATGCTGCCGTCGGCGGGGTTGACGACGTCCCTGGTGCCGCCGTCGGAGGCATGCCGCCACTGGCCTCCGATCAGGAGGTCCGGCTCACCGTTCACGTGCCCTCTATTCGTCGGAGCCGATTCTGGCGCGGACCCAGTGGTGGAATTCCGCGATGTGATGCTCAGCGGGGACGAGCACACCCCCGTTACGGTAGGCACGAGATGACATTGCGGGTTGGGTTCGCTCACATGCGTCGAAATCTTGTTGGTTAACCCGGTGAAACAGCTCGACCGAGCGGGTCACGTCGCGGTCGTCGGTCACCACGTCGCCGGTGTAGAGCCAGTCGCATTCGACGATGGTCCGATCGGCCGCCAGCGGATACATCCGGTGGAAGATGATGTGATCGGGCACCAGGTTCACGAAGACCGTCGGCTTGATGGTGATGGCGTAGTACTTGCGCTCCTGGTCCTCGGTGATACCGGGCAGGTTGTCGAAGCCCGCGGTGCCGTCCACGGTGAAACCGTCGATCTCGGGGCCGAACTCGGCGCCGTGCCCGACGAAGTACTGCGCGGCCAGCCCACCGGCGAATTCCGGGAGCACCTCGACCAGTTCCGGGTGGATGGTCGCGCAGTGGTAGCACTCCATGAAATTCTCGACGATGAGTTTCCAGTTGGCCTTGACGTCGTAGATCTCGCGGTGGCCGACTTTGAGGTCGTCGATGCCGTAGTGGTCGATGGCGGCCGGGTCACCGAGCCGCTTGGTGACCTCGCCGATGACGTCGACGTCGAACGACGGTGGCTCGTCGGCCAGGCACACCCAGGCGTAGCCCAGCCATTCGCGCAATTCCACCGGAATCAACCCGTAGCGCACCCGGTCGATGCCCGCGCCGTCTTCGCTTTTCAGCGCGCCCATGTTCGGCGCGGCGAACAACTTTCCGTCCAGCGCGTAGGTCCACGCGTGGTACGGGCACTGCAGGTGGCGCTTGACCTGGCCCTCGGATTCGGTGCACAGCGTCGCCCCGCGGTGGCGGCACACGTTCAGGAACGCGCGCAGCACCCCGTCGCGGCCGCGCACCACCAACACACTCTCGCGACCGACCTGGACGTTCTTGAACTGGCCCGGCTCGGCGACGTCCTGGCAGCGGGCCGCGCAGAACCACATGTCCTCAAAGATGTGGTTCTGCTCCGCGGTGAAAACCTCTGCGCTGGTGTAATAGTCGCCGGCCAGGGTCGGCAGCAGCGGGCCCGTCGTCGGCGGCGTGAGATCGAGCGCCGTCATGTGTTCACCAGCCTCTGTGGATCGAAGAGCGCGATGGGATGCGCGGTGGTGCCGGTCATCGCGAGATCGGCCAGGATCTCACCGACAATCGGGACGAACTTGAACCCGTGCCCCGAGAAGCCGCACGCCACCGTGACATTGACGCTGTCCGGGTGGCGGGCGATGACGAAGTTCTGATCCGGGGTGTTGGAGTACATGCATGTTGCCGAGTGCACGCACGGGCCGTCGAGGGCGGGCAGCAGTTCACCGACCCGCTGGCGCATCTCGGCGATCTCCTGGTCGTGCACCACCCGGTCAATGGTGTCCGGGGTGCACTCCACACCCTTGCGGAAGAACGCCACCTTGACGCCACCGTCGGGTCCGTCGATGGCGGGGAAGCCGTAAATCTGCTGCCCGTAAGCGTTTTCGTCGATGAAGATCGGATGGTCGACGAACGGCGCGGCGCCGACCGTGGGCTCGAGCCAGTAGAGCACCTGGCGCTCGACGGTGATGGGGATGCCGAATTCCTTGAGCAACTCCGGCGCCCAGGCACCGGGACAGATCACCACTTGCCCGGCGGTGTACGTCGCGGTACCCGTCGTCACCCGCACTCCGTCGGCGGTCTCGCTCCAGCTCAGCACCTGCTCGCCGAACCGCAGATCGGCGCCGGCTTTGATGGCAAGGTCGATGTGGGCCTGCACGGTGAGCTCGGGCCGGGCGAAACCGGCCTTGGCCTCGTAGACCGCGAGATCGGTTGGTGCCGGGGTGAAGTTCGGGAAGCGGGCGACGATCTCGCCGGCGTCCAGCACCTCGTGTGGGAGCGACCATTCGCGCGCGGCCCGCAGGCTGCCTGCGACGGTCTCGCAGTCGGGCGGACCGAGAAACAGCCCGCCGGTGATCCGGTAGACCTCGCGCTGGCTGTCGGTCGCCAGCTGTTCCCACAGTTCGTAGGCCCGCAGCAGCAGCGGCACGTACGCCGGGTCCTCGAAGTAAGACTGCCGAATGATCCGGGAGCCGCCGTGACTGGAGCCCTGGTCGTGCGCGGGGGTGAACTTCTCCAGGCCCAGCACCTTCTGACCGCGGGCGGCCAGGTGATAGGCGGCCGCACTGCCCATGCCACCGAGACCGATGACGATGACGTCGTAGCCACTCATCGCTGCCCTCTGCTCTTCGCGCAAGCGCTCATCGGCGGATCCTGCTCATCTCCGGGTCCACCACCGGTTCGGTGTGCACCACCGCGGCGTAGCGGCTCCCCCGGTAGTCGACCTCCACGGCATCGCCGGGAACGGTCGCGGCGGGTAACCAGGCATAGGCGATGCTGCGCCCGATGGTGGCCGAATAGGCCGCACTGGTCACGTAACCCGCGCGGGATCCGTTCACGAACACCGGCTCCTTGCCGAGCACGACGGCGGTCGGTTCGTCGAACACGATGGAGCGCAGGATCTTTGCGGGCGGGGCGGCAGCCTCCAGGGCCGCCTTGCCGATGAAGTCGTCCTTGGCCATCCGGACCGCGAAGTCGATGCCTGCGGCGGCGGGCAGATGCTCAACCGTCATATCCGTGCCCCAACTGCGGTAGCCCTTCTCGATGCGCAGGCTGTTGAACGCAATCCGGCCTGCGGCGATGACGCCGTGCAGCTTGCCGGCCTCCCACAGCAGATCCCACAGGGCCGCACCGTATTCCGCGGAAGCGTAGATCTCCCAACCGAGTTCACCGACGTACGACACCCGCATCATCGTCACCGGAATCGCGTCGAGGTGGGTCTGCAGCGCGCGGAAGTACTTGAACGTCTCGTGCGACAGGTCGTCGCGGCACAGGGGCTGCACCAGATCGCGGGCCAGCGGACCCCACACGCCGACGCAGCAGGTGCCGCCGGTGATGTCGCGCAGGGTGACACTGTGGTCAGCGGGCAGATGCCGGGAGAACCAGTCGAAGTCCATCGGTCCGTTGGCGCCGACCTGAAAGGTGGTGTCATCGAGCCGGCTGACCGTGAGATCGCTACGCACGCCGCCGGTTTCGTCGAGCAGCAGGGTATAGGTCACCGACCCGACCGACTTGTCGACATTGTTCGTGGTCAGCCGCTGCAGGAACGCGGCGGCACCGGGACCCGCGATCTCGTAGCGGGTCAACGGGGTCATGTCGTACATCGCGACGCCGGTGCGGGTCCAGTGTGCCTCGGCGATCGAGATGGGCGACCAGAACTGGGCCGACCAGTCGTCGCGCTCGGGTAACGCCAAGCCGGCCGCCTCGAGCTGTTGCGCCAGTGGGGCATTCGCCTTGTACCAGGCCGGCCGCTCCCAGCCGCCGCCTTCGTAGAAGTGCGCGCCGAGGGACTGCTGGCGTGGGTAGAACGGGCTGGTGCGCAACCCGCGCAGGGCTTCCCGGTACTGATGCGGGTGGATGACGTCGTAGACCTCGACGAAAGCCTGTGAGCTGGTGGTGGTGATGAACTTCTCCGAGCGCGCGACGTCCTCGAAGCGGTACAGATCGCATTCGTGGGTGTCGGTGCCCGGGGTGCCGTCGATGATCCACTCGGCGGTCGCCTTGGCGACACCCGCGGAATGGGTCACCCAGACGGCCTCAGCCACCCAGAATCCGGCCAGGTCGCGATGCTCGCCCATGATGGACATGCCGTCCGGGGTGAACGAGAAGATGCCGTTGAAGGCCTCTTCCACCTTCGAATCAGCAAGCGCGGGAAGCAGTTCCATCGACTCACGCCAGGCGGGAGCGAAATCCTCTTCGGTGAACGGCAGCATCGACGGCATGGCTTCGCCCGCGGTGTCGGTCAGCAGGGTGGACATGTCCACCGGCATCGGCTTGTGACCGTAGTACCCGATACCGATCCGGTCGACGTGTTCGCGGAAGTACAGGTCCTGGTCCTGATGGCGCAGGATCGGCATCCCGGCCTCGGACTGCTCGGTGTTGCGACCGACCAGCGCGGCCACCTGGCCCGTCTTCGCGTACTGGTGTGCCATCGGCACCAGGGGCACCACCAGGTCGACTGATTTGGCGAGTTCGGCACCCCAGAAGCCCGCGCAGCAGACCACGATATCGGCCGGGATGACGCCGTCGGCGGTCTCCACTCCGGCAACCCGGCCACCGCGCTCGACGACGCCGAGCACCTCGGTGTTCGGCCGGAACACGGCGCCGCGCGCCGACGCAAGCTCAGCCTGCGCTTCCACTGCGCGGACCGCCTTGACCAAACCGTCCGTCGGAGTGTGGAACCCGCCCAGGATGCGATCGGCGTCGAGCAACGGATGCAGTGCCGCGCATTCTTTGGCGTCGAGCAGTCTGCCTTCGATGCCCCACGATTGCGCCCACCCGGCCTTGCGGTGCAGGTCCGCCCACCGCAGCGGCGTGGTGGCCACTTCGAGGCCACCGACCTGGTTGTACGCCCAACCGTGCGGATGCTCGAGGGTGCCGAACTTTTCGACCGTGTAGCGCGCGAACTCGCTCATCGTCTTCGACGGGTTGGTCTGGAACACCAACCCGGGCGCGTGTGAGCTGGAACCGCCGGTGGTGAACAGCGGTCCGCGATCGAGCACGGTGACGTCGGTCCAGCCGCGCACCGTCAACTCTTCCGCGAGCGACGAGCCGACGATCCCGGCGCCGATGATGACCACCTTGGGCTGGGTCAGGGCGCACCTCCATTTGTTGCACATGACGCAACTGTGCGTGCACTACGCAACAAATCGTCCACCCGCAGGTAGGACCTGTCAACAGGAGGATCGGCGTGTCGTCGGGACGGGCGCGCCGACTACGTGCCCAGTGTGGGCTTCGGGCACGCGTCAGCGCGAAAAAGGTTCCTCAACTCCACGCTTGCGCCAGCGGGCGTGACGAGCTACTCCGGCGCGCTGGACGTTTCTTCGACGGGTGAATCCAATTGCGGCAGCAGCGCTTCCAATGCGGGAGCGGCGATCCGCCGGAAGGCCCGGCGCGGTCGGTTGGCGTCGAGGATGGCCACCTCGAGCGTCGACACGTCCAGGGTGCGCGGTTCCACCGTGGCCTGACTGGAGCTCGATCCCGAGCCGGATCCCGAGGACGTGCCGTTGCTGGCGATACCGACCCGCAGCGCATCGACGGCGATCTTCACCGCGTCGGCCAGATCGGCGTTCTCGGTGTAGGTGTCCTTGAGCGCGGTGATGATCGGCTCTGTCGTGCCGCCCATCACCACGAAGTACGGCTCATCGGCAATCGAGCCGTCGTAGGTGATCCGGTACAGCTCGGGTGCCTTGGTCTCGCCGAAGTGTGCGACCTCTGCAACACACAACTCGACCTCGTACGGCTTGGCCTGCTCGGTGAAGATGGTGCCGAGTGTCTGCGCGTAGACGTTGGCCAGCTGGCGGCCAGAGACGTCGCGACGGTCGTAGGCGTAGCCCTTGGTATCGGCGTACTGGATACCGCCGCGGCGCAGATTGTCGAACTCGTTGAAGCGTCCCACCGCGGCGAACCCGACGCGGTCGTACAGTTCACTGACCTTCTGCAGTGAGCGCGACGGGTTCTCCGCCACGAACAGCACGCCGCCGGCGTACGCCAAGACGATGACGCTGCGGCCGCGGCCAATACCCTTGCGCGCCAGCTCACTGCGCTCGCGCATCGCCTGTTCAGGCGAGATGAAATACGGAAAGCTCATGCGCCACCCCGCGGTGCCTGGTTGTCGGCATCGGTCTTGTCTGCCCGCGACCGGCTGGTGATGACCTCGCGGGCCAACTCGGCGATCCGAGCCTCGGGCACGTCTTCGGCACCTTCGGCGCCGATGGTGACCGCGGTCGGGTAGATGCCACGGACCAGATCCGGTCCACCGGTGGCGGAGTCGTCATCGGCCGCGTCGTACAGCGCCTCGATGGCCACCCGCAGCGCGGATTCCGCGTCGGTCACCCGTGCGTACAGCTTCTTGATGGACGATTTGGCGAAGATCGAGCCCGAACCGACGGACTGGAAGCCCTCGGCCTCGATATTCCAACCACCTGCGGCGTCGAACGACACGATCCGACCCGCGTCCTGCGCGTTCGGGTCATGGATGTCATAGCCCACCAGCAGGGGCAGCGCCACGAAGCCCTGGAGTGCCGCACCGAGGTTCCCGCGCACCATGATGGCCAGCCGGTTCACTTTGCCTGCGAAGGTCAGGGCAACACCTTCGACTTTTTCGTAATGCTCAAGCTCGACGGCGTAGAGGCGGGCGAATTCCACGGCGATGGCCGCGGTGCCCGCAATGCCGGTGGCGGTGTAGTCGTCGGTGATCGCGACCTTCTGCACGTCGCGGCCGGCGATCATGTTGCCCTGGGTGGCACGCCGGTCACCGGCGATCAGCACACCGCCGGGATACTTCAGCGCCACGATGGTGGTGCCGTGCGGAAGGTCGGCGCCAGAACCCACGATGTGGTCTCCCGGTACAGGCAGCAGGTGAGGAGCTTCTCGGCGCAGGAAATCAGAGAACGACGAGAGATCCACAGAACCCGAGTGGAGCCCGGAGAGATTCGAAGAGGTGGCCAGGCGATCGCGGAACGGCCAGGTCACTGGCCGCCCTTTTGCACGTATGCGCGCACAAAGTCCTCGGCGTTCTCTTCAAGGACGTCGTCGATCTCGTCGAGCAGATCGTCGGTCTCCTCGGTCAGCTTCTCGCGACGCTCCTGGCCCGCTGCGGTTGAGCCGGTGACGTCGTCATCATCGCCGCCGCCGCCGCCCTGCTTCGTCTGCTCCTGAGCCATCGCTGCCTCCTGCGTTGTCATCGGCGGTTGAGTGTTGCTTTTCGGATGCGCCGCCGGTCCCACCACACTACCGGTCGGTGCCGGGTTTGCCGGGCATAGCGGCTGGAGGCGAACGTATCCGTAACTAAGTAGTCAGCTGTTCCACCAGTTCGGCGGCGGTGTGCACGGAGTCCAGCAGCGCGCCGACATGGGCCTTACTGCCGCGCAACGGCTCCAGGGTGGGAATGCGCACCAGCGAATCGCCGCCGAGGTCGAAGATCACCGAATCCCAGCTGGCCGCCGCGATGTCGGCGCCGAACCGGCGCAGGCACTCCCCGCGGAAGTAGGCGCGGGTGTCGGTCGGTGGGTTGTCCACGGCGTCGCGCACCTGCTGCTCGGTGGTCAGCCGCTTCATCGACCCGCGCGCGACCAGCCTGTTGTACAGCCCCTTATCGAGCCGCACGTCGGAGTACTGCAGGTCGACCAGATGCAGGCGCGGCGCCGACCAGCTGAGGTTCTCCCGAGTGCGGAAGCCCTCGAGGAGCCGGAGTTTCGCAGGCCAGTCCAAAAGCTCCGCGCACTCCATCGGGTCGCGCTCGAGCAGGTCGAGCACGTTCGCCCAGGTCTGCACGATGTCGGCGGCGCGCGGATCGGGATCGCGACTGTCCACCAGCTTGGCTACCCGGTCGAGGTAGATCCGTTGCAGCGCAAGGGCGGTCAACTCGCGACCGTCGGCGAGCGCGACGGTGGCGCGCAGTGACGGGTCGCGACTGACAACGTGCACCGCGTGCACCGGCCGGGCCAGCGCCAGGTCGGCCAGGTCCATGCCGTCTTCGATCAGGTCAAGCACCAGTGACGTGGCGCCGAGCTTGAGGTAGGTCGACGTCTCCGCCAGGTTCGCGTCGCCGATGATGACGTGCAGCCGCCGGTACTTGTCGGCATCGGCGTGCGGCTCGTCGCGGGTGTTGATGATGCCGCGCTTGAGCGTGGTCTCCAGGCCGACCTCGACCTCGATGTAGTCGGAACGCTGCGACAGCTGAAAGCCGGGCTCGTCGCCCGACGGGCCGATTCCCACCCGTCCGGAGCCGGTGATCACCTGGCGGGACACCAGGAACGGCGTCAGACCCGCGATGACCGCCGAGAACGGCGTCTGCCGCGACATCAGATAGTTCTCGTGCGAGCCGTACGAAGCGCCCTTGCCGTCCACATTGTTCTTGTAGAGCTGTAGCTTCGCCGCCCCGGGCACGCTGGCGACGTGGCGGGCGGCGGCCTCCATCACCCGCTCACCGGCCTTGTCCCAGATCACCGCGTCCAGCGGATCGGTG
>JBEVHL010000550.1:0-24703 GCA_040511255.1 Mycobacterium sp. | reverse complement strand
GCGAAGATCGATGATATTGCCGTCTCCTGACACAAGTCACTGAGGTGGAAAACCAGGAATGTGGTTGTGACGCAGGGATTTTCGACAATCAGGGGAGCGCAGGAACAACGGTGCTCAATTGACAGGCTAGAGGTTGAGCATTACGCGGGCCACATCATTTCCCTTTAGTTGACCCTAGGGTGTCCGACCCTCACATGAACGCTGGGACAGGTGTTCACGTCGCGTTGGCTGATGTTCTCAGGCCGCCGTGCACCTCATGACTGACCCGCGCGAGCGAAGTCAGGGCCCGGAAATCGTCCTGACAGTGCGAGGCGTTTACCTACTTCCGCGGGGACAGTCATTGGTACAACTGCTGACCAAGAAGAAGGGAGCTGACATGACTCTGTCCGTGAGGGGATCTGCTGATCAGGCACGGAGGTTCCCGTTTCACTATGTCGAGAATTTGTATGCGGAGATGGATCGGTTGGCCCAGTCGGATTTTGGGGGCAAGAGCGGTCGAGGTGCCTGGTTGCCGGCGGCCGATATCGTGGAGACCGACAGTGCGTATTCCATCGAGATCGAGCTTCCTGGTGTGCGACGCGAGGACGTCGATGTCAGTCTGAATGGCAACGAATTGGTGGTCATCGGAGAAGTCAAGGAGCGTAAGCGCGAAGGTTTTTTCCACCATCGAACCCGGCGCGTCGGTGATTTCGAGTTGCGTATCACGCTGCCAGGGCACCTCCGGGAAGCCGACGTCGAAGCGTCCTTGGCGTACGGCGTGCTGAAGCTCTACGTGCCAAAGGCTGAGAACACTCAGACGAGCCGGATCTCTGTCAGCGAGTCGGACGGCGGCTCACCATAGAATACCGGTCGCATCGGTTCTCAGCCAACAGGATTGAGGAACCGCCACGCACGCGTAGCGGCATGCAGGTTGAATCGGGTATCGACGTTGCGTAGGTCGTGGCCGGTGAGTTCAGCGATGCGGGCCAACCGGTAACGGAGTGTACTGCGATGGATATGCAGTGCAGCGGCGGACTCGTCATAATTTCCGCCGCACTCCAGGTAATCGCTCAGGGTCATCACCAGGTCGGAGTTTTTACTGGCGTCGTAGTCCAGGAGTGCGCCGAGCCATTCGCGCACAAAGCTTTCCACCTCGCCGCCGCTGTGGGCGGCGTCGATGAGCCGGTAGAAACCGAGTTCGTCAAAGGCCGCCACGCCCTCCGGGTTCACCGAGCGCAGGCGGATAGCAAGGGCGCGACAGCCTTCCCGAAAGGACCGCGGGAAGTCATCGGGTACCAAACACTGGGAGCCGATACCGACGACACAGGTGGTCTTGCCGACGATTCGACTGATCGCGCGGTGCAGCGCCTCTGGGTCCGGGCGGCCGTCGGTGAGCAGCACGATCAAACCGTCATGGCGCCCTTGCAGATAGGTCAGATGCAACGCGGTTGCGGCGCGGCCGACGGCGGTGGTGAGCGTGTTCTCGGTGCGATCGGTGCTTTGCACGACCACTACGTAGTGCGGGCCCCGCAAGTCGTGGTTCAGGGCGTCGGCACGAGCGTAGGCTCCGTCCTGGTCCGTGCCCGCCAAGAGGTCGTCAACAAGGTCACGGCGCAGGTTGAGTTCGATCACAGCGATGGTGCGCTGATGGGAAAGCTCCAGTGCCAACACGGTTGCGCCGTAGTCCAGGGCGAACAGATTGTTCTCGGTCACCGTGTCATCCGGGTCGTGCAACGCGAGGACACCAAGGATCTCGGCCCGGGGTTGTACGAGAGTGAGCACTCGCCGTCCGATTCGAGCTCGACCATTCTGTGCGGTCAGCTGGTGCAGTACGAGCTCGCGCTGGTCCGCCCCCAGTTTGGGGTAGGGGTGCGGTAGTCCCGGTCCTGCCCAGCAACGGAGGTTGCCGAACCGATCCTCGATAGCCACCGGATGACCCGTCAGCTCATTCAATGCGTCCGCGATTCCCTGCTCTCCCGTCCCCGCGGCAAGCGCTGTGCTCAGCGCCTTGTGCACCTTCGTCTGCCCCTGTAACCGCGCCACCGTTGTGCCGAGTTCACGGTTGGTCACCCGCAGATCGGCGTTTGATTTGGTCAGCTCGGTCGCGTTACCGCAGTCGCGGTCATGCCTTGCCGCGTGTCCCAGCGCAATGCCGGTCTGCTGGGCCAGAATGGTCAGCAACAGAGTCTGGTCTTTCGATGGCGCGACGGGGGCACTGACCACCAAACACCCATTGAGGACACGTCGGTGACGCAGCGGAAACGCCCACCCCCACCGGCCGTCTTCGACATCGATCTGGCCATCCCAGTTGGACTGGCGATGCCGTTCTGTCTCGGGGTGTGCTGGCTGGGATAAGGGAAACCGGATGAATTCGCCGTTCACCGATCGGTAACTGGCCTCGACCTGGCATGGGCCGAGTCCGCCAACGGCGGCCGTTGCGGCTTGGAAGATCTCGTCGGCGTCGGAGTCACTGAAGATCACACGCGACAGTACGGCCAATTCAGCTGACAAAGCCGGTTCGGCCTGGGGGGCATTCTGCGCAGGGTCATGCGATTTATCGTTCATTGCGGATGGCTGAGCCGGGCCCTTCTCTCCAGGCACTCGTGGTTTGAGTGTCGCCTATGGCGCACAAGAAACGCATGCCCGAATTTGGTGTTCCGAAGCGCCTTTTCGAATTCGAAGTGTCCACCCGACATCCGCTGAGTGCAGCTTACTCCGCTGTCGTGCCGATGGCGCACATCTTCTGCTCACCTCGCACGAGCGCTGATTTCCGCTGCGGAGTCGACCACATCAGCAAACCGACGGGATCGCCACGAGGCACTGGCGCCGTACTTCCATCCGACGCGGATTGTCCTGCCTCAGCGCACGGTTCCCGCTCTGCCGGTACCTATCTGAGGTCGCCGCCACAGCTCCCACGCAAGTCGCAGCACTCCGATCGCGGTAAGAACGACCAGCGACGAGACGGCAGGAACGGAAATCGCCATCGGAAACACCAGAAGAGACGCGGTGGCCGCAAGGAGCCGATCGACTGTGAGCTGATGGTGGTCACGCCATCGGTAGGCCACCTCGGCGGCGTAGAACAATGACACCCCTCCGGTAAGAGCGAGGGCGGCGAGCGGCGCCAGGGGTTCATCGACGTGTTCCACCGAAACCCGTGTCCCCACGGCAAAAAAGACAATCCCAGCGACGAGCGGTAGGTGCAGATAGCTGTAGGCGTCCAACGCCAACCGTGGCCGCTCGACGGCGGGTGTTCGCCGCATGCGTTCCTCGGCTCCTGCGGTGAGGCCGAAGTAGGTCCACCACAGGGTGGCCGAGATCAGCACCCCGCAAAACACAGCGCCCAGGACTCCGGGGTGGCGCAGGTCTTCGGCTGTTACCGCTCCCAGCGCGACGATCGTCTCACCCAGCGCGATGATGATGACCGAACCGTGCCGCTCGATGAAATACGAAGGTACGACCCGAAGTCCGTTGGTTCCCGCTAGCAGGGGGCTGCCGAAGTCGACTGCTGCCGCCGCGATCCACAGCAACTCACGGTAGGGGGAGGGCATGAATGCAGCGGCAACGATCAGGGCCGGTCCGATGAGCAGGCCCGGCGCGAGTCGACGGATCGCCGACGCCACTTCAGCCTCGTCGCGGGCGGACGAGACGATGAACATCCCGGCGTTGATGAGGCGGACGGCGAGCAATGCGAGCCCGAAAACGAGGGCCCCGGTGGTGAATGCGGTCGGCAGCGCGATCACCGCGATGAGCATCGCCGCCATCGCGAGGATGATCAGCGTCGTGTGGACAACGCGCGCCACTTCGAACAAATTCGTCAGCCAGGCGTAGCAGACCCACGCCCACCAGAGGGCCAACAGAGCGAGCACACCCCGGCCGAATCCCTGCCACGAGAATTCACTGAGCATCAGGTGGGTGACCTGGGACATCGCGTACACGAATGTGAGGTCGAAGAACAGCTCCAGGTTGCCGACCGACCGCCCATCCGTCTCCTGCGCGTCCGGTGGTCCGTTGGTGTCTGGCTCGCGCCTCCCCGGTCCTCCGGCGGCGTTGCCGTCGTGGACCGTCATTGTCGACCAGTGGTCATGGTCATTGCCCGTTGCCGCGAACTCCGGTGGCGCATCGCTTCATGGGTGGAGGACGACCTTGGTCCATCCGTCGTCGCGGGCATCGAAATGTTGATAGCCCGACGGAGCCTCGTCGAGCGACAGTTGGTGGGAGACGATCCATGATGGCTTGGCCCTGCCCTCATGGATCAGGTCGCGAAGCTGGCGGTTGTAGTGCTTGACGTTTGCCTGCCCGGTGCCGACCTTTTGACCCTTGAACCAGAATTTGCCCATATCGAAGGCGATCTTGCCCTCCTTCTCCAGTTGGTCGGGCGCGTTGGGGTCCTGCGGCAAGAAAATGCCCACCACTCCGATGTGCCCGGTGAACCGCACTGAATCGACCAGCCGGTTCATGGTCATTGCCGAATCCTCATTTCCCTGCGGATCATGAGCTTGGTAGCCGACGCATTCACACCCCTTGTCGGCACCGCGTCCGCGGGTCTGTTCGAGCACCTGCTCAACGGGATCGCCCTTGGAATCGTCAATCGGGATGACTCCGATCTCTTCGGCAAGGCGCAGACGGTCGGGATGACGATCGACGATCATCACCTTGCTGGCACCCTGGATCATCGCCGAGTACGCGGCCATCAAACCCACTGGGCCTGCGCCGTACACCACCACAGAATCACCCGGCTGCATGTCAGCCAGACGGGTGCAGTGCCAGCCGGTAGGGAAGATGTCGGAAAGCATCACATAGTCGGCTTCCTTTTCTTGTGCGTCCTCGGGAAGGCGCAGACAGTTGAAATCGCCGAACGGCACCCGCAGGTACTCGGCCTGCCCGCCCCAGAACGGTCCCATCCCGGCGAACCCGTAGGCAGCGCCAGCCATCTTCGGATCCGGATGCGCTGTCAGACAGAACGCCGTCAGACCCGCTTCGCAGTTACGGCAGAAACCGCAACCGATGTTGAAGGGCAGGCACACCCGATCCCCTGGCGAGACCTTGACAACGGCATTGCCGACCTCGGCAACGATGCCCAGGTTCTCGTGCCCGAGCACCATGCCCGGCTCGAGATCTGTGCGGCCCTCGTACATGTGCAGGTCCGACCCACAGATATTGGTCGTGGTGATCTTCACCAGCACGTCGGTCGGGTGCTCGATCCTGGCATCCGGAACGTCTTTCACGACGACCGCATGTGGTCCGTCGTACACAAGTGCTTTCATTCTTCAGTCTCCCTAGCTATCTGTTGCCATCCGGATCGTGCTTGCCCCTCGTAGTGTGCGACGCCGAAGGGAGCCCGCGGAGTGGGCCAGCAGGCCGAATATTCGGGGGTGAGTTCGCCCCGCCAGTACAAGCCGGGGCCGCATCTGGAGCTGGCGGCCGCTAGCGACCGCGCGCACCCACCGCGGCTGGCCTGGGAAGTGCAACCATGATTGGCGAACCGATCCACGCGCGGGTAGCGATGTCTTCGACGCCGGAAAGCAAAGGTGGGCAATGCACGCCGTGCCGACGTTGATACACGGGGATGAAAATTCAACCCCACCTTCACGCCGGAGGGACCAGGAAATCGGCGCCCCGTATGTCGAGCATTGGGTTAGCAGGGGCCACCCAGATCAGCGCAATCGACGGACGAAACTGCGCTATGCGTCCCGAAGGAAGGAGTTCGCGATGGCGAATACATTGCAGGGCAAGAGGATCGCGATCCTAGCGGCGGATGGCGTGGAACGCGTCGAGTTGGACACTCCGCGAAAAGCGCTGCAGGACGCGGGCGGGGAGACCGAACTGCTGTCTTTGAAGGCGGGTGAGATTCAGGCGCGCAACAACGACCTCGAATCGGCGGGTACCTTCACCGTCGACCGAGTGGTCGCCGACGCGTCGATCAACGACTACGACGCCTTATTGCTGCCCGGCGGCACCGTCAATCCCGACAAGCTTCGCATCGATGACACCGCTGTCTCGTTCGTGCGTGCCTTCGTGAGCTCGGGAAAGCCAGTGGCGGCGATCTGCCACGGCCCGTGGACGCTGGTGGAGGCCGGCGTGGCCAGGGGCCGGACATTGACGTCGTATCCAAGCGTCCGTACCGACCTACGCAACGCGGGGGCCACCGTCGTTGACGACGAGGTCGTCATCGACGGGAATCTGATCTCCAGTCGGTCACCCGACGACCTGCCCGCGTTCTGCAACGCGATCGTCGATGCGTTTGCCCAATCCCCGGCGGGCACTACGGGACGGTGACTAACCGCCGTCTGGCCGGGCTTCGGCGAACCGATGGCGAATCAGCCTGGGGCATCGTCCCGTGAGATCTATTCGACGATGAGTTTTTGATCTGCCGGGACGACGCTACGAATGCATCCAGTGGGCAGGGTGGTCACGAGAAGTGATGGGACACCTCACCTACCAACGACAAGGAAGATCACCATGGCTACCAAGGCATTGCTGGTACGGCTGGAGGCCAAGCCCGGCAAAGAAGACGCAGTCGAAGCATTCCTTTTCTCGGCGCTCCCGCTCGTCGAGGAGGAACCTGGCACGAGACCATGGTTGGCGGTTCGGTTCGGCCCATCTACGTTCGGCATAATCGACGCCTTCCCAGACGACGCGGCCCGCGAGGCCCATCTCGGCGGCCCCGTTGGAAAAGCGCTCGCGGAGAAAGCCGACGAGCTCTTCGCCTCGCCACCGGACATCAGTTATCTCGACGTCTTCGCCAATAAGCTCTGACGCCGCGGCGGCCAGGGCCGCCGTTATGGTGCCGCGGGTCAATTCGCACACGCAGGCCTGAGCCCGCGCCGAAAGACCAACACTCATAAGTCTTTTAGTTACCGTAGGACTGTTCTGGTGGTAACAAGCCGCCGGCGGTGACCCCACCGTCCAACGGGACCTTGGAAGGGCGGCCGAAGAATGGACCCAGCTCGGTATGTACCGTTGAACTCCGGCGAAAAGATCGCTGTCCTTGGCCAGGGGACTTGGCATTTCGCCGAAAACCGGGAGCGGAGGGCCGAGGAAGTGGCCTCGATCCGGCTCGGCATCGACTTGGGGCTGACGTTGATCGACACCGCCGAGATGTACAGCAACGGTGCGGCGGAAGCCTTGGTCGGCGAGGCGATCGCGGGACGGCGCGGCGAAGTATTTCTTGTCGACAAGGTGCTCCCACACCACGCAACGCGCCAGGGTGTCGTCCGCGCGTGCGAGGCAAGCCTGGACAGGCTCGGCATCGACTACATCGACCTTTACCTTCTGCACTGGCGGGGTCGCATCCCGCTGGTCGAAACAATCGAAGGCTTCGCAGAATTGAAGCGACAAGGGATGATCCGCTCCTGGGGTGTCAGCAATTTCGATACGGACGACATGATCGAACTGTCAGGCCTCCCGGGTGGTGACGAGGTTCAGACGAATCAGGTCCTCTATAACCTGGCCCGCCGCGGGCCGGAGTACGCGCTGCTGCCGTGGCTTTCCCAACATGGGATAGCGACCATGGCCTACTCGCCGATCGAGCAGGGTCGGCTGCTCGAACATCCAGCGCTGCAACCGATTGCGCGGCGGCACGACGCCACTCCGGCACAGATCGCGCTCGCGTGGATTCTTCATCACGACGGGGTCAGCGTTATCCCACGCGCCGGAACTCTTTCCCACGTTCGGCAAAACGCCGCAGCCCGAGACATCGCGTTGAACCCCAACGACCTATACGACCTCGACCAGGCGTTCCCACCTCCCACCCACCCGCGCCCGCTCGAAATGCTGTGAAACGGGCCGCCGCGATGTGCGAATCACGTTGGGTGTCAGACGCTGTCGCGGCCTTGATGGCACCGCGGGCTCAATGCCGGCGCCGCTCCTAATGCTCCTTGTCTTCCTGTATCGCCGGCACACCGGTAACGCGGACTATCCTGGTCGCAAGATGCAAGTTCAGTCGGTCCTCGACGTCTTGGAGGTCCCGCCCCGAAATCTCGCGAATGCGACCAAGCCGGTAACGCAAAGTGCTTCTGTGGATGGTGAGCGACTCGGCTGCAGCGTCATAGTTCCCGCCGCAATCCAGATAGTGGGTGAGCGTCATGACCAAGTCGGCGCTCTTCTTGCGGTCGTAGCTCAGCAGCGAACCCAACCATTCCGTGACGAAGTCGTGAACCTCCGGCCTGTCGCTGGCGCGATCCAGGATGCGGTACAGGCCGAGGTCCTCGAAGCGTCGGCCCCCGTACGGCGACATCGATTCCCTTTGCACCTGCAACGCCCGTTGCGCCTCGGCGAATGACCGCGGCAGCTCGGACGAAGTGGCGGCCGCCGAACCGATTCCGAGCGAGCCTTGTTCGGAACCGACATCGGTGGCTATCGCACGGTGGAGAGCGGAGGGCTCAGGTACCCCGTCGGTGAGCAGGACGGTCATTCCTGGCCTTCGCACCGCGAGGGCGTGCATTCGGGCGTCAGTGGCCCACTTTCTCGCGGCTGTGGCGATCTCATCACCGGGGATTCCGCGCTGCCAATGCAGAACCGTGACGGTGTGCGGTACGCGAAGATTATGACCGATTGCCTCCGCGCGAAGGCATGCGCTCTCATCGTCCGTGCCTGCCAGCAAGTCCTCAACGAGGTCGCGGCGCAGCCCCAGCTCCGTTTCCGCCAGGACACGTTGATGAGCAAACTCGAGTGCCAACACAGTGGCGGCATGTTCTAGCGCGACGACGTCCAGACGATCAGCGACCCTCTCCGGGTCGTGCAGAAGCACCACGCCGAGAATGTTCGCCTTCTGTCGGATAAGCCAGAAGAGCTGATTGCCGTCCCGCTGAGGTGTGCCGTGCGCGGCCGTGCGACGGAGGGTTTCTTCGCGGTTGGCGCCGCCGATCGGCGGGTGTGGATCTGGCTCCTCTCCGCCGGACCATGCCCGCTGATTGCCGAACACGTCCTCCACGATGACGTTCAACGACGTTATGTCCCGGAGCGCATCGGCGATTCCCTGCACGCCGGCCCCCGCGCCCGATACGGCCGTCAGCGTCGCATGTATCTGGTCCTGCCGCTTGAGCTCGGAGACGGTTTCCGACAAGCGGTGTATGACACTTTGACGTTCTTCGATTAGTGCGCGCTCCTTTTCCAGCAGGTCTGCACTTGTCATTGCCGCTGCCGTTTGTTGGGCGAGCGCCCTGAGCAAGAACAGCTCCTCCGGGGAGGGAGCGTTGTCGGCCCGGACCACCAGCGCGCCCTTGGTACCTTCGACCGCCTGTAGGGCGATTGCATACCGACACTGGCCATCGGGCAACTCGATATTCAGATCCGCGCCCGGATTCGCCGCGATCAGGGTGTCCACGTGACGATCAAGCTTCCTGTCGGGCTGACGACCGTCGACCAGCCTCCCGTTCGCGATTCGGTATGTCGCCTCGGTGTGAAACGCGCCAAGGGACGACACCGCATGGGCCGCCAACTCGAGTATCGAGCCGGCGTCGCGACCGTCGAACATCAATGCCGACAGGACAAGAACGCCGTAGAGATTCGAAAGCTGAGCTCGAGCCTCCTCTGGCGAGCGCAGCGCAATCCGCCCGAACGGAAAGGACTCCGGGACCCCGCCCTCCACGGCCAATTGAATCCACTCCCGAGCCCGCAGTAAACCATCGATTGCTCCTACAACTTCACACAAAACGAAGGTGCGTTCTTCGGCCTGGCAGGACAGTTTTGGCCACATTCTTCGCAACGACAGTGCGACCAGACCGTCATTGCGGCAGGTCGCACGACGTCCAGGTAATGCCAGCTGGCGCTCGTGAATCAACTCTGTCGAACCGTCGATACCGGTTCGGCGGTGGACGTCGCTGGCGGACTAGCTGGCCGCTGTCCGATATGACTCGGCAGGTCGAACTCACTCTGGTCAGCGGACAGCGTTGCCAGGCCAGTACGCCGATCCTGCTCGCGAATCGACGAAGTTCGTCCTGCGGTGACGGTTCGCCAACCCCCGTTCGTCTCTAGACTGGGTCTGCTCGAGCAACTTCAGTCGATCGGGGTGGTGCCGTGTCCGATGCCCTCGATTTGGGTGTCACCGGCATCGAAGCCGCACTGGGCGACCACATCTGCGGCCTGTATTCCAACCAGGCCCAGCGCGACCAGATCATGCTTCCTTTTCTCGAAGCGGGTCTTGCAGCCGGCGACAAGTGCATCTGCGTGGTCGACGGGACCGATCCGAACGACGTGGTCACGGCCCTCAGTACTTACGCGGACACCGCCAAGTTCGTCGCCAACAAGCAGCTCGAGGTCATCCGCGCACCCGACATGTATTTGCGGTCCGGCGGCTTTTCCGCCGATGAGGTGATCGGCTCCTGGAAGGCCGCGATGTCCGACGTCATGTATGACGGTCGGTTCGACGTTGTCCGGGCAGTCGAGACATGGTCACGCCGTGAGGTCGTGCCCGACATGGCTGAACTCATGCTGCTCGAGTCCGAGATGAATCGATTTCTGCCGCTGTTCCCACAGATTGTCGTGTGCTTGTACGACATCAGTCGCTTCGGCAGTGGCATCATCGTCGACCTCCTCAAGACGCACCCTCGGATGCTGATCGGCGGGATGCTCGTCGAGAACCCCTACTACACGTCACCCGATGAGCTCCGTCACCCGGCGGAGCGGGCAGGTTCAGGGACCGGGAATGGCGAGATCGATGAGGTGGCGAAATGGTACTTCGACGAGACGACTGGCTCGACGTAGCCCGCAAGGTCAACTGGACACCCCGCTACGTCGATGAGCAGGAGATGTTTCCTGCCGAACTCAGCGGCAACCCGTGGTTGACACACGATGCCTGGCGGGACTGGAACGAGGCGTACCGCACCACCTACCGCGAATACGTCGCCAACCAGCGCGAGAAAGACGCCGCGGTGCTCGGCGTGCGGTCGGCGTTGGACAAGCCACACCTATTCGATGGCCTCGACCCCGGTTGGGTGCAGCTGGTCAAGTTCCACAACGGTGCGGTTGCTCTCGCGGAATACGCCGGCGCGATCGCGGAGTTGCGGATGGCGCGGTTCGGCCGCGACAGCGCCTGGCGGATGATGTCGACCCTCGGTGCGCTCGACGAGATCCGGCACACCCAGATCCCACTGCTGATCGGCCACGACATGCTGGCCTACGACGGCAATTTCGACTGGACACACAAGGCCTTCCACACCGACGAGTGGGTGGTTCTCGCCGCCCGGCACCTGTTCGACGACATGTTTCTCGCCGCCGATGCCATCGACAGTGCGATCCAGCTCAACTTCGTGTTCGAGACCGGCTTCACCAATTTGCAGTTCATGGCGATGGCGGCGATGGCCGACCGGGCCCACCATCACCTGTTCGAGAAGACGCTGGCGAGCATCCAGACCGACGAGGCCCGCCACGCCCAGATCGGTCACCCGGTCATGCGGACGTTGCTGGCCAACGGTTCCCGAGAGCGTGCACAGTATCTCGTCGACAAGATGTGGTGGCGGTGCTGGCGGCTGTTCCTGGCGCTGACGGGAACCGCCATGGAGTACCTCACCCCGCTCGACGCGCGCACCCGCTCGTTCAAGGAGTTCATGAACGAGTGGGTAACGGAACAGTTCATGAAGAATCTCGCCGAGTTCGACCTCGAAAAGCCTTGGTTCTGGGACCTTTTCGTCGAGGAGCTCGACTACGCACACCACAGCTTCCAGCTGGGGTTGTACACCTACCGCACGACGTTGTGGTTCGACGTCGCCATGCCTGACGACGCCGAGCGGGAATGGTTGAACACGAAGTACCCGGACTGGGAGGCGACGTACGGACCACTGTGGGACCAGCTGGGACAAAACTGGGAGGCTGGCGGCGAGAGCAACACGCTGTCCTACGGGCTGCCCGCGCTGTGCAACCTCTGTCAGCTTCCTGCGGTGTTCATCAGGCCCGGACGGAATACCGCGTGTACCACGGAGATAGCCGGTCGACGCTATTTGTTCTGCTCCGAGCCGTGCCGCTGGATCTTCGGTCAGGAAAGTGCCCGGTTCGCCGACCACAAGAGCGTGGTCGATCGCATCGTCGTCGGGGAGGCGCCGGGCAAGCTCACGGATCTACACAAGTGGATGGGACTCGAGGCGCCCGTCGAGACCGGCAAGGATCTGCGGCGTGGCCTCGATCCGTGGCGCCTCAATCCCATCCCGACGGTGTAGGGGGCGGTGGTGCGGATCTACCTGTTTGGCTACGCGAGCGACGACTTCTTGGCGAGAGTCGTAGTGACGCCCGACGAACGCACGGTGGCCCAACTCGCTGCTCAGCTGATCGCCTGGGGGCTGGCACCCGGGCGGGGAGGGTGGCTTTCCGTCCGCAACGAGAGAGGCGACGTGCTTGATCCCAATTCGACGATCGCGGCGGCAGGGCTGGGCAATGGTGACATCGTCACCGTCGAGCGAGGGTGACGACGCAGTGGCAGACTGGCTGGACGCCGGCACGCTCGACGATGTCTGGGAAGGCGAGATGCGCGCAGTGAGCCTGGGTGCCGTCGACGTCCTGCTGTGCAACATCAACGGCCAGGTGCACGCATACCAAGACCGGTGCCCGCATCTGGCCAGCCCGCTGTCGCAGGGCGAACTCCGGGAGAATCTCCTCACCTGCGGTGCCCACGAGTGGGTGTTCGACGCAAAGACCGGCACCGGAGTCAATCCTGAAGACGCACGCCTGCAACGCTTTTCGGTGCGCATGGACGGCGAACGCATCCTCGTGCGCCTGGGGCAGACCGGATGAGCACGGCCGAAAGCGTCGGTCCAGTCCTGCAGGCTTCGCCGTTTGCACGCACAGTGATCGCGGCCATTCGGGACGAGAACGAACAGGTAATCGTTCAGGACGGGGGCGCCTATCTGCGCGTACTGGTCCCGCGAGTATGTCGGCTGTCGCGGGCAGGTCTGGAGGCAGTAACGGGGGCGACCGTCCGATTCCCTGGTGAACTGGAGGTGGTGATGTCGTCGTTCATGGGCGTCATGCAGCTGACCGAAGATGACGTGGTCTGGCGACTCGCGGGTGAACAGTCGTGACTGGGTGGGGTCGGCCGCCGGGGCGCAAGACCTACACCCGACTTACCACTGGCCGCCGCATCCCTACCGAGTACGAGCTGATGAGCACGGACCTGCACTACAACTACCCCCGGCGCTTCGAATTGCCTGCGGGGAACCCGGTCGTCGACTGGTATTACCGCTACCGCGAAGGCTCAGCCCTGCAAGCACGCGACTGGGACCGGTTCGCCGACCCGCGTAGCACCACCTACCGGATCTATACCCAGTTGCGGGACGGTCGTGAAGACGTAGTCGACGGCCTGCTCCGGGAGATCGACGACACGGGCTACGACAATCATTTAGACGACGAGTGGGCGCGGTTCCTCGACCGTTGGTACTCACCGCTGCGGTTCCCGGTGCACGGGTTGCAGATGCTGGCCGCCTACGTCGCACAGCTGGCGCCCTCCTCCAGGATCACCAACTGCGCCTCCTTCCAGACCGGCGACGAGATGCGCCGGGTGCAGCGGATCGCTTACCGCACTGTCCAATTGGCCGGTCCGCCGTTCGGTGACGAGGCCGTCGTGCGGCAGCGGGCGGCGTGGGAGGAAGCTGCTGCGTTCCAGCCGCTGCGCGAACTCATCGAACGTGCGCTGGTCGCCTATGACTGGGGCGAGTCCTTCATCGTGACCAACGCGGTGATCAAGCCCCGGCTCGACCGCCTTGTCAATCAGGACATCGCGGGCACGCTCGCGACCGCGAACGACGACCCGATCCTGACGAGTATCCACTTCTCGCTCGACGAGGACGCTCGCTGGCATCGCGAGTGGACCGCGGCGCTGCTCCGGCACATCGTCGATGACAACACCGCCAACGCTGAGGTGGTGTCGGGCTGGATCGAGAAGTGGAGTCCGTTGGCGTCCGAGGCGCTGGAGGCCTTCGCCAGCGTCACCGCGGAGGCGCCGGTGCCGTTG
The DNA here is from genome assembly GCA_040511255.1 of Mycobacterium sp. Taxonomy (GTDB): domain Bacteria; phylum Actinomycetota; class Actinomycetes; order Mycobacteriales; family Mycobacteriaceae; genus Mycobacterium. The sequence goes on along the minus strand of JBEVHL010000550.1, from coordinate 10,785 downwards.
GACCCCGCCGCGGTGGTCGCCCGCATCACCGACGAGGTTTCGCGTGAGTTGGGCGCGGCACTGAAGCCCTGACGCTCGCCGCAGCTCGCGACACCGGGGCTCACCCTTGAGAGGAAAAGATTCCTCCCGATTTCGGATCGCAAGCTCGTTACAAAGAGGCGAGAATGCGCTTGCTGGTACCGATCTCCTGCTGCTGGGTGCTGGCGATTGACCGTGCCATCCCGATTGCCAGAGGATATTGACCCTCCTCGATTTCGGTCTGCGCCACGCTGAGCGTGCCCTCGTGGTGGACAATCATCTGTGTCAGGAACAACCTGCTTGCGTCCGCGCCCTCGGTCCCTCCGAGTGCGCTCAATTCCCGCTCTGACAGCTGGCCGATCACGTCGCCGTGTGCGGGCCCGTGCATGTCGCTCGGGGTCATCGCCGGCGGCTCGCCCCATTGTTTGAGCCAGTCCTGCATCTGCTCGATCTGCGGACTCTCCGCTGCCTTGATGCTGTTGGCCAATTCAGTCACGCGGGGATCGATGCCCTGTTTGGCAAGGAGGATGTCAGTCATCTCGATCGCCTGCTGGTGATGAGGGATCATGTGGCGCACGAACCAGATGTCGGCATTGTTGTGCGCCTCGGTGGCTGCTGGCCGCATCGCGGTTGAGGCGGTGACCGAGGTCGACGCGATCTGCCCCGCGGGGTCCTCGTGGCCGGTGTCGACTTTGACGCAGGCTGCCGAGACGACCAGCATCGCCAGGGCGCATGCGCCGATCACCGGAAGTCGTTTCCAGTGCCGGATCAAGGTGGCGCCCGTGCTGATGTAAGACCGTAATGCGTTCTTCCACAACGATTCTGGTCTCAGGCTGGGCGCGAGCCGTTCGCGTGGCAGTGCGAACTGCGGGGAGGTGATCACAGCGTCATCGCATGCGCAGGCGGGCAGTCACCCCGGCGCAGGATCACGAATTGATCCGCTAGCCACACCAAAGCCGGACCGTTCGGATCCACACCGGGGAGGATGTTGAGCATTGTGTAGGCATCACCTACGCACTGCGCCAGAAACTCCCGTTCCTTCTTCTCCAGCCCAGCCTGTGTCGTCATGGTGAGCTCCTTCCCAAGATCGTCGGAGAGACGGCGAGTCCGCCCCACCAGTACTTTGGCGCACGATCGGGCCGCAGTCCCCGACCTGTGGGCGCGAGGAAGTGCCTTCCGCATCGTCCTTGGGAGACAGATGCGTCGTGGGCCAACCACGTCGGATCTGTAGTCGGCAGCTAGCCGTAGGCCGCTTCCCGGGGCAAGGGCGAGGACGTTTCCTCCGCGGAATTCATCCTCCCGTGCTGACAGGACCAATTCCGATAGACATTTCTGACTCGTTGGGAGCACGCGGTCGCCGAATTCGATTGCCAGACTCGTTGTTCGGAGGCTATCGGCTGTCGCAGCCTCTGGTACAGCCACCCTTTGAACCTAGGAGTAGCTATGGCTTTGATGCGATTCGATCCGTTCCGCGAACTTGATCGGTTGGCCGAGCAGGCCTTGGCAGGTGCACGTACTGCGCGCTCTCTGCCCATGGAGGCGTTGCGACGCGGTGACCAATTCATTGTCGCCCTCGACGTCCCGGGCATAAAGCCCGATGACATCGATGTCACAGTCGAGCGCAACGTCATCGAGATCACCGCGCGCCGTCGTCCGTTACGTCAGGAGCGGGATGAACTGATCATCGATGAGCGGCCGCAAGGCGAGTTTCGGCGCCAACTGTTCCTCGGCGACAACCTCGATCCGAACAAGCTGAGCGCGGCATGTGACCACGGTGTGCTGACGTTGACCGTCCCGGTCTCGGAGCAGAGCAAGCCCCGCAAGGTGGAAATCGACACGGCCGATGAAGCTCAGCAGGCCGTTGGGACCCAATCCGCCTCACAACAAACCGAATCCGCGTCACAACAAACAGTGGACGCATAGGAGGAGTGATGGCTGTGCATTCAACAGTGCAGACCTCGGCGGTGCGGCCCAATGAGCCGGCCCGCCAGGTGATCGCCAGCTTCGACAACTACGCGGACGCCGAGCGTGCGGTCGATTACCTGTCTGACCAAAAATTCGAGGTGAACCGGGTGGCGATCGTGGGTCGCGATCTGGAGTACGTGGAACAGGTTCTGGGCCGATTGAACTACGGCGGGGCGGCGCTGCGCGGTGCCGGTTCGGGCGCCCTGGTCGGCACGCTTATCGGCTGGATCTTCGGGCTGTTCAATTGGATCGCCCCGTTGCTTTCGGCGTTGATGCTGGCCGGCTGTGGGCTGATCTTCGGTGCCATCGTGGGCGCCCTGTTCGGTCTGCTCGCGCATGCGTTGCAACGCGGCCAGCGCGACTTTCGCTCGATGAGCGCCTTTCGACCTAGGTCCTATGACGTCGTTGCGGACGTAGAGGTTGCCGATCGTGCGCTGCAACTCCTAGCTAGCGGCAATCGAAAGGAATAGACATGGCTACAGCAGTAGGAATCGATCTCGGGACAACGAACTCGGTGATCGCCGCCTGGCAAGGCGGAGAGCCGATCGTGATCCCCAATACCGAGGGCGCGCGAACGACGCCATCGGTGGTCGCGTTCGCGGAGAACGGCGAACGTCTGGTCGGACAATTGGCCAGGCGCCAGTCGATCATGAACCCGAAGGGCACCATCTACTCGGCGAAACGCTTCATCGGCCGTCGCTTCGACGAGATATCAGAGGAAGCCAAGGCGGTCAGCTTCGACGTCGTGGAAGGCGACGGTGGCGCCGCCCGGTTCGACGTGCGCGGCAGGCAGTACTCGCCGGAGGAGATCAGTGCGCAGGTTCTGCGCAAGCTCGTCGACGACGCGAGCAAATTCCTCGGAGAGCGGGTCAAGGAAGCGGTAATCACCGTTCCGGCGTATTTCAACGATGCGCAACGCAACGCCACCAAGGATGCCGGCCGGATCGCCGGGCTGGAAGTGCTGCGCATCATCAACGAGCCCACGGCTGCCGCGCTGGCGTACGGGCTGGACAAGAAGGGCCACGAGACCGTGCTGGTCTTCGACCTTGGCGGCGGCACTTTCGATGTCAGCCTTCTCGACGTCGGTGACGGAGTGGTGGAGGTGCGCTCCACCGCAGGTGATTCCCACCTGGGTGGCGATGACTTCGACCACCGGCTGGTGGACTATCTGGCCGACGAGTTCCAGCGTGAGAACAACATTGATCTGCGCAAGGATGCGCAGGCGCTGCAGCGGTTGTTCGAGGCGGCCGAAAAGGCGAAGGTGGAGCTGTCATCGGTCACTCAGACGCAGGTCAACCTGCCGTTCGTCACCGCCGATGCCAACGGCCCCAAGCACCTCACCATGACCGTCAATCGATCGAAGTTCGAAGAACTCACGCACGATTTGGTGGAGCGCTGCATGGGTCCGGTCAAGCAGGCGATGGACGACGCCAAAGTGACGGCCAACGACATCGACGAGGTCATCCTGGTCGGCGGGTCGACCCGAATCCCCGCCGTCCAGGCCCTGGTCCGTCGGCTCACCGGCGGCAAGGACCCCAACATGACCGTCAACCCCGACGAGGTGGTCGCAATGGGCGCCGCGATCCAGGCGGGCGTGCTCAAGGGTGAGGTCTCCGACGTCCTGCTGCTCGATGTCACTCCGCTCTCGCTGGGTGTGGAGACCGCCGGTGGCGTGATGACCAAGATCATCGAGCGCAACACCACCATCCCAGCTCGGCGCAGTGAAGTGTTCAGCACCGCGGCGGACAATCAGCCGGCCGTGGATATCGTTGTGCTGCAGGGCGAACGCGAGATGGCAGGAGACAATCGGGTACTCGGCAGGTTCAAGCTGGAGAACATCCGACCGGCCCCGCGCGGTGAACCACAGATCGAGGTCACGTTCGACATCGATGCCAACGGCATTCTGCATGTCACCGCACGCGATAAGGACACCGGCGCCGAACAGAGCATCACCATCAGCGAACAGTCGAACCTCGATCAGAATGAGGTCGAGCGGATGCTCTCCGAAGCCGAGGCGCACCGCCGCGAGGACGAACAGCTGCGTAAGCAGGTCGATGCACGCAACGAACTCGATTCGGCGGCTTACCTTGTCGAGCGCCGCCTCGCCGAACTGGGGGACTCCGCGGCACCACATGACCGGGCCCGTGCCGAGATGCTGGTCGGCGATGCTCGGCAAGCCGTCAAGGATCAGGCCCCTCTGGAGCGGGTGCAATCGTTGACATCCGAACTGCAGCAGGTTCTCTACGGGCTGCAACCCACCCCAGCGGCCGGCAGCAATGGGGCGCAGGGGCCGTCCGGTAACGGCCAGGGTGCGCCAGTCAGCGACGACGACGTGGTCGACGCCGAGTTCGATCGGAGCTGACCCGCCATGGTCAGTTCGACGGAGCACTCGAAAACCGACGAGGATCGTGGCGTGGCCGGCGACAATGAGCCTGAAGTGGTTGCCGCGCCAACTAATTCAGACGGTGAGCTAGCCAAGGCCGAGGATCGCCTGAGACGGGCGGTCGCGGATCTGGACAACCTGCGGAAGCGGTACGCGCGCGAACTGGACCGCGAACGGTCGGCGGAACGGTCCAGGGTGGCCGCTGCCTGGTTGCCCGTCGTGGACAACCTGGAGCGGGCGATCGCTCATGCGGGCGACCAGTCGGACGCGATCGTCGAAGGCGTCCGAAGCATTCTGGGCGAGGCGCTGCAGGTGCTCGAGCGGCTCGGCTATCCGCGGGATGCGGAGGCCGGGATGCCGTTCGACCCGCAACGCCACGAGGTGGTCGGTGTCGTCGAGCACGCCGACAGGGCACCGGGGACGGTGGTCGAGGTGCTGCGCCCGGGTTACGGGCAAGGCGCGAGCCAGCTGCGGCCGGCAGCTGTGGTAGTCAGCCGACACGAGGAGTGAGATCGCGTGGCGCTCGACTACTACGAGGTCCTTGGGGTGTCGCGGGACGCAACGGCCGACCAGCTACAGCAGGCTTTCCGAACGCTGGCCCGCAAGTACCACCCGGACGTCAACAAGGATCCAACGGCCGAAGACCGGTTCAAGGAGGTCAACGAGGCCTATCACGTGTTGTCCGATCCCGATACCCGCAAGCGCTACAACCGATTCGGTGAAGACTTCCGGCAGGTTCCTCAGGACTGGGAAGAGCGCGCAAGTGCCCGTGCCGGAGCCGGTGGCTTTGGCAACGCAGCGCGGTCTGGCGCACGGGTGCGCTCCGGGCAAGGCTTCAGCGGTGCAGGCGGCGGTATCAACATCGAAGACCTCTTCGGCGAGATGTTTGGTGGCGGTGGCGGATTCGGGCCGATCCCGGGTGCCGATCAGGAGGCGGTGCTGGAGCTGACCGTGGAAGAGGCCTACCGGGGCGGCAAACGCCAGATCTCACTGGATGGTCGTAACTACGGGGTCAACATCCCCGCCGGTGTGATTGACGGTCAGCGCATACGACTGGCCGGGGAGGGTGGCCGGGGCAATGGCGATGGTCCGGCTGGAGATCTCTACCTGAGGGTGCGCATCAAGGAGCATCCCCAATTCCGGCTCGACGGTCGCGATGTCACCACCGATCTGCCGGTGTCACCCTGGGAGGCGGTGCTGGGGGCTACTGTCGCAGTCCGGACGCCCGGTGGTGAAGCGAAAGTCAAGGTACCCCATGGGTCGTCGACCGGAAGGCGGTTGCGACTGCGCGGCGAAGGTATGCCGAACCCACGCGGTACCGCAGGCGACCTGTATGCAGAGGTCAAGGTGATGGTGCCACCGAAACCCACCGCGCAGGAACGTGATTTGTTCGAGCAACTGGCAACAGTGTCCACGTTCGATCCGAGGAGGGGACGATGACCGCACCTCGCCATTCCCTGATGCGGCGGCCCGGTATGCAACTCGACGTGTTTGCCACACGTTGCGGGCTGCATCCCGAGATGGTGCGCCGACTGGTGGCACTCGGTCTCGTCGCATGCCAGCGGGATGCCCGCGGCGAGCTCCGGTTCGAACCGTCTGCGTTGGTGACGGTCGCCCGCGTCCAGCGGTTGAGAGCGGGCCTGGGACTGAACTACTCGGCAATCGGGCTGGTGCTCGACCTGCTGGACCACATTGAAGAACTGGAATCTGCTTCTCATCGAGGGAGGGCATCGCGGTGGACATCAACAAGTTGACGCAGAAGTCACAGGAGGCGTTGGCCGACGCGCAGAGTATCGCGACCCGGATGGGTCATGTCGAGGTGGACGGCGAACACCTTTTCATGGCGCTGATCGATCAGCCCGAGGGCCTCGTACCGCGTCTGCTGGATCAGGCGGGCGCCGACAGTGCGGCCGTGCGCGCCGATCTGGAACGTGAACTGAACCGGCGGCCGAAGGTGAGCGGCCCGGGTGCCACGCCTGGGCAGGTCTCTGTCACCAGGCGGCTGGCGAACCTGTTGGAGACCGCCGAGCGAGAAGCCAAGCGACTCAAGGACGACTACGTGTCCGTGGAGCATTTGGTGATGGCACTCGCCGAAGAAGGCGCATCCACCGCCGCCGGACGGATACTCGCCAGCAACGGTGTGACACGAGACTCGTTCCTAGGTGCGTTGACCAAGGTCCGCGGCAACCAACGGGTCACTTCCGCGACGCCAGAGGGGGCCTACGAGGCGCTGGAGAAATACGGCCGCGACCTGGTCGCCGAGGGCCGCGCCGGCAAGTTGGATCCGGTGATCGGCCGAGACGCCGAGATCCGCAGGGTAATTCAGATCCTCAGCCGTAAGACGAAGAACAATCCGGTGCTCATCGGAGATCCGGGAGTCGGCAAGACGGCGATCGTGGAGGGGCTGGCCCAGCGGATTGTTCGTGCCGATGTCCCAGAAGGGTTGCGGGACAAGACGATCTTCTCCCTGGACATGGGTTCGCTGGTGGCGGGTGCGAAGTTTCGGGGCGAGTTCGAGGAACGGCTGCAGGCGGTGCTAGCAGAGGTCAAGGCCGCCGAGGGTCAGATTCTGCTGTTCGTCGACGAGTTGCACACCGTGGTCGGAGCCGGGGCGGCTGAGGGATCCCTGGACGCCGGCAACATGCTCAAGCCGATGCTTGCCCGCGGCGAGTTGCACATGATCGGTGCCACCACCCTCGACGAATACCGCAAGCACATCGAAAAGGACGCCGCGTTGGAGCGCCGGTTCCAGACCGTGCTCGTTGATGAACCCGACGTCGAGGACGCCGTGTCGATCCTGCGCGGTCTGCGCGAACGCCTCGAGGTGTTTCACGGGGTGAAGATTCAGGATGCCGCACTGGTCGCCGCGGCAACTCTGTCGCACCGCTACATCACCGACCGTTTTCTGCCCGATAAGGCGATCGACCTGGTGGACGAGGCGTGTGCGCGGTTGCGCACCGAACTCGACTCCATGCCAGCGGAGTTGGATGAAATCACCCGTCGGGTCACACGGCTGGAGATCGAGGAAGCGGCGTTGGCCAAGGAGACCGACGCGGCCAGCAAGTCCAGGCTGGCGGAGCTTCGCAAGGAATTGGCCGATCTGCGCACCGAGGCCGACGCTCGGCACGCGCAGTGGGATGCCGAACGGCAGGCGATCCGGCGGGTGCAGGAGCTGCGTGGGCAACTCGAGCAGCTCCGGCACGAGGCCGAAGAAGCCGAACGCAACTACGACCTCAACCGGGCGGCCGAGTTGCGTTACGGCCAGATCATCGAAGTGGAACGCAAGCTGCTAGCGGCCGAAGAACAGCTGTCGTCCAAGCAGGGCGAAAAACGGATGCTTCGCGAGGTCGTCACCGACGACGAAATCGCCGAGATCGTGGCCGCATGGACCGGCATACCGGTCGCACGTCTGCAGGAGGGTGAACGGGACAAGCTGCTGCGTCTCGACGAAATACTGCACGAGCGGGTGATCGGTCAGGACGAGGCAGTTCAACTGGTCGCCGATGCGGTGATTCGGGCCCGCTCCGGAATCCGGGATCCGCGCCGCCCCATCGGTTCGTTCATCTTCCTCGGACCGACCGGTGTGGGCAAGACCGAGCTCGCCAAGACGTTGGCCGCCGCATTGTTCGACAGTGAGGACAACACGGTCCGGCTCGACATGAGTGAGTACCAGGAGCGGCACACCGTGAGCCGATTGGTCGGTGCGCCACCGGGATACGTCGGCTACGAGGAGGGCGGCCAGCTGACCGAGGCGGTGCGTCGCAAGCCCTACTCCGTGGTGCTGCTCGACGAGATCGAAAAGGCGCACGCCGATGTGTTCAACACACTGCTGCAGGTTCTCGATGACGGCCGGCTCACCGACGCGCAGGGACGTCAGGTCAACTTCCGCAACACGGTGGTCATCATGACCTCCAACATCGGTTCGCAATACCTGCTCGACGGGGTCACTGGGGATGGTGAGATCAAGCCCGATGCGTACGACCGGGTGATGGCCGAGCTGCGCGGACATTTCCGGCCCGAGTTCCTCAACCGCGTCGACGACATTGTGTTGTTCACTCCGCTGTCGATGTCGCAACTCGAACGGATCGTCGAGCTACAACTGTCTGAGTTGCAGGATCGTCTGGCGCAGAGGGAGATTGAGCTCGATGTCACCCCGGATGCTCGCCGGATGATCGCTGAACACGGCTACGATCCGGTGTACGGGGCGCGGCCGCTGCGCCGGTACATCGCCCACGAAGTGGAAACCAAGATCGGCCGGGCCCTGCTACGCGGGGACATCGCGGGCGGTGGGAAGATCCGCATCACCGCGCAGAATGGTGAACTCGCCGTGGATTATTCGGAACCGGCTCTTGCGGTCTGACTGAGGAGGCGCCATGGAATCAGATATCAAGACATGCCCGCACTGTGGAAAACGCAACCGCGTACCCGCGGCGGCGACCGGGAAGCCCCGGTGCGCGAACTGTCACCAGTGGCTGCCGTGGATTGCTGCGGCTGGCGACGGGGACTTCGCCGAGGTTGCCGAAAAGTCGTCGGTTCCAGTACTGGTCGACCTATGGGCGACCTGGTGTGGACCGTGCCGCATGGTGAGTCCGGCGTTGGAGCAGCTCGCCGCCGAACGCGCCGGGCATCTCAAACTCGTCAAGGTCGACGTGGACAACGCACCGACGATTTCACGGCGATTCACAGTGCAGGCGGTGCCTACCCTTTTGGTCCTCGACCAAGGGCAGGTTCTGGCGCGGCGGGCGGGTGCCGCTTCGGTTGCGGTACTGCGGAATTGGCTGGATGAGGCTTTGTCAGCGGATAGCTCGAAGGAGGCAGGATCGTGACGTCTGTGAGTATCGATCCCCATTTAGCGACGATACGCCCGGTGCATCCACGCGCCAGCGGCTGCGAGGAGTGTCTGCGGCTCGGCACACCATGGCTGCACCTGCGGTTGTGTCTGACATGTGGCCATGTTGGGTGTTGCGATTCATCACCCATGCGGCATGCCCGGGCACACGCCTACTCCATCGGACACCCGATCGTGCAGTCCTTCGAAGCCGGCGAGAACTGGCGCTGGTGCTACGTCGACCAAAACTATGTCTGAGGTCGTCGTCGACCGGCGCGAATCGCCTGCGCTGGCCGAGACTCCCGACCTCTACGGCGCGTACCCAAGACTGTCCGGTGACCAGATCGTCCTTCTCGAGGGAGGCGGTGCCCGGCGCACCGTCGGCGCGGGTGAGTTGCTCGTTCGCGAAGGTGAGCGCGCCGACTACTTCTTCGTCATCCTGTCCGGCAAGGTGGCCATCAGCACCACCGACGACGCGGGCAACCAGCGCGTGACCCGCGTGCACGGTCCCGGGCGGTTCCTCGGCGAGTTGGGTGACCTCGAGGGCCAGGCAGCGTTCTACACCGCGGAGGTGGTGGAACCCGGTGAGGTGCTCGTGGTCCCGACCGAACGGGTGCGGGCCCTGGTCGCCCATGATCCGGCGCTCAGTGACCTGATCCTGCGCGCATATCTGTGTCGGCGAGTGCTGCTCATTCAGGAGGGATCCGGCTTTCGAATCATCGGCTCCTGCTTCTCGCCGGACACCATCCGGTTGCGCGAATTCGCCGCACGAAATCGGTTGCCCCACCGGTGGTTCGACCTCGAACGCGACCCGCAGGCCGAACGGCTGCTGCAGCGGTTTGGGGTGACCGCCGAGGACACACCGGTGGTGATCTGGGGCGGCGAGGTGCTGCGCAACCCGACCAACACCGAACTGGCCCGGCGGGTGGGACTGCCGGTAGCAGACACGGCGCCCACCGAATCCGACGTCATCGTGGTAGGTGCTGGTCCCGCGGGACTGGGCGCCGCGGTGTACGCCGCGTCGGACGGCCTGGCCACCGCGGCCATGGAGCGGATCGCGACCGGTGGGCAGGCCGGGACGTCGTCGAGGATCGAGAATTATCTCGGGTTTCCCGGTGGAATCTCCGGAGGCGACCTCGCTGAACGTGCCGCCCTGCAAGCCGCGAAGTTCGGAGCACGGATCTTGGTGTCCGCCGAGATCACCCGGCTGGAATCCGGCAACGGCCAGCACCAGCTGACACTCGCAGACGGCGCGACGATGGTGGCCAGAGCCGTCGTGCTTGCGATGGGCGCCAGGTATCGCAAGCTCGGCGTCCCCGGTCTGGAATCGTTCGAGGGCAATGGCGTGTATTACGCCGCTACCGTTCAGGAAGCGCTGCTGTGCGGCACCGGGCCGGTAGTGATCGTCGGGGGTGGTAACTCCGCGGGCCAAGCGGCGGTGTTCCTCGCCACTCAGGCGTCCCGGGTGTACGTGGTGATCCGTGGCGACGACCTGAGCAAGACCATGTCCCGGTACCTCATCGACCAGATCGACCGACACCCCCGGGTGACCGTCCGGTCGTGCACCGAGGTCCGGGAGGTGCACGGAGAC
>JBEVHL010000549.1:0-2539 GCA_040511255.1 Mycobacterium sp. | reverse complement strand
CACTGCTCGACCACGCCGCGGAGATGACGCGGACCTCGTTCACGACGACGGCGGTGGCCACCCTGCCCAGCGGGACGTCGGTGAAGATCTCGACCGCCGAGCGCATCGCGGTGCGGGTGCGCAGTGACAGCGTGGTGTTCCACGTGTCGTTGCACGTCACCGAGAGCACTCCGGTCCGCGGCGGTCAGCCGATCCCGCGACTGGCCGGGCGCAGTAGTTCGTTCCGGCGGAGCTGCCAACAGGTTGAGCGCTGCTACCGCGATCGCGAATGGGTGGTGATCGAAGGCGAACGCGGTTCCGGTCGGACGCGGCTGGGCCAGTCGGTCGCGCAGTTCGTCACCCCCGAGCGCACCGTGCGGATTCTGCGGGCCGAAACGTTCGACTCCACCGACGATTTCGTGGCCGAGTTCGAAACCGAAACGGACTGGACGGATTTCGCCGTCATCATCGCCAATGTGGACCAGCTGGCCGCCGACGCGCTCGAGGCGCTGGCGGCTGTGCTCCAGACCCGCGCTGGCCGCGGCTGGATCGCCGCGACGACGAGTACCGAACGGAGCTCACCGCTGGTGGACATGCTGGTGCTGCCGTTCTTCACCCACACGGTGACGGTGCCGGCGCTGCGGCACCGGATCGAAGATCTCGACGAGCTGGTGCCGATGCTGCTGCACGAACTGACCCGCGGCGATGTCCGGATGGACAGTGAGGCCATGCGGCAGCTGAACAAACTGCCGTGGCCCGGCAATATCGCGCAATTGCGTAATGTGTTGGCCGAGACGGTCACTCGACAACGATCCGGCGTGATCGGTGTCGACAAGCTGCCCGCCGAGTGCCGGTCGGTCACCCGGCGCAAACTCACCCGCCTGGAAGCCATGGAACGCGACGCCATCGTCCGTGGCCTGTCCGAGAACGACGGCAGCAAGGTCGACGCCGCCGAGGCGCTCGGGATGTCCCGCGCCACCATCTACCGCAAGATCAAGGACTTCGGGATCACCTGAATCAGCCCAGCTGGCTTTTGTTGCGGGCGATCACCTGGGCCCGCCGGGCGTCGAGCCCGTCGGTGTCCGGTCGCACCGTCTTGGTGATGGCCTGCTCGGCTGCCAGCGCGGCATCGGTGACCGCGGCCGCCCCGCGGACGTAGATCTCCTTGAGTCCGGCCATGATTGGGCCCGGTACCTCGGCGATGTGGGTGGCGATCTCGATGGCCCTGGGGAGCAGGTCGTCATGCGCGATCACCTCGGTGACCAGCCCGATGCGTTCGGCGTGGTTGGCGTCGACCACTTCGCCGGTCATCGACAGTCGGCGCGCCATCGCAGCGCCGACCACCTGCGGCAGCCGGGCGGTCATGCCGCCGCCGGGCAGGATGCCGACCCTGGCGTGGGTGTCGGCGAACACCGCGCGGTCCGAGGCGATCAGGAAGTCGCAGCCCAGTGCCATCTCCAGCCCGCCGGTGAAGGTGGGGCCGTTGATCGCCCCGACGATCGGGGTGGCCATCTCCGCGGGTTTGGTGATGCAGTTGTGCGACTGGAACTTCGCGAAGTACTCCATGCCGAGCCGTTGCGCCTCTTTGAGGTCGACGCCTGCGCAGAACGCCGGGTCCGCCCCGGTGAGCACCACCGCTCGCACACCCTCGTCGGCATCGGCGTCCGTCATCGCGGCGAAGAGCGCTTCGATGAGGTCGCGATTCAACGCGTTCCGCGCCAGGGGCCGGTTCATGGTGAGCACGCGGACCGCGCCGTGATCGGCGGTGATGACAGAGGCCATTGCTCGACGGTAGCCCTCAGCGCAGGAAGTGCGCGGCGTGGTCCACCAGATCGAGCAGCGGCTGCGGTAACGCGCCGAGGGCCAACGTGATCGCCGCGGTGACCGTCACTGTTGCGATGCTCAACGAACTCGGCACCACCACCTCGGGCGCACCGTCGGGGGATTCGGTGAAGAACATCAACACGATCACCCGCACGTAGAAGTAGGCGGCGATCGCACTGGCCACCACGCCGACGATCACCAACGGGATGGCCCCACCTTCGCCCGCGGCCTTGAAGACGGCGAACTTGCTGACGAATCCACTGGTCAGCGGAATGCCGGCGAAGGCGAGCAGGAACAGGGAGAACACCACGCCGACCAGCGGCGAGCGGCGGCCCAGCCCCGCCCAGTGGGCCATCAGGCTGTCCTCCTGGCCGCTGCTGTCGCGGACCAGGCTCACCACGGCGAACGCGCCCAATGTGCTGAAGCCGTAGGCGAACAGGTAGAACAACGTGCCGGACAACCCGCTGTCGTTCAACGCGATGACGCCGGTCAGGATGAACCCGGCGTGGGCGACGGCCGAGTACGCCAGCATCCGTTTGACGTCGGTCTGGGTGACGGCGGTGACGGTGCCGACGACCATCGTCAGGATCGCGATCACCCACATCACCGGCCGCCAGTCGGCCCGCAGGTCGGGCAGGGCGACGTAGAAGATGCGCAGCATGGCCCCGAAGGCGGCGATCTTGGTGGCGGCGGCCATGAAGGCGGTGATCGGGGTGGGCGCCCCCTGATACACGTC
>JBEVHL010000548.1:0-2668 GCA_040511255.1 Mycobacterium sp. | reverse complement strand
CCGGGGAAGAATGCTGCGGTGCCGGGCAGGGTGTCGTCCCAACCGTGTCGCCGGATGGCCTGCAGGAACGTGTTGAGCTGGCCGATGCGGACCTTCTTGACTCCGGGGCCGCCCGGTCCGCTGTTCACCCAGGCCAGATGGCGTTCCAGCAGCGGTCGGTCGACCTGGGCCAGGGTGTCGACGCCGACTCGGGCCAGGAACTGGCTGAAGCAGGTGAGCGCGTCGACACCGGCCTTGGCAGTGGCGGCGCTCAGCCCGGACGACAGCCGTAGCCGGAGCCATTGCTTGCCGAGCTCCCGCAGCCAGGGTTGGGTGATGCGGTCGAACCGCAGGTGGACGCGCTCGGTGGGGCGGCCGGGGCCAAGGTCGACGCCAGGTAGCAGGTGCAATCGCCAGACATCCCGGGGATACTCGACCTCCCAGCCAGTCCCGTCCCGCAGGGCCTCGACAGCTTCGCGAGCATCCAGCAGAAACACGCCTCCGGCCCGCATCCGGGAGCGGAACATCCGCCGCCATTCCTGCGCGGAGCGGTCCAGCAAGGACGACACACCTGCGGCCTTGGCGCGATGCACCGCCTCGGACACGAACTTCGGGGTGGCGGTGCGGGTCCGCTCGTCGTGGCGACGCTGCAGGGCGTATTGAAACTCCAGCGTCAGCTGGGGACTGAGCCCCCGCAGGTCGATGGCGCCGCTGCCGACCAGCTGACAGTCGATAGTGAATGTCTTCAGATCCGGGCGGCCCGCGTCCTCCCACCGGTACTGATGGTTCTTGCAGAAAACCTTGGTGGTGTTCTCCACCCATAACGTGCAGAACGGCATCCGGCATTCGGCGGTCCCGACTGTGGTCACCATCGCCTGAGTGATCCAAGAGTCCAGGTCGGGCCGTCCCTGCCGGGCCCACTTGTCATGGTGCTTGGAGCACAACCCTCGACCGCTTACCCCGAATCGGCAGCCGGCGACGGCGCATTCGGCCAACTCGGCACGGCCCCGGACCGGCCGCCCCGGATCAGCGAGGAACTCAGCCATGTCCGGGCGGCCGCGCCGCCGCCACCGGATCGCGTGGCCATTACAGAGGCCTCGCTGCTCGAGCACGCGGTCGCATCCGCTGACAGCGCATTCGCCCGTGACGAAGACCGGGTCGTCCGGTGCGGGGTGGTAGATCTCGTTGCGGAATTCGGCCCGAACGCTGGCCAGCAGCTTCTCCAGCAGCCCCGACCGGCCGGGAACTCGCTCGATCGACGTCACAACCGCACCTCTCGTCCGGTGAACCAGCCCGCTTCTTCCAGCGCCCGACGGGCGTCCTCGACGGTGAGGTGGCTGTATGTGTCGATCGTCGTGGTGATCGACGCGTGGCCGAGAAGTTCCTTCACCGACTCCATGCCAGCGCCGCGGCGCAGCAGCCAGGTCGCGTAGGTGTGTCGGAACAGATGGGGCCCGAAGGCGACCCCAGTTCGTGCTCGAAGTCGTTTCACCAGGTCGTAGACCGCCGAGTACGACCATGGACGGCCAAGCGGTGCCGACCACAGATTGACGAACACGTAGTCCGAATCCAGCGCCCCGTACTCCCGGTTGAGGTAGTCGGCATATAGGTGCATCAGTTCCGGGCTGACCGGGATCGTTCGCGATCTCGCCTTGGCGCGGGCACGATTGTCGTTATGGCGCGCCGTGACCGTCACCGTCTTCTCGGCGATGGCGAAGTCTTCATGGCGCAGGCCGAGGGCCTCGCCGACCCGAACCCCGGTGTCGAGCATCAGGGCAAACAGCAATCGGTCCCGCAGATGCTCGCAGGCATCGAGAATCGATTGAACTTGTTGGGCGGTAAGGACTTTCGGAATCGGTCGGGCGGCCTTCAGCTTGATCGTCCGGCGCCGTTCGCCGTCACGCTCGGTCACGTGCTGCAGGAACGGTTTGTATGACGTCGCCGCGCCCCGGCGGCAGCCGCCCGGCTGCATGGTGATCAGCAAGGCCGACAGCTCGACACCATGACGGGCGTGGAACCCGCAAAACGACGTCAGGGCGGCCAACTTGCGGTTCACGCTGCGCGCCGAACAGTGCGGCTTCACCGTCGGCAGCACCGTCACCCGGCCGTCCCGGGCCTGCGGCGGCATCCGCAGCCAGGCGACGAACCCGGCCACGTCCTCCAGCCTCGCCGACCGCCAATCGACACCATGCCGATCCACGTAGGTCAGCCAGTCCTTGAGGTCGTGGGCGTACGCCTTGACCGTGTTCGGTGACTTCTCGATCGACATCAGATACGACAGGAACCGCTCGATCGGCTCCACCGGCGTGTGGTCATCGCCGAGCACCGTCCAGGACTCGAACTCCGTGCCCGGCATCAGCACGCGCTGCACCCGCATCCCTACCTCCCGTTCCGTGATGGACAGCAGAAGGTAATCCCATCCACGACGCGATTCCGGGGATTTCCCCACTACGTCGTGCACGTCATAGACGACGCCGATTCAGCTACAGATAACGGCCGCAAGCGCCACGTCGTGGTCGACACGATGGGCCTGTTGCTGCTGGTGGTGATCACCTCGGCGAGCGTGCAGGACCGCGACGGCGCCCGCACGCTGCTGGACCGGCTGAAGATGGCGATGCCGTCGCTGTCGCTGCTGTGGGCCGACGGCGGCTACGCCGGCAAGCTGGTCGACTGGGCCGAGGCGGTTGCC
>JBEVHL010000547.1:0-12321 GCA_040511255.1 Mycobacterium sp. | reverse complement strand
CCTTCGAAGTCGGCGTAGTACGACCGGGTGCGCCCGTAGCGGTTCTTGTACTTGACGTGTACCTGCTGGTCCGACCCCTCCAGCAGGGCTTTGCGCGCCTTGGCGGGCAGCTTCTTCCATGGCGTATCGACATCGAAGCCCAGCGCCTCGCCGAGACCGGACATCATCCGGGTGAAGTACTCCGACGTGTGGCCCATCGACCATGGCGCGATGGCGCCTTCGGCCAGCGTCAGGTCGGGATCGGGCACGACGAGTTCTGGATCGACCTCTTTGCGGATGCCCAGGCCCGAACACTCCGGGCAGGCGCCGTAGGGCGAGTTGAACGAGAACGACCTGGGCTCCAAGTCGTCGACGGCCAGCGCATGCCCGTTAGGGCAGGCCAGTTTCTCGGAGAAGCGCTGCTCGCGGTGCGCGGTGCCCTCTTCCTGGTCGACGAACTCCAGGACGACGATGCCGTCGGCCAGGCCCAGTGCGGTCTCGATCGAATCGGTGAGCCGTTGCTTGGCAGTCGCCTTGACGGTCAGGCGGTCCACGACGACCTCGATGTCGTGCTTCTCCTGCTTTTTCAGCGTCGGCGGTTCGGTCAACGAGTACACGACACCGTCGACCCGGACCCGGCTGTATCCCTGGGCGTTGAGCTTTTCGAAGAGGTCGACGAACTCGCCCTTGCGGGTGCGCACCACCGGTGCGAGGACCTGGAACCGGATGCCTTCATCCATCGCCAGCACCTGGTCGACGATCTGCTGCGGTGTCTGTTTGGCGATCTGCTCACCACACACCGGGCAGTGCGGGCTGCCTGCGCGGGCATAGAGCAGACGCAGGTAGTCGTAGACCTCGGTGATGGTGCCGACGGTGGAGCGCGGGTTGCGGTTGGTGGACTTCTGGTCGATGGATACCGCGGGTGAGAGGCCCTCGATGAAGTCGACGTCCGGTTTGTCCATCTGACCGAGGAACTGCCGGGCGTAGGCCGACAGCGACTCCACGTACCGCCGCTGCCCTTCGGCGAAAATGGTGTCGAAGGCCAGCGAGGACTTCCCCGACCCGGACAGCCCCGTGAACACGATCAGCGAATCGCGGGGCAGATCAAGGTCAACCCCGCGCAAGTTGTGCTCACGCGCTCCCTTGACGATCAGGCGATCAGCCACCCGGCCCCTTTCAGCGATTGTTCCTGCAGTTACCAGCGGTCTCATCCGAACGTCAGCCCGAACCTCGGCGGCCACCACACACGTCGGTGTCCATGCTAGGTGCCGTGGGTGACAAGTTTCCCCCGAGCGGGTCTCCCCCGGCCCGCGGGCGATAACGTGGCCACCATGGTCAAAGTCGCGGATGAATACACCGGCCACATCGAGCCTGGTAGCGGGGCACGCCGAGTGCTGCCCGGTGCGACGGTCGTCAAAGTGTCAGTCGGCCCGATGGATAACAACGCGTACCTGGTCACCTGTTCCCAGACCGGGGAATCACTCCTGATCGACGCCGCCAACGACGCGGACACCCTGGTCGAGGTGGTCCGCGAATACGCCCCCACGGTGTCGCTGATCGTCACCTCCCATCAGCACTACGACCACTGGCAGGCGCTCGAGGCGCTGGCCGCGGAAACCGGGGCACCGACCGCCGCCCACGAACTCGACGCCGAACCACTCCCGGTCACCCCGACCCGCCTGATCGCCGGTGGCGACACGGTAACCGTCGGCGAGCTGACCTTCGACGTCATCCACCTGCGCGGGCACACCCCGGGGTCGGTGGCCCTGGCGCTGTCCGGCGACGCCGTCGGCGGTGTCACGCAGTTGTTCACCGGCGACTGCCTGTTTCCCGGCGGGATCGGTAAGACCTGGCAGCCGGGCGACTTCGAGAAGCTGCTCGACGACGTGTCCTCGCGGGTGTTCGATGTCTATCCCGACTCGACGGTGGTCTATCCGGGCCACGGAGACGACACGACGCTGGGTGCGGAACGTCCTCATCTCGGCGAGTGGCGGGAACGCGGCTGGTAGAGGCCTCGGCGTCAGTACAGTTCGTGCATGCAACGCGAGGCTGATGTCATCATCGTGGGGGCAGGCCTGTCCGGCCTGTACGCCGCCAGGGAGCTCAAGAAGGCCGGCTACCAACCGCTGATCCTGGAAGCCAACGACCGGACCGGCGGCCGGATCCTCACCGAGTCCCCGATCCCGGGGATCCCGCTGGAGCTCGGGGCGCAGTGGATTGGTGACACCCATGCGCGGATGTTCCGGCTGGCCGCCGAACTCGGCGTCGACACCTACGCGCAGTACGAAGCCGGGGACACCACCTACGAGCTGTGCGGCACCGGCGTGCTGACGCAGACCGAGTTCCACCGGCGCTTCGGCGAAGACGTCGCATCGGTCGACCGCGTGTTGGCCACGCTGGACACCTTGGCCGCGACGGTGTCGGCCGAGGCTCCGTGGCTGGCGCCCGACGCGGTGCAATGGGATGCCATCACCGCAGGAGCCTGGTACGACGCCCAGGGACTGACCCCGGTCGCGCGCACGCTGCTGGAGATCTGCACCGTCGGGATCCTCGCGGTACCGACGGTCGAGGTGTCGTTCTTGCACCTGCTGTTCACCATCCAGACCTGCGGGGTGGGTGCCGCGCTGTTCTCCGAGGCCGAGGGTGGTGCGCAGACCACCCGGTTCGTCGGTGGGACAACACAGATCCCGGACCGGTTGGCCGCGCAGCTGGCTGACCACATCCTGCTGAACATGCCGGTGCAGACCATCGAGCAGACCGCCGACGGGGTGGTGGTCGGGTGTCGCGGCGGCCAGACGTTCAGCGCCGACCGGGTGATCGTGGCGATCGCACCGACGCTGGCCGGTCGCATCCTGTACGACCCGCCGCTACCGGGTGCTCGTGACCAGATCACCCAGCGGATGCCGCACGGCTCGGCGATGAAAGCGTTTTTCGTCTACGACGAACCGTTCTGGCGCGCAGCAGGGTTGAACGGGCAGTACATCTCCGACGTCGGCCCGGCGTTCATGTCCAACGACACCTGCATCGCAGGGCAGGACGCGGGGGTGCTGCTGGCGTTTCTCGAAGGCCCCCAGGCCCGGATCTTCCATCAGTGGACCGAAGCGGACCGACGGGAGGCGCTCACCGCACAGATGGTCCGCACCTTCGGACCCAAGGCCGCCAAGCCGGTGGCGTATGTCGACGGTGAATGGACCGAGCGGCCGTGGACCCGCGGCTGCTACAACGCGAACATGGGTCCGTTCGTGTGGACTCAGTACGGGCACGCGTTGAGCGCACCGATCGGGCGGATCCACTGGGCGTCGACGGACACCGCCACCCAGTGGAGTGCCTACATGGAGGGCGCGGTGGACGCCGCCGAACGCGCAGTGGCCGAAGTACTTCGGGCCTGAGCTAGGCGCCGGTGGTGTGCACGATCAGCACGTCGCTCTTGGAGCGGCGGGCCACGTTGGCCGGGACGGAGCCGAGCAGTCGGCCGGCGATGGTGCTCAGACCGACGTTGCCGACGACAAGCAGATCGGCGTTGACTTCCTCGGCGAGATCCACCAGTGCGTCGACGGGTGCACCGACGATGGCCTTCTCCTCGACGTTGGTGGCGCCTGCGGCTTTTGCCCGATCCTTGGCCTCCCGCAGGATTGCGTAGATCGGTGCGTTGCCGGACAACTTGTAGCCCTCGTCCTTCAGGACGTCAGAAGCACGGGAATCGTCGGACGAAGGGAAGTACGCGGTGGCGATGACCACCCGCGCGTCCGGACCCGATGCGAGCGCGCCCGCCCGGTCGACAGCACGCAGTGACGAATCTGATCCGTCGGTGCCGACCACCACGGTCTTGTAGCCGCTCATCAATTGCCTCCCAATGTTCAGTTGCAACGCCAACCGTGACAGTAACCCGTTGCCAGGCAACGATGGGCACGATTGGCGACACCTATACCGTCGACCACCTCACGTTTCGCTCACTACCAGCACTGATACCTGTAGCTTGGGATGACGTGAGCTTGCCGACACGTGACCGCCGTCGCAGCCTGACAGTTGCCCACGACACAGCCACCTGCCCATCGTGGCCTGTCCCGGCTCCCCGCTGACATGCGGCCCGCGCCACCGTCGCAGCCACCGGATTGGGCTGTCGGACAACATGACTCACCGCAGCCATGATTCTCAGCGAAACCCGCGCAAGGATCGCCGTGCCGGTTGCCGCGCGCAGCGGTACCGACCGGGTTACGGTATGGCCCGCCGCTGTAACTGAGCACCGAGACGTGGATACCGGTAACTGGATGGTTCTCACACCTGCCCTCACACACGTCGAAACCGTGCGCGCCGGCGAGCGTGTCGCCAGGACGCTCGATCCCGTGCTCATCGCCCTGCTGACCATCGCCGTCGCCGTGGTGGGAATCGGGCGCCCGTCGCTGTGGTACGACGAAGCGGCGACCATCTCCGCGGCTACGCGACCCGTGTCCGAGCTGTGGGCGATGGTGCACAACATCGACGCCGTACACGGCCTGTACTACCTGTTGATGCACGGCTGGCTGGCCGTGTTTCCCCCGACCGAACTGTTCCTGCGGTTGCCGAGCACGCTGGCCGTGGGCCTGGCCGCCGCTGGTGTTGTGGTTCTGGGAAAACAACTTTCGACCCGTGCGGTGGCACTGACGGCGGGCGTGGTGTTCGCGCTGCTGCCGAGGGTGACGTGGGCGGGGATCGAGGGCCGGTCCTATGCGCTGACGATGACGGTCGCAGTGTGGCTGACGGTGCTGTGCGTCAGCGCGATTCGTCGCCGCCGGGCCGTGCTGTGGGTGGCGTACACCCTGGGTGTCATCGCGGCCACCGTGGTCAACGTCTATGTGCTGCTCATCCTGGCGGCACACGCGGTGCTCGTCGCCGTACTGACCACCCGGGGTCGCTGGGCGATCGCACCGTGGGCCGTTGCCGCGGGCACCGCGACCTTTGCCGTCACCCCGTTCCTGGTCTTCAGCAGAAGCCAGATCGTCCAGGTGCAGTGGATATCGCCGCCGGGCGCCCACAGTGTCGGAGAAGTCCTCCGCGCGCAGTACTTCGACCACAGTCTGCCGGCCGCCGTGCTGGCGGGAATCGTTCTGACGGCGGCGGTCTTGTTCCGCAGGCCGGGCCGGTTCCTGCCCGAGGATGCGGGCTGGCGGCTGGTCCTGGTCGCCGCCGTCTGGATTGCGGTGCCGACCGTCGTGATGCTGGTCTGCTCGGTGGTCAGCAACCCGGTGTATTACCCGCGGTATCTGAGCTTCACCGCACCTGCGATGGCCCTGCTGCTCGGTGTCGGCATCGTCGCGGTGGCACGCTCGTCTGTTTCTGTCGCAGCCATCCTTGCGGTGGTGGCGGCAACTGCGGCGCCGAACTACTTTGTGGTGCAACGCGGTCCGTATGCGAATGAGGGGATGGACTTCAGTCAGGTGGCCGATGTGATCGCGGCGCATTCCACTCCCGGTGACTGCCTGGCCCTGGACAACACCGCAACCTGGCTGCCCGGGCCCATCCGGGCGCTGACCGCGGCCCGGCCCTCGGTGTACGAGAAACTTGTCGACCCCGGCCGCGGGGAACGGTCCACCGAGCGGAACATGCTGTGGGACAACCATATTTCGATCTGGGCCTGGACCGACCGGTTGCGCCGTTGCACCGTGTTGTGGACGGTGTCGGATCGCGACACCACGCTGCCCGCCCATCAGAGCGGCGAAGGTCTGGCGCCCGGCGCACGACTGATATCGGCACCGGCTTACCGCGCCGCCGCCGGCGTCGGCCTGCGGATCGTCGAGCGGTGGCAGTTCAACTTCGCTCAGGTGGTGAAATCCACGCACTGACATTGTCGTGACAAGATCGTCGCCATGGGACCGTTCGTGATTCGTACCGTGTTCACCGGATTCGCGCTCTGGATCGTGACACTCGTCGTTTCCGGAATCACCTTCGTCGGCGGCGAGAACAGCCTGGAGCGGATCGGCATCGTGCTGGTGGTGGCGGTGATCTTCGGCCTGGTCAACGCCATCCTCAAGCCCATCGTGCAACTGCTGTCGATTCCGCTCTACATCCTCACGCTCGGGTTGGTCCACGTGGTGATCAATGCGCTGATGCTCTGGATCACCTCCAGGATCACCGAGAACACCACCCACTGGGGCCTGCAGATCGACGAATTCTGGTGGACGGCGATCTGGGGCGCCATCGTGTTGTCCATCGTCAGCTGGGGACTGTCACTGGTCATCCCCGATGCCGTACGGAACTGAGCCCAACCCGATCGTGCAGATGACGAACGGCGGTGGCGTACAACGCCACCGCCGCTGTCGTCAACCGCCGCGAACGGTCGACCGTACGGGTCAGTAGTAGTGCTTGCGACCACCGACTGCGCGACCCGCTGAGCCCAGCACCGCCAGGACGGCGCCGATGACGAGCAGGATGATGCCGATCGTCCACAGAATGGAGATCTTGAGTACGAATCCCAGTACAAGCAGGATGAGTCCGAGAATGATCATGGCTAGCAGCCCTTCCGATGTGACGCGGACTGGTCGAGCGGATGCCCGACGCTGAACTCAGCCAACACCCCTCTAGGGGTGTAGCGGTACACCCCTAAGTAGGTAGTCTGGTTCCTATGGCCGAGCCACCGAAGACTCCGATCACCGTGGCACTCGTCGACGACTACGAGGTGGTGCTCGTCGGCGTGGCCAACATGTTCGATCAATACCGCGACCGCGTGGTGGTCGCCGAGATCGACTCGACCATGGGCGTCGAGGACCAGGTCGACATCGTGCTGTACGACTCTTTCGCCCAGCCCGAATCCGATCACGAAGAGATCGCCACCCTGGTCGCCAATCCCCGTGCCCGTCGAGTTGTGGTCTACACCTGGAACTTTCACCCGGACCTGATCCAGAGCGCCGAACAACAGGGCGCACACGGCTACCTGTCGAAGACGTTGCCTGCCCGCGACTTGGTCGCCGCCCTGGAGGCAGTGCACGCCGGGGAGAAGGTCATCAGTGAACCGCCGGCACGGGCCCGCAGCGCAGTCGGGCTGGACTGGCCCGGCCGCGGGGAGGGCCTCAGCGACCGGGAGGCGGAGATCCTGGCGCTCATCACCCAGGGCAAGAGCAACGCCGAAGTGGCCACGCTGACCTACCTCAGTCCCAACACGGTGAAGTCCTATATCCGGACGATCTACCGCAAGATCGACGTCGGCAGCCGCACGCAGGCGGTGTTGTGGGGCGTCAAACACGGTTTCACCCCCGACCACAACCGCATCGAACACTGGAAAGGCGGCCCGTAGTCGGCAGGCTCTGGTGTTCTGCAGCAGGATGGGCAACGTGACACCCGAAAGCACGACGACGCTGCGCCTGCTGTGGCCGCAATGGCAGGGCGCAGGCCGCGAGATGGTGGCTTCGCTCACCCCAGGCA
This sequence comes from Mycobacterium sp., assembly GCA_040511255.1. Classification (GTDB taxonomy): domain Bacteria; phylum Actinomycetota; class Actinomycetes; order Mycobacteriales; family Mycobacteriaceae; genus Mycobacterium. The sequence goes on along the minus strand of JBEVHL010000547.1, from coordinate 4,947 downwards.
TCCCGCTTGAGCAAGCGCGGCACGGATACGTCACCGGCACAGCGGTTCTCGACGCCATCCTGCCAGCGCACGCCGGGCCCACCGCGTCGGTACCGGTCTCATTCGACGACGACGGTGCGCACCGCGACGGGATCGACAGCAAGAGCGCCGTGGTCACCCAGCTGGCGGCCGCGTTGGCTGTCATCGCCGAGCACGACGCCGACCGCATCGTCACCTTCGGCGGGGAGTGCTCGGTCAGCGTCGCTCCGTTCGCCGCGCTGGCCGCGAAATACGGTGAGGATCTGGCCATCGTGTGGGTCGATTCGCACCCTGACATCGGCACCCCGGCCAGTGCCTACGCCGGCTACCACGCCATGGCGGTCGCCGTGCTCCTCGGACATGGCGACGCAGAGATCGTCGACCTGCTCCCCGCCACCGTCGCCGGGTCCCACGTCGCGCTGGCCGGCCTGCACTCCTGGACCGACGACGACATTCCCAACGCGGCCGAGTGGGGCCTGGCGACGTTCTCTCCCAATGGATTACGCGAGTCGACCCAGCCGCTGCTGGACTGGCTGGCCTCGACCGGGTGCCACCGGGTAGCGATCCATCTCGACGTCGACGTGGTCGACAGCAACGAGGAGGTGCTCGGCCTGGGTGCAGAACCCGACGGCCTCACCTCAGCACAGGTCCGCCGGCTGATCGACGACATCAGCAGCAGCGCCGATGTCGTGGGCTTCACCATCGCCGAATACATCCCTCGGCAGGTGATGGCACTGCAGCGCCTGGTGGAGGGTATGCCCCTACTCTGATCCCGTCCGGTGGCGCGGATCGAAGTTCGACAGGCTGGTGTCGGGCTCCGCGGGGGCGAAATCGGTGTCGGAGAAGGTATATCGGTACCACGGTTCGTCGTCGCACCGTCCGAGCTGGTGCCGCAGGTTGCTGAACGCGCCGTAAACGGTGCGATACGGCTGTCCGATGAAGTGCTGCAGAATTTCCTTCCACGTGCGCGGCGCCTCGCGGATGAGCGCCGCCATGGCTGTCGTGAGGTCCTCCTCCGAGAGCACCACGACGTCCGACGGCGGATCACCGAGCTCGAAGACGAGCTGATGGCACAGGCCAACCGCAACCGCGCGATCATCATGCCGCCGGTGCCTGCCCTTTATTCGTTGCCGACGACGATCGACGACATCGTCACCCAGACGGTGGCGCGCTGGAACTGTTCGACGTCGAGGTGGCCGGCCTCAAGCGGTGGGATGGCGTCGGCGCCAACGCCACTCCCCTACCCGATGACCTGGAAAAGGCGTACGGCACGGACTGATTGGCGGTGTGCGAACGTGCAGCCACGTGCATCTCGGTGGTCGAAAAAGCACCTCCCTGCACGCTCGGCGAGAACATGTCCACCAGGATCGATCAGGCGACGCGCTATGGCTTAGGGGTACGCACGTACCGCCGCAGAAGTGGTGCGGCGGTACGTGGCAACGGAGCGAGTGGCGGGATTCGAACCCGCGTGAACGGCTTTGCAGGCCGGTGCCTGACCACTCGGCCACACCCGCGTTGTGTCTACGACAATGCCATCTCGTCGCGACCCCGCCCACCGTTTGAATCTGCGTGATCCAAGCCGGTCACCGCACTAGCTCTCCGAGGGCACCCCCGCCGCCACCCCGTCCTGCGGCCAACCGGCCGGTACGTCCTCCCAGGCCTCCTGACGGCCATACGGCGTCAGGTCCAGGAACGGATAACCCACCGACGTGTGGTCCAGCCCGCGGGCATAGGTGGTGTAGGTGTGGAACACCTCGTCGCCGCGCTTCATGAACACACTTGCCCCCGGCAGGTCGCCGCGCAGGTCTTCGTCGGTCCAGCCGCTGGCGCGCAGCTCGTCGAGCGACTGGTAGTTGTATTCGATCGGCGCCCGCGTCGCATCGAGGGTGACGTGATAGTCGTAGGTGAAGTCGTTGTCCCGCGAGGAGTACCACGGGAAACTCCACCCGTGACTGTCCCGGTAACGGGCGATGCTGGCGTACGGCGCGCGCGAGATGCAGGCGACGGTCAGGTCTCTGGCGTTCAGCATCGCCAGCGTCTGCGGGTTGAACTGCAGATCGCCGGCGACCGTGCAGCTGGGGCAACCCGCGTCCATCGCGTCCATCCACATGAAGTGATGGATGTAGAGCTGGCTGCGGCCCTCGAACATGTCGGCCAGCCGCACCAGCCCCTCCGGGCCTTCGAACACGTAATCCTTCTCAACCCTGACCATCGGCAAGCGCTTGCGGTCGGCGTTCACCGCGTCGCGCAGGTGGGTGACTTCCCGTTCCCGGGCCAGTAGTTTCTTCCGGGCAGCCAGCCATTCCTCGCGGGAGGCGACGCTGGGATAGGCGGCGGAGTTCTCAGGCATGGTTCTCCTCAGGGTTGGGCTTATGCGAATAGACCGCACCGCGTGTCAAAAATCATCGCAACGACGATTCCCGGTTTACTTGTCGGCATGGAGATCTGGCTCGCCGACCCGCCCCTGTTCGGCGGTGCCGGGCAGGGCACCCGTCAGCTCATCGAACTGTTCGTCGCGTTCGGCCTGACGGCGCTGATCGGGCTGGAACGCGAGATCCAGGGCAAGAGTGCCGGACTGCGCACCCAGGCGATAGTCGGAACGTCAGCCGCTCTCATCTTGTTGGTCAGCAAGTACGGTTTCGCCGACGTGCTCAACCCGGGCACGGTGATGGTCGACCCATCCCGGGTTGCGGCCCAAATCGTTTCGGGTATCGGCTTTCTCGGCGCCGGGCTGATCATCACCCGCCGCGGCGCCGTGCACGGACTCACCACCGCGGCGGCCATCTGGGAGTGCGCGGGCATCGGGATGGCAGCTGGCTCCGGGCTGCTGTTGTTGGCCGTTACGGTGACCGCACTGCATTTCGTGATCATCCTCGGGTTCGCCCCACTGGCCCGGCGGCTCAACGCCAGGCTCGGCGGCAGCATCCAACTCCACGTCACCTACGACGAGAAACGCGGGGTGCTGCACCAACTGCTGCAGATCTGCGACCGTCACCGATGGCAACTCACCGAACTGTCCAACGAGACGGCGGCCACAGCGCCGGCCGGGACGGGATCCGAAGAAGTCGGTGTGGTGCTGACGATCTCGGGCTCGGGCATCCTGCGCGCACCCGCCATCTTTGCCGGCGTCGACGGGGTCTCCTCGATCCGCCAGTTGGACGACGTAGCCGAATAACCCCGGTCAGCGATGCTGTCCGTAGCGGGGCCCGAAAGCGCCCGTCGGGAACAGCTTTGCGGACTGCACCGCCGAACGGAAGGCCGCCGCGATGCGGGTCAGCTCACCGACCTCGTCGTCGGACAAGGTCCGCCACGGCGCGTACGCCAGATCATCGGTGCGGTCCTCGATGGCTGAGCGCAGGTCCACCCCCGCCTGCGTCAGCACCCCGTCCTGATCGAGCAGACCGCGGTCTCGCAGCCCTTCGACACCGGCGTGCCACTGTTCACGGGTCCAGCCGCGCAGCGTGCGTCCGAACTCAGGGTCGAAACCGATGCCCGTCGCGATGTGGGTGATCAACGATTCCAACCCGGTCAGGCCGTGTGCCAGCAGAACGGCGACATGGCCGTCGCCCCGATATTCGCGCAGCAAGGTGATGGCATGCCACACCTGGCCGTACGGCTCGTCGGGCCAGTCCAGCTCGGCATGACCGGAATACAGCGGGCGCCCATCGCCGTTGGGGATCGACTCGGCGGTCCGACGCAACAGCGCAGCCGCGGCAAGCATCTCCGGTGAATTGGTCAGCTCGTCACCGAGAATTCTCGGTAGCGCGGCGTCGACCACCTCGTAGCGGACCCGGGTGATGGTGTCGGGTGCAGCGAGTCGCCACGCCGACGGAATGTACGCGGCGATCAGTTCCGGGCTGAAGTTGAAGAATGTCGCCGCAACGACTTTCGGTCCGACCGCACCCATCGGCGCCGACCTGGCAGCGAAGTATGACGTCCGACCTGTCAATCCCAGCGCCCGGAATTTCTCGGTGGCCTCCGGGACGAAATAGCTGGCCGAATGCAGCGGGTCCAGGGAGCGGCTCAACTGACCGGCGGCGAAGGCGTCCATGACCACTGACCCTAACCCTTGGCGTTCTGGCCTCGACCTGCCCGAAATGAGGACACGCCGCCCAGGGCCACGAGCACCGCGAAGACGCCGAATAGCCATCGAGCCGCAGTCGCGTCACCGCGGTCGGTCATGTTGACGACGACACCGGCCAGCCCGGCTCCGAACGCACCACAGATGAGCTGGACGGTGTTGATGGCCGCCGCCGCGGTGCCACCCTCCGCCGGGTCGTCGACGCCACCCATCGCCCACGCCGAAAGGTGCGGCCAGGCCATCCCGACCCCCGTGCCGGCGAGCACCAGCGCCACCCCCCAGACGATGACCGCGCCCACCGGGGCGTCGTCGTGCTGGCTCAGCGCGGCGACGCCGAGCCCGGTGGCCATCACCAGGGGCGCGATCGCGACGGCGCGCACCGTCCACGATTTTTTCTTCAGCGACGCGCTGACCAACTCTCCGGTGGTCCACCCGATGGACATCGTCACCCCGAGAAAACCGGCCACCACCGGCTCCAAATGCGCGAGCCGTTGACCGAACAGGGGCACGTACATGTCGACCATCGTCGCGGCCATCAGCAGTCCGAGAGTCAGGTAAATCCATCTCAGCGGACCCGGTCGAAACGCAGTGGGCGGCAGCACCGAAACCTTCGCGCGCCGGTCCACGATCAGAAACACTCCGACAAACAGCGCGCCGAGGGCCAGCAGCCCCGCGGTGATCGCCGGGTTGCGGGGCAGTCCGGCCACCGAGACAGCGAACGCCGCGGACCCCAACAACAGCAGCGACCGCACGGGCATACGCAGCCCGGCGTCGGTCGCCTCGGCGGATTCTGCAGCACTGCGTCCCGGTAACGCGATCGGGACCAGTAGCGTCATCGCGACGGTCAG
>JBEVHL010000546.1:0-17416 GCA_040511255.1 Mycobacterium sp. | reverse complement strand
GTTTGAGAACGAGGCCGTCGGCGCAGCCGAACGGGCATCCGGGACGCTGCCCGGAGGGCGCCCCATCACGGTCGCATTTGCCGACCTCGTGGGATTCACCCAGTTGGGGGAAGCCCTGCCGCCCGAGGAGCTGGGCGAAGTGGCGACACGGCTCGCCAACCTGGCCCGAGATGTGGTGACCGAACCGGTTCATTTCGTGAAGACAATCGGCGACGCGGTGATGCTTGTCAGCCCGGATCCCCAACAGCTGCTGGCCGCCGTTCTTGAATTAATGGAGGTAGCAGCCGTCGAGGAATTCCCACGGCTGCGGGCCGGGGTGGCTTCTGGCTTGGCGGTGACGCGTGGCGGTGACTGGTATGGAAGTCCAGTTAACCTCGCAAGCCGTGTCACCGGAGCCGCGCCGCCGGGGACGGTGCTTGTCGCCGAGACGGCCCGCGCCGCCATCGGTGACGTGGCAGGCATCGTTTGGTCGTCGGGACGTGCGCAACACCTGCGTGGAGTACAAGACGAGGTCCGGCTGTTTCGCGCCAGCCTGGCCAGGGTGGGGTAGGGCGGCGTGCGGCAGTCGAACACGGTCCCGCGGGCACCGCGGCGTTGGATGACCACAAACGGGTCCAGCTAATGCTGGCACGGCCTGCGCGATTGCTTGTTCGCCGAGATAGTTCTCGTGCCAAGCAACCGGCTGGCATCACCGCGCCGTTCGGCGCATTCCCGAGCTGCGGCGGGCCTACGATTCCCCCATGAGCGCTGGCCTGGGCCCTCGACGCGGAGGGGAACGGGTCGGTTCACCGCTGGACCGGCTGGTCGCGCGTCGGCATGACCTCGACGGCGCCCAGCGTGCACTGTCGGAGTCTCGGCTCCTCACTTTCACCGGCCCCGGGGGCGTGGGCAAAACGAGACTCGGATTGGAACTGGCCTACCGCGCCGGCAACAAATATCCGGACGGCGCGTGGCTGGTCCGGCTTGCGGACTTGAGCATCGACGCCGGAACCGCAGACGTTTACGCCGCGATGATCGCTGCGCTGGGCATCAGCGATCAATCAGCCACAGAGCCGAGAGAGAAGCTGCTCTCGTTCCTTGCACAGCGCAAACTGCTGGTGGTTCTCGACAATTGTGAACATGTGTTGGCGTCAATCCGTGCCGTGCTGCCAGTGTTGCTGCACGAGGCTGCGCACCTACGTGTCATCGCGACAAGTCGAGAACCGCTAGCGGTGGCGGGTGAAGTGCTGCGCCCGGTGTTCCCGCTGAGTGTGCCCGAACTCGGCACGCCGGTAGGACAGTTGATCGCAGACGGATCGGTGAGCCTGCTGATCGAGAGGGCCCGTGCCGTCGATCCTGACTTTCAGCTCACGGACGACAACGCCGAGGCCGTCATCGAGCTGTGCCGGCTGCTTGAGGGCATTCCATTAGCCATCGAGCTCGCGGCGGTGAAACTTCGTGCGTTGAGCGTTGAGCAGGTGGTGCAGCGATTCGGACAGCGCCTGACGTCGCTGACTGCTCCGGCGACCGCCTCGTCGGCGCGGCACCAATCGCTGCGGTCGATGGTGGACTGGAGCTACGAACTGTGCCCGTATAACGCGCAAGTACTTTGGCGCCGTCTGTCGGTGTTCCCCGGAACCTTTGACCTCGAGCTGGCCGAGTCGGTGTGCGCCTTCGGCGAGCTAGATCCCGACGAGGTGATCGATTCCATCGAGCGATTGGTCGGGCAATCGATCCTTCTGACCGGCCAGGCCGCAGGTGCAATGCGATACCGTCTGCTCGCCCCGTTGCGGGAGGTTGCCGGCGAGCTCGCCGAGCAGGCCGGCGAAACCGCCGAACTGCAGCGCCGGCACCGCGACGCGATGTTGCGGCGCGCCCAGCAGGTCGTGCAGCAATGGTGCGGCCCGCAGCAGGATGTGCTGATCGCCCGCATGGGCCTTGATCACGCCAACTATGTCGCCGCCCTGCAGTGGAGCGCCGCGACAGAAGGTGAGGAGCAGACCGGGCTCCTGCTATTGGCCGCGCTGCGATACCACTGGCTATCCGGCGGACTCCTCGCCGAAGGCCGCATGCGAATCGAGACGATGCTGGCGGCGGTAGGCGAGCCGTCCGCGGCGCGCGCCGAATGCCTGTGGGTGGCGAGCTGGATTGCGCTTGTCCAAGGTGACCGGCACCAGACCGAACGATGGCTGGAAGAGCTCGCAGTTCTCGCGAAGCAGTCGGACGACCCCAGGCTGGACCTGCACGTGCATCACTGGACGGGGTTACTGGCCATGTTCACCGGTGATGTGGACGGAGCCGTTCGCGGACTTCGGGTCGCCGTCGACGGGTACCGTGCCCGCGGAGATCGTGAAATGGAACTAACCGCCCGCTACGCGCTCGCCACCGCGCTCATGGTCGGTGGCCACGCCGAGGATGCGCTGACGATCAGCAGCGAAACGGTGGCGTTGTGCGATGAAAACGGAGAACGGAACGCGCGCGCCTACGCGCAGTGGGCGGCCGGGGTCGCCCACTGGACGTTGGGTGACCTCGATGAGGCGGAACGATCCGCCCGCAACGTGCTGAAGACCCATCGGACAATGGCCGACGGTATCGGAGTCGCACTCACCACGGAGTTGCTGTCGTGGATCGCCTACGACCGCAAACAAGTTGCCCATGCCGAGGCCCTGTCGGCGGCTGCCCGCCATGTGTGGCGAACATTAGGCACGTCCATCGAAGCGTTCGGGCCGCAGCTATCTCGGTTCGCTGAAGGGCATGCGCCACCTCGGCGCGCAGCTCGCGTGCCCGATGAAGGTCACGTCGCGCATCGGTTCCGTGATCTCGACGACGTGATCGATTTCGTACTTGGTGTCGGGGGTGACCGCGTCGGACCAGGGCGCACAGATGATGCAGCGCTGTTGACCAAGCGAGAACTCGAAGTTGCCGAGTTGATCGAGAGCGGCCTATCGAATCGCGAGATCGCCGAGCGGCTGGTCTCCAAGCGCACGACCGATGGTTACGTCGAACGCATTCTCGCCCAGCTCGGATTCAGCTCTCGGGCCCAGGTGGCAGTGTGGAAGGCGCGCCACGCGTCGTGATCGTCGGACTTGCCGACGGGCACCACGTCGTCAATCAGATCCGCCGCACGTTCATTCCGCCGTCGACGGCAATCGCGGTGCCGTTGACGAATGACGCCTCGTCCGAGACCAGATAGACCGCGAGGCCGGCGATCTCGTCAGGCTTGGCGAGCCGGCCCTGACCCCTGCTGACAAGCTCGTCGAACGGAATACCGGCGGCCGCTGTGAAACCCATGGCCGAGCGTTGGACCATATCGGTGTCGACGAATCCCGGACACATTGCGTTCGCGCGCACGCCGTGGTCGCGAAGCTCAAGCGCCATCGTTTCGGTCAGCCGCACCACCGCACCCTTCGTGGCCGAGTAGATGCCCAGCAGAGGGAACGCAACCAAGCCGGCAATGGACGCAATGTTGAGGATCGCGCCACCGCCGTCGACCAGCGCGGGCACCGCGTGCTTGTAGACCAACCAGGTGCCGCGCAGGTTCACCGCGACGACCCGTTCAAACTCCTCCTCGGTCAATTCGTGCAGCGGCGCAAGGGATTCCACGCCGGCATTGTTCACCAAGACGTCAAGACCACCAAGGGCTCGCGTAGCCTCAGCAACCGCGCCGGCGACACTCTCGGTCGAGCGGACGTCACACGTCACCCCCACGGTGCCCCGGCCGATCTCCTGGGCCGCGGCCTCGGCCCCCTCGATGTCGGCGATTGCGGTCAGTGCTCCCGCCGAAACGAAGGCTTCTGCGATCGCACGGCCGATGCCTCGGTGCCCGCCTGTCACCAGTGCCCGCTTGCCGTCCAAAATCCCTGTCATGTGTGCACCTTTGCCGTTGTTCGTAGGGGTGTGGTCAATTCAGTTTGGCCAGTGGAGCCGCCGCGGCGACGACCGCTGTGTTTCTCGGCGTCACGCTAGGCAGTAAAGCGTTGAGCGCAATGGGATAAGCCGAGAGACAGGTATGCCAACAGGTATGGGGTCGGGTAGATACACCCGTGTGGCAAGCGCCCGCCGACCGCGATTGTTGAGACGTGCATCACAGAGAAGTGGATAGGGTGAAGGGCACGGATTCGCCGACCGTTTCTTCCACCACCCGGCCGTCGTCTGGTCGTGCGGCGGGGTTCACTCCGCTCGCTTCCACTCCACCGTCCAGGACGCGCTGATGACGCCCCAGCGACACGTCCTCGACGCCCCGTGGCAACGAGGGCGCGCTGGCGGCTACCGCCTGCCACGCCGGGGAACGAGCCGGAGCCTTCGGTGAATATCGGTGCGAAGCGTAGCTCAAACGGACACGTTCTCACCGAACGTGGATCGATCAGCACCACATGTGCGTTGCCGAGACCGACCCCTCGTGTCATCCCCAACTCGGGCCCCAGCCCCGACCGAAGAGTCAACGATTCACGACTGCCACGACAACCTCGCTCGCTACAAAGCGCCCGCCGCGGTCGTGTTCGTCGACCGCCTACCCGCGATGCCGCCCGGGAAGCTCATGCGGCGCAACGCTTCCAAACTGGACTCCAGGCCCGACCCGTTCTCGGGCCGGTCCACCGATTTCCCGCATCGGCACTGCAGTCGCTCGGCAGGCGATAGTGTCTCTCGCACAATCGAATGCGAACAGCAGCATCGCCGGTCGTCAACGGAGCAACCCTCTTACGCCACCGGTAATAAAGGGTTCAAGGGGTACTCCGTGTTCAGCAAACCGCGAATCGCCTACGACGGCAAGTCGATTACTCGCAACCGCACGACGTTCCGAACCAACACGGCCGAGCACCGAGGCCATCGCTTTGACCGCTCGTCACGAACCGCGAACAGACACGCGGTCGGCGGTCAGCGAGATCGACGACTGGGGGCGTCGATATCTTCGGTCGCATCCGTTGCGGTCCCTGGAAACGGTGGGCGGCCAGGTAGTGCTGGCCATCCATACTCTCCGCTATCTGTTTGCGGATGTCGTCACGCGCCGATTCCAGACCGAGGAGTTCATCCGTCAAGCCGCGTTCATGGCCGCAACAGCATTTGTGCCAACGCTTTTCGTGACGATACCGATCGGTGTCACATTGTCTATTCAGTTCAGTCTGCTGGCCGGTCAGGTTGGCGCAACTTCGCTGTCCGGCGCGGCGACCGGGCTTGCGGTGATTCGGCAGGGCGCCCCCTTGGTGGCTGCGATCCTGCTGGCGGCGGCCGTCGGATCGGCCGTATGTGCGGATCTGGGGGCTCGCACCATGCGCGAAGAGATCGACGCGATGGAGGTGATGGGGGTTTCTCCCATCCAGCGCCTCGTTGTGCCCCGCTTCGTGGCCGTCATTCTGGTCGGGCTCGCGCTTACCGGACTTACCAGCTTCGTTGGGTTTATTGCCGGTTACCTCTTCAACGTGTACCTGCAGAGTGGAACACCAGGTTCCTTCGTGGCAACGTTTGCATCATTCGCCACAGGGGGAGATCTCGTCTTGGCGCTCGTGAAAGCAGTGGTCTTCGGGGCAATCGTCGCGATTGTCAGCTGTCATAAGGGGCTGGATACCCGCGGCGGGCCGGCCGGCGTCGCCAATTCGGTCAATGCCGCAGTGGTCGAGGCGATTTTGTTGCTGATGATCGTGAATGTGGCAATGACTCAGCTCTATGTTCTGATCTTGCCGCGCGAGAGCCTCTGACCATGACCATCGCACGCTACCGTCCGCCCGGTTTCCGGTTCGGTTTAGCAGCGTCGGAAAGGCTGGCCCTCGCAGCGGCCAGATTGGGTCACATTATTCATTTCTTCGGCCGCATCATGGTGTCGATGCCCACCACGGTAAAGAGGTACCGCAGCGAATTCATGCGGATTCTCGCCGACATCGCATGGGGTAACGGGTCGATTGTCGTCGGTGGCGGCACGGTGGCTGTGGCGTTGGTTCTAGGGGCCACTGCGGGTGCGTTGGTAGGCGTAGAGGGTTATAACGCGTTGAACCTGCTGGGTTTGGGGCCCGCAACGGGCTTGATCTCTTCGTTCGCCGGGACCCGTGAACTCGCTCCGATCATGGTCGGCCTAGCCTTCACCATCCAGGCCGGATGTCGTTTCACCGCTCAACTGGGAGCGATGCGTATCAACGACGAAATCGACGCACTCGACACCTTGGGCATCAACTCGATTTCGTATCTGGTGACCACCCGGGTCGCATCTGCGATCGTCGCCGTCGTCCCGCTGTTTCTGGCGTGCCTCGCCGTCGCCTATATCTCCTCCCAGGTGGTGGTTGCCGTTGCCGCCGGTCAGTCCGGTGGCACCTACTTGCACTATTTTTCATTGTTCGTCAGTGGTCGGGACGTGCTCTTCGCAACACTCAAGGCAGTGGTCTTTGTCTTCGCGTCATCGACCATTCAGTGCTACTACGGGTATTTCGCGGCGGGCGGTCCGGCGGGCGTGGGGGTTGCGGCCGGTCGGGCGATGCGGGCGAGCATCACCGTGGTGATCGTCATCAACATGCTGCTGACCATGGCGCTATGGGGTGTCGAATCCGGCGCAAGATTCGGCGGGTAGCCGATGCCGAACTCATTCGACCTCGATGCCCGCGGTCCGTCGAACCGCCGCCTTCTAGTGGTCGGCGTGTGCTTCGCCTTGGTAGCAGCGGCGTCAGTGGTGCTCGCCATCGCGAAGTCCAAGGGCGACCTGGATCGCATCGTGCAGGTCACCGCTGAGTTGGTGAACGTCGGCGACGGCTTGCCGCAGAAGTCGGATGTCAAATTCCGCGGTGTTCTCGTGGGTCAGGTCGCCGACGTCATCACCGCAACCGTCGGGCAGCCGAACGTCGTCCACATTCACCTCAAACCCGAATACGCGCGGGATATCCCCGCGACGGTGACCGCTCGGGTCGTCCCCTCAAACGTCTTTGCTGTGTCGTCAGTACAGCTGGTGGACAACGGAAAGGGCGGCGCGTCATTGCGTCCGGGCGCTGTCATCCGGGAGGACGAGAGCCTGCCGACCGTGCTGTTCCAGACCACGCTGAACAAGTTCCGCCAGTTGTTCGTCGCGCTCAGTCGCCAACCCACTGACAACGGTGTTGGGGTACTGGCCACCATCACCGAAGCCACCCACGGCCGGGGCGAACAGCTGCGCGAGGCCGGCAGCGACCTGAACCAAATTGTGGCCCAACTGAATACGGTCGTCAGTGATGGCAGCGCACCATCCACCATTTCGATGCTAACCGCGGCGACCGACGCCCTGAGGGACGCATCGCCTGACCTGTTCGACACCCTAAAGAGCGCGGTCGCACCGATGCAAACCCTGGCGGAGAAGCGCACCGCGCTCGCAGATTTCCTCTCCGCGGGGCTACACACCGTCGGAACTGTGGGCGACGCGTTCGACCATCAAACCGACAGATTGATCAACATCACGACGCAGTTGACACCGGTTGTCGGTGTGCTCGTCGACAACGACACGCAGCTCCATCCGATCGCCAGCCGCATCCAACAGTTGGGTCAGAGCATGCTCAACGTCTACAACCCCGACACCACGCAGTTCACTGTTAAGGCAATAGCCAGCCTGACGCCCACCCGGACGTACGTTCGCACCGACTGCCCAAGATACGGCGAGTTGGTCGGCCCCAGTTGCCATACCGCACCGGAGGTTCCGACCGCCCCGGGGCTGTATCCAGCGCTGGGTTCGATGGGCTACCCACCGCCGGCCGGCGTTACGGAAAATCGTCCAAACTTGGCACCGCCGCGCGACTCGACCCGGCATGCGGGTGAAGTACCCGGCGCTCCCGGGCAGGGATCGCTGCCCGGGCCGGCCGCGGAGCAACCGTCGCCACCACCGGCGGATGCACCTACGACGACCGAGGTGCCGCTACCCGCCGAAGCCGGTGCGCCCGGAAACGCTGCACCACAATCGGCCGTCATTGGCGGCAATGTCGGACCGGTTGGCAGTCCGCAGGAGACACAGCAGCTGAGTCAGATCGTCGGCGGCGAAGCGAACGCAGCGACGACGGTCCTGTTGGGCCCGGTGGTGCGCGGCTCGACGGTTCAGATCACGCCGGACAAGGGGGATTCTCAATGAGCTACCGGAAGCCGTTGATAGGCCTCTCGCTCTTCTTAGTCTTGGCGATCGTCGTCACCTGGATGGTGTACGTGACGTTGAACCGCGAGGTTTCGGGCGATACCAACACGTACTCGGCCACGTTTACGGACGTCACCGGACTATCGCACGGCGACGATGTGCGGGTCGCCGGAGTGCGAGTGGGTCGTGTGGACGACATCGAGTTGGAAGGTGCCCTGGCCAAAGTCACCTTTCGCGTGCAGAAGGACCAAATCCTCTACACCAACACCGTTGCTTCCGTGACCTATCAGAACATCATCGGACAGCGCTACCTTGGTCTATCACCCGGGCCTGATGGCGAACGGCATCCGCTCCCCGATCGTGGTCAGGTCCCGCTGGAACACACGGAGCCGTCGTTCGATATTACCTACCTGTTGCGCGGGTTCGAGCCGCTCTTTACGCTGCTCGACCCTCAGCAGGTCGACAACCTCACGACTGCGATCATCCAAGCATTGCAGGGCAACAACGGCTCGGTCCTCGGCTTGATCACCCAGACGTCTGCATTGGCTGAGCTCTTCGCGGGCCCGGACCAGACCCTTGGTGAGGTCATCACCAACCTTGACAAAGTGGTGTCCAACCTCGCGGCGCAAGACGCCAATCTCCAGACGGTGATCACCCAAACCCGCGATGTCATGGTCGCCCTGGCTAGCCGGCGCGATGAGTTGCGGGCTTCGGTGGGTTCAATCAACACGACGGTGGGACGCCTTGCCGATATCACCACCAACGTGTATCCCGATCTCCACGAGTTGGTTACGCGTGAACCGGGATTCGCCGCGCACCTCACCGGCGATGCCCGGAACCGCATCGCCTTTCTGGGGGCGAACATTCCTGCCGGGTTGAAGGCACTCGCCCGTATCGCGCAGAACGGAGCGTACATGGACATTTATGGGTGTGATGTCACATCGAGCATGTTCGCTTTCCTGTCTCGACTGATTCCAGCCGTCGTCCGGCATGCCACTCCCGGCAATGTCATCAAACACACACCGGCATGTAGGTGAGGACCGTGCTGACTCGTTTCAAGCGGCCCGTCGATTCGTACAACAAGATCTGGCTCGGCGCCACTGCACTTGGCGTCATCGCGGCGATTATCGCAGCCGTGCTGCTGATCGGGGCACTCGATCTTGGGAAGACCCAGTACCGAGCAGAGTTCGCTCAGGCCGCCCAGTTACGTGCGGGCGACCCGGTCAAGGTTGCGGGGATCTCAGTCGGAACGGTGGACGGACTCGACCTCGACGGCGACCGGGTCATCGTTAAATTCAAGGTTCGCAACAACGTTCACCTTGGGAGCGATACTCACGCCGCCATCAAACTCACCACGCTGCTCGGCTCCCGATACCTCGAGCTGACGCCCGCAGGCGACGACGATCTCGACCCTCGCACAATCGCACTGGCCAACACACAAGTCCCCTACAACCTCCAGGAAGCCCTCGCCGACGCGACGACGACATTCGAACAGATCGACGCGGACCGCATCACAGAATCACTAACGACGTTGACCCAGAGCCTAAACGGCGTCCCCGAAGCCCTTCCGCAGGCGCTCCGCAACCTGCGGTCGCTGTCCACGATCATCGCCGACCGGCGCGATCAACTCCGGACCCTGCTGACCAACACCGATACCCTAACCGCGCTGATCCGCAACCAGAAGGCCAATCTCGGCGCGCTGATTCTGCAGGGCCGAGACCTATTGGGCGAACTCGTATCCCGGCATGACAGCCTAATACGGCTGTTTGCGAGCACCACGGCGCTTGTCGACACTCTCCATCGGATACTCGGCGACCAACCCGGGCTCAACGCTCTGCTGACCAGCCTTCAGGATCTATCGCGGATGATCGCTTCACACGACGCTCTGCTTCGAAATACCCTGCAGGTCTTGCCTATACCTATGCGCAACATCGCAAATGCAACCGGGAGTGGCACCGCTCTGGACGCCGCCACATTGAGCGGGCCGCTTATCGATTCTTGGATGTGCGCCATCAGTGGGCGCGCGGAACAATTCAATCTTGTTGAGTACTTCAAGGACTGCGAATGAGCCGTAAATTGATCCTCATCGTGGTGCTCGTCGCCGCGAGCCTCGCCACCGTTGCGTACGCAGTAGTGCCACGAGAGGCGAATCATCGGATCACCGTGACGGCACAATTCGAGGACAGCGTCGGACTGTACGCGGGAAATGCCGTATCGGTGCTGGGAATTCCGGTCGGAACGGTGACCAGCGTCGTCCCGAAATCCACCTACGTGGAAGTGACGATGTCGATCGACAACGGCATTGACCTGCCGGCTGATGTGCAGGCAGTGACGGTATTCACCTCGATCCTCACTGACCGCCACATCGAGCTCACCCCCGCCTACCGCGGCGGACCGAAGCTGAAGAACGGCGATGTGGTGAGCCTGAACCGCACCCGCACGCCCGTCGAGTTCGACCGGACATTGGCGATGGTGGACAAGCTGGCGACCGCTCTGAAGGGTGGCGGCGGGGGCGGAGGCCCGGTGGCCGATCTGATCGCCATCGGCGACCAGATAACGGCCAGCAATGGCCCCGATATCAAGGCCACCCTCGATCAACTCTCACGGGCGTTGCGCCTGGGGTCCGACGATGGAGCCCAGACTAAGAATGACATCCAGGCGATCGTCACCAGCCTCGCGGAGCTGACGCAGGAAGCGGCCGACAACGACGGCGCGATACGGGAATTCGGCTCCAACCTCCGCCATGTCAGCGACATCCTCTCAGCCGAGAACCTCGGCAGCGGCAGTACCGGGACCAATATTAATCAGATTCTTGAACAGGCCTCTTCACTACTGGAACAGAACCGGGACGGATTGAAAAGCACCGCGACCGACTTCGAAGCGATCTCTCGGGCGGTTGTCGACTACCGCCGCGAGCTGTCCGAGTTCTTCGACGTGGCACCTCTGGCGATCGACAACGTGTACAACGCGCTCGACCCCAACGCTGGGGTTATCCGGATTCACGCCCTTCTCGACAAATTGCTCGTCAACGGGCAGTTCGGCAAGGAGGTCTGCAATCTGATCAACAAGAAGCAACTCGGCTGTGCTACAGGCACCCTCCGGGACTACGGACCTGATTTCGGCGTGACCGGCATGCTCGAGCTCATGGCGGGAGCGACGCCGTGAAACGTGGCAACAATGCAGCGCACCGTTTGATTCGATGCGCGCTTGCTGCATGCACCGCGGCGGTTCTTTCCGGCTGTGCGTTCGGGCTCGAGACACTCCCACTGGCGAGTCCTGGTGGCGGAGGAGCAACCTACACTGTGACCGCGGCCTTCGCCAATGCGCTGAACTTGCCTGCCAAGGCAAAGGTGAAGCTGAATGGCGCCGACATCGGAGAGGTGGATTCGATCCGCGCCCGCGACTTCACGGCGTATGTGAAGATGCAGATCCGCTCGGACGTCGTGCTGCGCGCCGGGTCCACCGCAGAATTGCGGTCCGCGACGCCACTCGGCGACCTGTTCGTCGCGATCCACCCCGTCCCCCAACAATCGGCCGATCACCAGATACTCGGCGACGGGGACACGATTCCGCTCGACTCCACCGCCGGCGGGGCAACAGTGGAAGACGTGCTCAGTTCCGCGACACTGCTGGTGAACGGCGGTGTCATCCGAAGCCTGACCACACTCCTTAACGGCGCAGGGACGGCAGTCGGCGGACGCGGCGCTAACGTCGCAATGCTGCTCGATCAATCCACCACGCTGATATCTCGGCTCAACATGCGCTCGGCAGAGATCAGATCCTCGTTGCAGGCCACTTCCGCTCTGGCCAGTACATTGACGCGGCATCAGGACACTCTCAACTCGGCTATTGCCGCCGCTGGACCGGCATCCGGCGTCATCGCTGACAACACCGCACAGCTGTCCGACTTGACGAACCGCGTCGCCCGCGTCACCGACCAGCTCGCCCGGTTCCCGTCGCTTCAAGGCACCGACACCCGCAGCCTGATCGCCGACCTGAATCGTTTGTCGGCGGCGTTCAACGACATCGCGGTCGACCCCAACCTGTCGCTCACACCCCTGAACAGATTGATCCCGATCGTCCTGAATTCCGCGGGCTCGCCCGCCCTACGGGGCACCGCCGATCTCACCCAGCTGGCGTTTGGCTCACTACCGGACATGAATTATCCCGGCGATCCGATGATGCACGGGCCGGACGGCACTGACTGGCACTCCATGATTGGAAGCCTACGTTACGAGTGGAACCTGTTGTTGGACAAGATCTATGGGCCTCGGCGATGACGCCACGACCCAGCCCCGCCGAGTTGATCGCTCGCTTGATCGTCAATTCGGTTCGCCGCGTGGCCGCCCGCCGCACGCTCGTCGCTTTCGTTGGCCTATTACTGGTAGTGGTGGTCGCGGCTGGGTACGTGGCGCTGGCGGCACTGCGGGTAAACCCGGCACGCTCGCAGATTACGGTGCAGGTCGCGCTGCCCGAGTCGGGTGGACTGCTGGCGAATCAAGATGTCACACTGCGTGGGGTTCCGATCGGCCGGGTTGAGTCGGTCAATATCACCGGCGAGGGTGTAACAGCGGTCGCGGCCATCAACGGTGATGTCCACATTCCGAAGGACACCGCCGTCCGTGTCTCGGCGCTGTCGCCCGCTGGCGAACAGTATCTAGATTTTCGCCCGCTCAGTGACCACGGCCCGTACCTAACGGATGGAAGCACACTCAGCGAGACCAAGTCTGCGGTGCCGGTGCCGTTTGCGCAGCTGCTCGATGATGCCGAAGGCGCGTTAAGTCAGGTAGACCCCGAGAAGGTCACCGCCATCATGCGGGAACTTCGTGTCGGTCCTGAAGCCCCGAAGAAACTGGCCGCGCTACTGGACGGTGGAACCTTTCTCATCTCCACCCTGGACTCGGTACTCCCCGAGACTGTGAGCCTAATCCGCAACAGCCGTACAGTCTTCACCACACTCTCCGATGTTCAGTCCGCTCTGACCATCACCGCACAGAATCTCCAGAACGTCCTCGGCGGAATCAACCGCATGGACGGCGGCTTCCGACACCTCGTCGACACTGGCCGCGTACCCCTACACCAACTCGACGGGGTAATCGCCGACAACTCCGACACCATGGTCCAGCTCCTAGGAAATCTCACCACCATCGCACAACTGTCCTATCTGCGCGTACCCGCACTGAAGGCACTGTTTCCCGACACCCGCGGATCAATGCTCGACGGTGTCGCCGGCGTCATGCGAGGTGGTGGCATCTGGGCTCTCGTCGACCCCTACCCGCGATACAGCTGCGATTACAACCTGCCCAAACACCCACCGTCGCAAGCAGACTACCGAGAACCGTACCGCTTCACCTACTGCGACAACCCCGACCCGTCCGTCCTGATCCGCGGCGCCCGCAACGCGCCCCGACCACCAGGCGATGACACCGCCGGGCCGCCGCCGAACCACGACCCGCTAGCCACCACAGACCCGACGCCGGTGGGCCCAAACACCATTCCCTTGCCATACGGTGGCCCACCGATGCCCTTCGAACCTCCGAATTGAGAACTAACCGTTTAGGAGTCGCGATGTTCAAACGAGCAGCCACCACAGACGTCTTCGACCAATTGCTCGAAACGGACGCACTTGTCGGGGGCGAGGACAAGGATAGGTCTGGTACAGCTGAAGTCGCCGAAGACGAATTAGAGGCCGCCGAAGCGCTCACACCGGACGACGATGACGCTGACGATGCGGAGGTCGCCGAAGCCCTCGAGACCGCCGACGGCACAAAGCAGTTAGCCGGCACGACACAGGACACGTCTCGCCGTAAGCGGCTTGTGCGCCGTCTGGCCATCCTTATCGGAGCGTTCGCGTTCGTTGCGACGCTCGGTTTGGCTGGGGTCTTCGGCTGGCAGCTCAAGCAGCAGAACGATATTACGGCCGCGGGCTCTGACGCACTGAATGCCGCTAGGACCTACGCCGTCACCGTGACCACCGTCGACAGTCACAAGATCGACGATGACTTCGCCCGCGTGCTCGACGGGGCCACCGGCGAATTCAAGGACATGTACAGCCAGTCCTCCGCACAGCTTCGGCAACTCCTCATCGACAACAAGGCGGTCAGTCACGGAACGGTCGTCGACGCCGCGATTAAGTCCGCAACGAAGGACAAGGTCGAGGTGCTGATATTCGTCGACCAATCAATCAGCAACAGCTTGAATCCCGAGCCTCGGATTGATCGCAGCCGGGTCGGCATGACGATGGAACGGATCGACGGTCGTTGGTTGGCAAGCAAAGTCGACATCAAGTAACGCAATGGGGATTCGGTATGCACGCGCGCTCAGCGGGCTCGCTCTGGTCGCCTCCGTCGTCATCGCCCCTGCGGCGACCGCCGCACCAGACGCGAGCTGCACGGCCATCCTGGGCGGCGACTGGGCCGATGAGAACGGTACCTGCTCGACGACTGTCGGTTCCGTTCGCGCAGCGACCATGAACATGTCGGCGCAGCTGCCCCGCGAGCTCTTGGATCACCCCACCGCTGGCCAGGTCCTGAAGTCCTATCTAGGCCCCCTCACCGAGGGGTGGCGCAAGACTGGCGAATCGATGGTGCGCGATAGTGATTACCGCGTTGACTACCAGTCGTTCTCCCACGACGCTCTGACATCTATTGTTTTTCACGAGTTTTGGCAGGCCATTGGCACCACACCCAACGATGCATACCGAACGTTTACCTTCGATCTGGCCGAAGGCCGGCAGCTGCAATTGGACGACCTAGTCAAGCCAGGGGTGGATCCGCTCATCGCGCTTCCCCCGCTCGTCAGGCCCTACCTGAGCCTGGCGCTCAATCAGGCTCGTCCGCCCCACGACCCAGGTACATATCCTTTCACCCCACAAGAATGGGAGCCGCAACCTGACGGATCCGGCTATTCGGGCAACTACCGATCGTTCGCGATAACGCCCGATGAGCTGATCCTCTACATGCCAGATGTTCCGATGGCGCACGAAGATCCGTGGCCGCGAGACAGGTTTGTGTGGTCAATGGATGGCGGCACGGTCATCGTGCGGGTTCCGCTGAGCGCCCTGGAGCCGATCCTCGCGATCTAGCCCAACTAGGGCAGCGGTGGGATCGAACCGTCCACCCCCTGTGACTACCGTGCGCCTGCGAATGCTTCCCGGCGGGATATCCGATCAGGGGCGCCAGAGTTGCGGGCCGGAGGACAGTGCGATGACCTTCGCGCCGGCGATCCGGGTGCGCGGCAGCGCTCTGCGCAGCATGATCGCTCGACGGGCGACTGACCTGTCCAACAAACAGTGGGTATCCGGTTAGCGTGGGCCCTTGCCCCAGTAGACGTCCCCGGGGTCGTAGCTCGCCCACCCGCCGGCGTCGTAGTCGGTAGTGGTGAAACATTCGGCGCAGAACTGTTCGCCGAATACGAAGAGATAGATGCTGCGGTGGATTGCAATGGTGCGTTTGGCGTTCCGCGCGGCCACAGCGTCGAGGTGGGCGTCGAGCAGGTAGTAGCGGCGTAAGTCGTCGACCGGTTCAGCGGAAAACCGGATCAGGCCAAGGTGCCCCGCCCACAGCTAGGAATCGCAGGGTCCGGGCTTCGTCGGAGATAAGTTCGTGGAGTATGCGATCGAAGGCGGGGAGTCTGGATTGCGGTTCTCGCGTTGCGGCCCACGGCCTGTTGAGCAGACCGTCACCGCGCTCGCGAAGTGTCCGCTTGTCGCGTGAAGAGGCCGCGGCGAAAGTCACCGAGACGGAGTAACAGTGCGGCCGGGTTGGCCCTGCGAGCCCGAATCGTGCTGGCGTGCGCCGATGGCGGCAGCAATGTCGAGGTCGCCGACCGGCTGGAGTTGGATCGGAACACGATTTCCAAGTGGCGCAACCGGTTCGCCGCCAAGCGGTGCGACGGACTGCTCGACGAGCCGCGACCGGGCCGGCCCCGCGTGGTGGGTGACGAATAGATCGAGGCGTTGATCACCGCGACGTTGGAGACCACGCCACCGGGTGCCACGCATTGGTCGACCCGGTCGATGGCCGAACATTTGGGCCTGTCGCAGTCGATGGTCTCGCGGGTGTGGCAGGTCTTCGGATTGGCTCCGCACAAACAAGATTCGTGGAAACTGTCCAAGGATCCGCTGTTCGTGGCCAAAGTCCGCGACATCGTCGGGCTCTACCTGGACCCGCCGGAGCGCGCCATCGTCCTGTGCGTCGACGAGAAGACCCAGATCCAAGCCCTCAACCGCACCGCTCCGGTGTTCCCAATGCTGCCCGGCACCCCGGCACGCGCCACCCACGACTACGTGCGCCACGGCACCTCGAGCCTCTACGCCGCCCTGGACCTGGCCACCGGCAAGGTGATCGGCTCGCTGCACTCGCGCCACCGGGCACAGGAGTTTTTGGCCTCCCTGAAAAAGATCGACGCCGAAGTGCCGGCGGATCTGGACTGTCACGTCGTGCTCGACAACGCCTCCACCCACAAAACCCCGGCGGTAAAACGTTGGCTGACAGCACATCCCCGCTTCGTGCTGCATTTCACCCCGACCAGCTCGTCGTGGCTCAACCTCGTCGAACGATGGTTCGCCGAACTAACCACCAAGAAGCTACGCCGCGGCCCCCCCACACCTCGGTACGCCAACTCAACACCGACATCCGCGCCTGGATCGAGCACTGGAACGACGACCCCAAACCCTACGTCTGGACCAAGACCGCCGACCAAATCCTGGAATCCGTCGCCAACTACTGCAAACGAATTAATAACTCAGGACACCAGCGGGCGGGACTGTGCCTCGACGTCAACCCGCAGACGCTGACCGTCTGCCGGAAGGCTGGCTGGTGCGGTGTGTCCGGTCGTTTCTGGCTGCCCGGCGCGGGTCGTTGGATGCATCCTTTTTCTGGGTGCCGCGGTGATGTGCCGAGAGGAAGTCATCGACGATGTGCACGCAGTCGTGCTCGGTGATGGCACGGAGGCCAGTCATACGCGCGAACGCCAGGGGCCCGATGAGCTGACACATCGCCAACTGCGGGTCGAAGTCGTCGAGTTCGGCGCGGGTTTCGTGGCTTTGCAGGATGGCCTCGAACGGCTTGCAGTACTGCTCAATGATGCTGACCCGCAGAACGTCGGTGGAGTTCTCGTCGCTGTCGTCACCGGCTGTGCTGGTGGGTCCGCCGAGGGAGATCCAGGCCAGCGCGGCGGCGTGCAGGGGCGCCTCCGCGAATAGTGCGGCTTGGCGGGCGAGCAGTTCAATCAGACGCTCGCGCAGCGTGCCGTTCGTCGGTGGCGGCGGTGTCACTTTGGGCAGCAATCGTTCGAAAGTCGCGGCCAATAGGTCCGACGAATTGTTGAAGTGGCGGTAGAGGGTGGTACGGGCAACCTTCGAGGTCT
>JBEVHL010000545.1:0-27614 GCA_040511255.1 Mycobacterium sp. | reverse complement strand
TTATGACTATCAGTCGCATCGAGAAAGTGAATCATCCCATGCCTTTGCAGAGCCATATGCAGCTCATCTCTACCGATGACCATCTGATCGAACATCCCCGATTGTGGACAGATCGGTTGCCGTCGAAGTTTGTCGAGCGCGGCCCACAGATCGTCGAGCAACGGATCGGCGCCTCGGAGCGGTTAGCGCAGGTATGGCGCTACGAAGACCGAATCTATCCCTACATCGGACTGAATGCGGTAGCGGGAAAAAAGCCTGCGGAATACGGGCTGGAGCCCACCCGGTATGAGGATATGCTGCCCGGCTGCTATGACCCGAAGGCTCGGATCGCGGACATGGATATCGACGGGGTCCAGGCCACGTTGTCGTTCCCGTCGTTTCCCAAGTTCGCCGGCACGGCATTCCTCGATGGCGATGACCTTGAGCTGGCGTTGCTTTCCGTCCAGGCGTGGAATGACTATGTGCTCGACGAGTGGTGCCCGACCGCACCGGATCGACTCATTCCGTTGACAATCCTGCCACTGTGGTCGGTTTCGGAGTCAGTCAAGGAGATCCATCGCACCGCAGCGAAGGGGTCGCGAGCGATTTCGTTCCCGGAGAATCCGGCGCCCTTGGGGTTGCCGTCGTTTCATACTGACCACTGGGATCCAGTCTTCTCAGCAGCCGAGGAAACCCAACAGCCGTTGTGCGTGCATTTCGGCACCTCCGGTCAGGCTCCGAGCACCGCGCCGGAGGCTCCGTTCGCCGTGACGATCGCGCTGTTCGGTTGCAACTCGATGTACGCGACGGCCGATCTGTTGTTCTCACCGGTGTTCCACCGGCACCCGAACTTGAAGGTCGCGCTGTCTGAAGGGGGCATCGGGTGGGTGCCCTACATGTTGGAACGCCTCGACCTAACGTGGGAGAAACACCGCTACTATCAAAACATCAATCAGACGGTGCGCCCGTCAGACCTGTTCCGGCAGCACCTTTTCGGATGTTTTATCGACGACGAACATGGCCTAGAAAACCGGCACTCCGTCGGCATCGACAACATCACCTGGGAAGGCGATTACCCACATTCGGATTCTAACTGGCCCAACAGCCGCAAACGGCTCCACGATGTGATGATCGACATCCCCGATTCGGAGGTGCATCAAATGGTCGAACTCAATGCACGGCAGTTGTTTCACTTCCCACGTACCTGACCGAAACGGAGCGTACTGACATGGAAGAGCGCATCGAACAACTCCCACAAGATGACTGGGTTGATCAGGATCTGCTGACAAAAGACTTGGCAGGCTCCAAGTTGGATGCCGAGATCGCGGGGCAACGCCAACGCATCGCCGACTACGACGCCGGCGCGGCGACCACTGCAGACATCTACACTCGCGAACAGATGGAGCAGCGGCTCGCCGCAATGATCCAGGCACGCGAGAGCCTTCGTGGGCACGACTAGGAGGCCAGCCAGCACTCGGCAGCGGCAATAGCGTCGGGTTGTGCGACCGCCACGTCGACGCGACGGTTCGCCGGCGGAATCTACCCGAGCCTGCAGTCCGGTCTTCCTTGGGATGTCGGTCTTCGCGTTGGCACCGGCACTCGCGACGAGGACCTCAACGAGTCCACGTAGTTTGGCAGCGCATCGAGGGAGACACTTCTTGCCGTCGGCCGGCTTCCCGAAGGCGCGCCCCCCGACGTGCGATTCGGTGCAGACGACGAGTTGAACACAATGTTGGATCTGTTGCTGCGCGGACTGAAGTCCACCATCTAATAGCGCCGAGCACCGAATCGCTACGGGTTCCGCAGCACTCTCAACCCGGCGGCAATGAATTCCGGCGCCGCATCAGCGGCACGCATTGCTCCGTCGCCGGCATCGGAACCCTGTAGCGCGCGATGAGTGATCCCTTCGCTGATGACCCCGAGTTTAAAGTTCGCCAGCGCAAGGTAAAAGTTCCAGTTAGAGAGATCGCGGCCTGACGCGATGGCGTAGCGGTGCGCGAGGGTGTCGGCCGACGGCAGCCTCGGACTAGTCCACGCCGCCTGCGTGCCCAGCACCAGATTGAACAGCGGGTCTCGATACACGCACATCAATGCAATGTCGGTGAGGGGATCGCCGATGGTCGACATCTCCCAATCCACCACGGCCCGGACCACCGTCGGATCGGACGAATCGACGATGGTGTTGTCAATTCGTAGGTCGCCGTGCACGATCGACGCATCCGACGCGGGTGGAACGGCTTGGGCCAGAGCGGTGTGCATCGTGGCGACATCGGGTAGGTCGCGGGTCCGCACCCGCTCCCATTGGCGTGCCCACAGGTTCACCTGCCTGCTGAGGAACCCGCAGGGCCGCCCAAATTTGCCGAGGCCGATCTGGTCGTAGGGCACGGCGTGTAGGGCGGCCAGCACCTTCACGATGGCTGAGGCGTTGGCGTCAACCTGCTCGTCGCTCAAATCGGCCAACTCGGTCTGATCGCGAATGACGACCCCGTCGACGAACTCCACCACCGTCATCGGAACGCCGAACGCAGTGCCTTCGGCGTCGAAGGCCACGGTCTTCGCGACCGGCACGGCGCTGCCTTGGAGGGCACTCGCCACGATGTATTCGCGGCCCATGTCGTGCGCCGAGGGGGTTATCCCCCGTACCGGCGGACGGCGCACGACCCAAGCCGTGACGCCGTCACTGACCCGAAAAGTCAGATTCGATCGGCCACCGCTGATCAAATCCGCCGTCAACTCGCCGCAGACATCGATTCCTGCCCCGATCAGATAGTCCCTGAGGGCGGCTGTATTCATCCCCGGCAGACTCATGGACGGTCCTGGGCGGCGCGTTTGGCGGCGCCTACTGCGCGTTTGGCGATAGCCCATCGGTGGACTTCTGACGGTCCGTCATAAACGCGGAATGGCCGCACTTCCCGAGAAAGCCGCGCCAGCGGTAAATCATCGGAGACGCCGAGACCGCCGCACATCTGGATGCTGCGGTCCACGATACGGAAGATCGCCTCGGAGGCAAAGGTTTTCGCGATGGATGTCGCATCGGAGGCAGGAGCACCCTGGTCGAGCTCCCAGCATGCGCGGATCAACAAGGCCCGAGATGCTGCCATGTCGATCTCGTTATCGGCCACCATCTTCTGCACCATGCCGAGGTCACCAATCTTGGATCCGAACCCCTCGCGACAGGCCACGTGGTCCAGCGCGATGTCATGTGCACGGCGCGCTGCCCCCAGCCAACGCATCACGTGGGTCATGCGCGCGGGCCCCAACCTTACCTGCGCGTAGTCGAATCCCCGGTCGACCTCGCCCAGCACCCCCGCATCGGAAACGAATAGATCGTCGAAGAAAACCTCGCAGTGCCCGCCGATCATCGACCTATCCAGTGTGCTTATGTGCCTACCGATCCGGATGCCATCGGCATCGGCAGGGGAGAGGAACATCGTGGCCCCTCCGCGCTGACCAGGCTCACCCGACGTCCTTGCGAAAACAATGAAGAACCCGGCTCCGTCAGCGCCGGTGATGAACCACTTGCGCCCGCTTATCCGCCAGCCTCCCGCAACCCGGACTGCGCGCGTGGAAAGCGCCGACGGATCCGATCCGGCGCCGGGAGCCGGTTCGGTCATCGCGAACGCGGAACGGACCTCCCCTCGGGCGAGCGGATCAAGATATTCCTGCTTCTGATCTGGATTCGCAATATGAGCCAGCATGTGGAGGTTGCCTTCATCGGGAGCTGCGATGTTCAGGGCAGTCGGCCCGAACAGGGAGTACCCGGCTTCTTCGAAGACCGCTGCTCGGTCAGACATGTTCAGCCCATGACCGCCATACTCCACCGGCGCGTGGGGGGCGAATACACCCGCGTCCCTGGCGGCGCGCTGCAGCTCGATACGCAACGTGTCGCCACCCGCGGCCGTGATGTCTCCGCCGGAGCCGTCCTCAACTGCTAAGACCCGACCGCGGATGAAGGCACGGGTCCGCTCAGTCAAGGCCGTCACATCGGGCGAAAAGCTCAGATCAATGGGCATGAGACCTCCTAACGTCAGCTGCCAGCACCGAGCACGGCTGTAACGATCGTTCTTAAATGCCGGTCGACGCACCATCGCACGTTAGGCGCAGCGTGTCAAAAGGGCATATTGCAACAGCTTTCGGTCAGGTAGCCAATATTGCTAGCCTCCCAGGTGTTCAGAAATACTGAACATGCAAAGGAGTGCGCATGCAGGAATTTGGCGAGAAAATTCGTGCCGCGCGACAGGACTCGAAACTATCCCTGCGCGAAGTGGCCCGACGTATCGGAGTCAGCCCGGCGACGATTAGTGCGATTGAGAACGGCAAGACGGGTGTCTCGGTGAAACGCCTGCAGGCGCTCGCAGCGGCCTTGGGCGTCGTCCCCGCCACTCTTCTGCCGGGCGCGGAGACACGACGTCCGCCTGGCCTGAGCAACGACGGTCGGCCCGGCGATCACTCACCTGATGGTGCAACCAGCTGGCGTGACTTCCCGCCGCTAGAACTAGATCCTGTACTCAGCGCAGCTGTTGAGTCGTTCGTCGAAACTGGTTACCACGGGGCCACCATGCGCTCGTTGGCTCAGCGCGCGGGTGTCAGCGTGCCGGTCGTCTACCATCACTATCGCGACAAGCAGGACATACTCATGCGCGCCCTGGAAATCACCATGACCGAATTGCGTTGGCGGGTTTGCGCTGCTCGCGACTCGGGCGAGAGCAGCATCGCCCGGGTCTCATTGATCGTCGAGGCGCTCGCGTTGTATCACACGCATCGTCAGGACCTTGGTTTCCTCGGCGCCAGTGAGATGCGAAGCCTGAACACCGCAAACCGTCGACGAATCACAATGTTACGTAATGAAATTCAGTACATGCTGGATGATGACATCGCAGGTGCGGCACGCGAGGGCCATGTGGCGACCGTGCATGGACGCGCCGCAGGACGGGCGATCGCGACGATGTGTACTGCGTTGCCGCAGTGGTTCCGCGCCGATGGCGAATTGACGCCGGAACAGGTTGCCTGCCAATACGCCAGCCTCGCGCTCGGCATGCTCGGTGCGGGTGCCGCGACCGTAGGCGACCAAACGAGCGTCGGATGAACACGGTCTGGGCACTGCGGTCAAGGACGATAACTTCAGGTAAAGGTTGAGTACTCGTTCCAGGGCCCCGACGGTAGCGGTTTACGACCTGCTCGATCGGGCGGGCGATTCACCTTCCGAACAGGAAGCGTCTCTACGGCTGATCGTCATCGGCGCTTCAGGCGAAGAGGCGCCGGACGTGTGGAATCAGTGGTCGGCACTGTCGTGGGTGAACGCCGACGCGCCGCCGTTCTCCGTACTCCACGGCAACGTCGACACCTGCACAACCCTGAGCAGGCGCAAGCATTTTGACTGCCTTAACGGAGATGGCGCAGAATGCGGACACCTACGCCGAACTGCCGAGCGCACAACATATGTTCAATGCATTTCCGTCGATGCGCACCGCCGCTGTGGTCGCCGCAGTCGACCGCTTCCTGACCCATATCGGGCAGGAGGCCTCTGCCAGTGGACAGGACAACTTAAGAATGCCGCCGCCACGGCTCGCGGCGGACTTACCGGATGCTTTGACCGCCTCCCACTGCGGGCCGCCGACTTGTCGTGATCAGCCGAGCTAGGCGCCGGATTCCGCGGAACGCAGAACCTGGTCCGGCGGCCAGATCCGCCAAGAGTGGTAGTACTTTCGCCGCAGGGGGCTGGCGCGGCCAAGAACCTGTAGTGGCGGAGCCATTTTGACCACGAGAGCGTCCTGTCGCTGGCCACAGACGCTCATGCCGCTGGCAAGTGCGTCGTGCAACTCGTCGCCCAACCGCCGGTCCGAGATGAGCTGGTGGAGTATCTCAGCGAACGTCCACGGCGTGGTCAACACCCAGGAGTGATGGGCCTTCGGAAGTGTCACCAGGGTTGCTGCACTGAGCGCAGCTGCCTCGATGGCCGACTCGATCGGCACGATCATGTCCCGTTCGCCGTGAATGATCGCGCTGGGGCAACGTGCCAGGGCCAGCGCACGAAGCGCGGACGCACTCTCGGAAGATTTTGCGATCGCTTGCGCCGCGGAGGAGAACAACCGTGGATGTGTCGCTGTTTGAACGACGAGACCGCCCAGGGTCTGGAAGTATCTGACATGGCCGAAACCTTTGAGCCCCACTCGATCTCGGATCGTATCGTGCACCGCGGCGGCCAGGGCAGCCGCGGTCTGCGACGGTGATCCGATCCGAATGCGGGCGGCGTCGAAGACGCCGCCGAGCGCCGGATTGATAAGCACGACTGCCAATGCGCGTTCAGGATGTCGTGCCGCGAGTTCAGCTGCGGTGCGCCCACCCATGCTGTGGCCTACCAAGACTGCCCGCTCAATGCCGAGTTCAGTCAGAATTTGCTCGGTATCGGCGACTCGCTGGTCGAAAGTGTCTCTTCCCGTGAGGGGAGCGAAGGTGTCACCGTGGCCCGGCGCGTCAATGGCAACAACGAGGAACCCCAGCTGGGGGAGTCGGCTGAGGAGTTTGAGGTAAATCCGTCGATTCATGCCGATGCCGTGGAAGAAGACCAGCGGAATCCCACGGCCACCGACAGAGACACCCACTTGCCGACCGTCATCCATGCGCATCAGGTGGTGGGCAAACCTGATCCGAGAGCCGACAGGAATGGAATCAGCGACACCACGAGATTCCGTCGAATCCTTCGCGTTCATAGGGTCTCCCACAGTGACGGACTAGCTGAATAAGCTAGTCTATTTAATACCACCAAAATACCATTTTCAAAGCATTTACGGCGCGGACTCATTCTGCACGGTCTTAGGTATCCACCGTTGCGCCTGGGCGAGCAGAAACCGCACAACACGACGGAAGCAAATCTCGTAAAAGGAAATCCGACACGATCGTCGGCGCTGCCCGCCTTGTGGTGATAGTCACAGCGGCGCAACGATTTTCGGTGCGACACGTTGAACGCCAACTCCGTTCCACAGCGCATAGAGTTGGTGATAATGGTGCGTCACCGATAAAGAATGAGACGCACCCCTAGTGGGTATCAAGTCGAAATTCGAAAGGCTCGATGATGATAGCTGGTCGCCTCGTGAAATTGTTTACGGAAAAGGTTTTTGATCACACCGCGCCCCTGTTCATCCCGATGGCATGGTTTCTCCTATTACTTCCATGGTCGAGGGATCTCGGCGACGCTGCGTCCTTCGAACTGGATGAAGCCGCACTCGACCACTCCGGGTTTGATGTCTTGGCTCCGTTCGCCGCTTCGTGGCGGCGGGCCAACACCACCACGCCTCTTTTGGTGTGGTGGTCGAGCGACGATGCGAAACGCGGAGTGTCTGGCTAGTGAGGGGCTGAGGTACTCGACTTGGCGGCGTCGTGCCGAACGACCGTCGCCTTGGCGACCGGCGGGTGATGCTCGGCCCGCAACAGTTTTGACAGCTGATCCTGCATCCCGATGGCAATTTTGTCCGGATCTGGAATGAGTTCAGCCAGCGCGGTGAAACCGAAATCAAGAGTGTTTCCGTAGCTAAGACAGTGGATGAACAACCCGATGCCGGCTCCTACCATCGTGCGCCCGTAAAGGTTGGTGATCTGTGCTCCTGCGATGTATAGCTTTTCGGTAGGCCCGGGAATGTTCGACACGACGTAATTAGTGATCGGTGGGATCGCCTCTACGGCCGGCGAGTTGATGAGCTCCCGCACCGCCACCCATGCACCACCAGGGATGGCATCGATCAGCCTCATCACCTGTCCAAGGCCTGCGCCGGTTGGCTTTCGGGTGGTGTTGGCGCCAGCGGCGGTTCGTGCAGGTTTACGGTTGCGTGTCATGGACGCGACGGTCTTGAGGCGCTCGACTGGATCGGCGATGTCGGGTATGGCCACCATCATGAAGGTGAAATGGTTTCCGCTGCCCGACTCCGCTGACTCGTCCCGAATATTAACCGGCCCAGCAACTTTGAGCGGTGAATCAGGCAGTTCGTCGCGATTTCGGAGGTAATCTGTGATGGCGCCACTGGTTATGGACAGCACCACGTCGTTCAGAGTCACGCCGAATCGATCTTTGACGATTTTCATGTCCACCATAGGAAGCGACACCACAGCCAGCGAACGTCTCGGACTCTTTGTGGGGCGATTGAACAGACTGCGCGATGGCGCAGCTGAGGGTTTACGGGTTGACGGTGCAGCCGGCGCCGTCGACGTTGTGGTCAACCGTGACAACAGACTCTTCGCGACGGGAAGGATCACTGGTAAACCGTGTCGCACCAACCGGATAGGTGTGACGATCTGGTCAGGCATGGAACGCAGCAGCATCTCAGGTTGGCTCGGTACGCGTTCGCCGCCGACTGCCCCTGGGGCCAGTGCAGGGTTCACTGGCAGCGCTTCGGTGTCGAACAGTTCGCGCAACATCTCGGTGCCGCCGACTCCGTCGATCGCGGCGTGGTGAAGTCGGATCAGTACGGCGGCGGAGCCGTCGTCGAGTCCGTCGACGTAGTACATCTGCCATAGGGGGCGGTCACGTTTCATGGGCTCGTTGCCCAACGACATCGCGAGATCGCAGAGTGCACTCAAGTCATAGGGCGCGGGAACACCAAGGTGTTTGAGGTGCCGGTCGACGGAGAAGTCGGGGTCGATGACCCAATGTTCATGTCCAGCGCCGAACGGTGCAGTCACCGGTCTCCGGGTGAAAACGGGGACTCGGGGAATACGGGCGGACAGTTCAGCGCGAAACCGCTGGTAGTCGTGCCCGTCCGGAGCGGTGGACGGGTCGAGCATCAGTATCCCGAACATGTCCATAGGCAGGCGATCGGATTCGACGTTGAGAAACATCCTGTCTAACCCGTTCATTTGCTTCATGATTGGGCGCCCGCGGTGCGTGCTTTGCTGGCCGATACGGCACGTGCGACGGCTGTGCTTTGGAACTTATATCGACGACCCAACTGCGCCAGTACATCGGCGTGACTGGTCAGATTGTCCAGCAATTTGCAGGTGGCCGCCGCCTTGAACTCGTCCAGCTCGACGGCCGCCTGCGCTTTGACCTCATCGATATCGCGCACGACGCGGTCCACTTCGACTGCGTAGGTGCGTCGCAGTAGGGCCGATCTAAGCTTGCCGACGTGGCTTTCCGTGCCCTCAGAGACCCGCCACGGCAATCGAATCGTCTTCCTGCCCAACGTCACCTGTCCGTGGGCGGCGCGCGCCATATCGGTAAGCGCTGCGCGGCTAGACCATGCGCATGTGAAGCCCCACTCTTCGCGTAAGCGGGTGGTGTCCACGATCGGCATGTAGAGCAGTCCGCCGATTTCTTCCGGTGCGAGTTCGGTGATCCCTAAATCCCAAGCCATCTTGATACCAGCCCGCAGCGGCCGTTCCGGGACGATTAGCATCCGGGTGCCCATGATCGACGCGATCTCGCGCATCGTCACCGTGCCCTCGCCGGTGATGTTCACCGGCCCCGTCCGCGTCGATGACACGGCGTCGGCAGTAAAGCGTGCCACGTCATCGGTGTGCACGAATTGTTGCACGCGGTCAGGCTCGGGAACCGGCAGTATCGGGCTGGTGAAGTTGCGGAATATCAAGTTGTCCACGTCTCGCCCAGCGATGATTCCCGAACGCACGAAAACTGACTCGACGCCGGTTTTGTCGATCATGTCTTCGGCGATCATCTTGTGTGCTGCGTAGTGGTGCTCGGCCTGGGGCCGGCGGAGGTCGTCTTCGCTCAGCAGCGGTGGATGACCCGGCACCGCCCCGTAGGCGAGCACTGATGAGGAGAAAATCAGTCGATTGCAGCCGGTTCGGGCCATGGCGTCAAGAACATTTTGGGTGCCACCGAGATTGATGGCCGCGATGTCGGCCTCGCTCTTGAGCGATGCCACCACCCATGCCAGGTGCACAACCGCCGAACAGCCGGTCATCGCTTCATGCACGGTGTCGAAATCGCGGATGTCGCCTTGGGCGAACCGCACCCCGGTGGTGAGGTGAGGTGGATGGTGTCGGGCCATCGCGGTCACTTCGTGGCCCGATGCGACGAGTCGCTCACACACGGCCCGGCCGAAGGGTCCGGTGGCGCCGGTTACGAGCACCTTCATTGGCTGGCTCCCATCGCGAACGTACAACACTGAAGGTCGTCACGCATTGGACGCCTCCCGCAGCTCGATAACACCCGCGGAGGCGAGTTCATCGATCTGAGAATCGCTGAACCCCAACACATCCGAACACACCTGGTAAGTGTCCTGGCCCATCAGCGGAGTAGCGCGCAGTTCCGGGACGGCAATGGCGTCGAACAGTGCCGGCCCCGCTTCGACCGAGATGGGAGAGGAGTAACCAGGCTGGGAGAGTTCGCCAAATTGGGCACGGGCGATCAGTTGCGGGTCGTTTAACAGATCGCGCACGTGTTCGGCCGCGCCGGCGGCGATCCCCCGTGCCTGCAGCCGAGCGGCGGCTTCGCGGGGCTCCAGCGGTTGGATCCAGGTCTGCACCGCCTGATCGATCTCGCCGCGGTGCTCGACCCGTCCCGCCGCGGTCTTTAGCTCGGGACGGCTAGCCAACTCCGCTGCGCCGAGAAGCTCAGTCAAACTAGCCCAGGCATCATCGGTATCCACCGCGACGACGCAGTAGGCATCCTCGCCGGAGCATCGGTACACCCCGTATGGGGCGTGGAACTCGTTCGAATTACCGTGGGCGACCATGGTTCCCGGCTCAAGCGACTCGCGTAGATATTGTGTGGCCAACTGGACGAACACGGTTTCCATTTGCGCCACGCTGATTTGCGAGCCAAGACCGGTCCGTCGACGGTCGATCAGGGCGGCCAGCACAGCGGTAACTGCAACACGGGCGGCTGCGTGATCGGGGTACACCGTCATGTCATCGCCGAATGCATCGGCCGAGTCCGGGTGACGCCAAAGCTCGGTGAGGCCGACGGAGGCTCGAACCAGAGGCCCGTAACCCATCCGGTTGCTCCAGGGCCCGGTGTTGCCCAGGGCGCTGCTGTCGACGACGATGATCCCTGGGTTGATGGCACGTAGGGTCTCGTAGCTGAAGCCGAGCGACTCCATGGTGCCGGGTTTGAAGTTGGTCAGAACAACGTCGGACTTGGCGACGAGGTCGAGGAAGATCTCTGCGCCGCGCGGAGATCGCAGGTTCAATCCCATGCTCATCTTGCCTCGGTTTCCGACGGCGAACGCATGGCTGACGGTCTCGGGGCCGTCGGCCTGTCGTGCACCGTCCAGGAAGGCGCGGTTCTCGATTTTGATGACCTCAGCGCCCTGATCGGCAAGTAGGCGGCCCGACTCAGCACCGACCACGATGACACCGAGGTCGAGCACGCGCACACCGGTCAGCGGGTGCACCCCGGCGTCAACGGCCCTGCGGGGAGTAGCGGTCAGCTTTTCGGGCAAGGGCGCACCGCTCACTAGCTCTGGGTTGTGTTCTCCAAGCGTGGGTGCACGAAAACGGAATCCAGCGCGTGCACCGTCGAGTTCGAGATAGCCGTTGGCCATTAGCCCGATCAGATCTGGCGCCACCTCGACATCGAGGAACGACTGGCGGGCCTGCACGTGGTCGCTGATCGCGGTCTCCGCCGGCGTATTCAGACTGGCGATGGGTATGCCCAGTTCCCCGCCACCACGGAGCAGTTGCTCCCGTGTCTGGTCGGCAAACAGTGCGGCGATCGCGACCTTGAGCCTGTCCCATGACATGAACCGGGTGATCAATTGCTCGAATGACGGATCAGAGAATTCCGCTGGCTCGCCCAGCCATTTGAACATGCCGCGCCAGTGCTTTGGTGCGAGCATGCAGATGCGGACATGTCCGTCGGCGCACGGAAAGATCGGGTACAGGAGGCGAGCGTCGGGTCGGCCCGGCGGCAGTTCTGATAACGGGCGACCCATGGTGGCGGTTCCTGCCATACCGAAACCGGGATCGATTCCCTGCACGGCCATATCGTGAAATGCGCAGTCGACGTAGTCGCCCTCACCGGTCTCAGCCGCGCGGTAGTAGGCGAGAAGGGTCACGAAAGCGGCTTGGACAGCAGCAGTTTCGGTGGCGAAGTCACCAGGAGGCAGCAGCGGCTCCCGATCCGGTGCGCCCGAACGGGTCAACATGGACGACATCGCGACGTGCACGGCCTCGTTGCCAGCCCAGTCGCGGTATGGGCCGGTCTGGCCAAATTCACTGATAGAGACCACCACAAGCGCCTGGTTACGCTCACGCATGGTGGTGGGACCCGCACCCAACTCATCGAGGCGTCCTGGCCGCAATGACTCGACCACGATGTCCGCGGTGTCAGCGAGCTCGAGGAGCTGGCGCCGCCCCTGGCGGGTCTCCAGATCGAGGGTCACCCCGAGCTTGTTGGCGTGAGCGGTCAAGAAGCGAAGGCCGTGCCCCGCATGCTGCGGGTGGGCCCTGCGTGAGGTGAGGCCGTCAAGCGGTTCGACCAATATCACCTCAGCGCCGAGGTCGGCCAGGAACCGCGTCGACATGCCGGCTACGCCATCTGTCAGGTCGACAATTCGGACGCCGGTCAGCGGCAGCCTGTGCTGTTGCGGGGGCTCATGCACATTCGGGTCAGACATCGTCGCCGACTTTCCTAGTTGGCTGTTGTCGGGCCGCCGGAAGGAGGCCGTAGGCGGTGGCTACCGCTTCGGCGAATCCAGGGCTGCTAACGATCGGACCGGGAGTAGAACTCATCACGGAAGGCTCAGGCGTCCCAGATCAGCGGAAGCGCCTTCAGGCCCAGTTGGCCACCGGATTCCAGCAACTGCGCATCGGGGTCGATTCGATAATGGGGGATCCGCTTGTGCCACTCCTCGACAGCGATCTTGAGTTCACGTCGTGCCAGGTGTGAACCCAGGCAACGATGCGGACCTGCCCCGAAAGCAATGTGGTTGTTCGGCTTTCGCTCGATATCGACGGTCAGCGCATCCCGGAAAGCATTGTCGTCACGGGTGGCGGCGTTCAGTGGCACGTTGACCATGTCACCGGCCTTAAAGGGACAACCTTGAATCTCGATGTCCTCGGTGACCTTGCGGGCCGCGATCACGATGGCGTAGGCGCGGACGAATTCCTCGACAGCGGTGGGGATCAGCTCTGGCTGATCTAGAATTTTCTGTCGATCGTCAGGGTGCTGGGCCAGATGCATGAATGTCCACCCCAGCGTCGCGGAGACGGTATCTAGGCCTGCCATGAACATCAGCAGGCAGAAAGATAGCAGGTCCTCATCGCTGACCGGCTTGCCGTCAACCTCGTAGTTGATGGCCTTGCTCACGATGTCGTCGCGCGGTTCGATACGACGCTCAGCGATAATTTCTGCGAACCGGTTCATAACTGCCAACGACGCATCAGAACGCTGCTTCTGGCCCGCGTCATCGTGCGCAATGTGCAGGATTGCGTGTTCCCACTCCATGAACTGGTCGAGTTCGTCGACGGGCAGACCCATCATCTCCAGAAAGATCGACGTGGGAAATTGCTGAGCGAAATCAGCCATGAAGTCGACCGGGCCGCCGTCTGCTTTCGCAACGATCGCTTCGATGAGTTCGATGGCGCGCTGACGTACCGCACCGTCAAGCCGCTCCACTGCCCCGGGTGAAAACAACGGCCCCAACTGGCGACGCCACTGCTTATGTTCTTCGCCGTCAAGCATTTCCGGGATCCACTTGTATTTGGGATTAGGGTCGACGGCGGTGACAACGCTGTTGGAGAACGCCTTCGCGTTCTGCAGAATCTGCAGAATTCCTTCGTAGTTCACCATCGTCCAGAAGCCCGGGCCGTATTCGTTGCGGTACCAGGGGAATTGCCTGCGCAGCTCGTCGTAGGTGCTCATCCACGAACCAGCGGGCCGGACCTCGGCGTAGTCGAAATTTAACACCGGGCAGCTGCTGATCTGGTCATCCACGCTTGTCACGGATCTCCCTCTCTGTAAAGGCTGTCACGCGCTGCAGCCGTGGCGGCATGCGACTTAAAAGCATTAGCGACTCATAGCTGCGACTTATAGGTCCGACGGTATCACCACGGGAGGCGCTAGTCGAGATCTGGGTCACAGCCACCTCCCGGCGGTTTTCGACGCGACGTCTCTTCGACCGCTTGCTCCCACTGCCAACCGACGCCGGCTCGATGTAGCAGAGACTTGTTCGTCGGATAGCGTACTAGGTTATCTATCTGGTACATCGCCGATCGGCCGAACGGATACCAGACGATGTCACTTCAGTCGCTGGTTGCCGTCGCCGCCGAGAGAATGAAATCGACGAAATGATCCGCGTACGCCGTCATCTGGCTGGGGAGCTCGTCGATGTGCGTGGCAGGCGTCGTCTGTACGTGCATCAAAAGCCCGCCGAACAGAGCGTCGAGCACCAAGGTTACCGGTGTGTTTCGCGGCAGATCATGACGCTCGATGCCGCGCCGGACAATGCTGCGTACGGCGAGGACATGGGCCTCCCGAATCAATCGCCAACCTGGCTCGATCTCGGGAACGATCCTGCTCTCTGAGATCAACCGCAACGCGGCGTCTCCCGCTGGACCGAGATACATACGCAAGTTGTCGAGCGCAAGCTCGCGCAGGTCGCCGCGCACGGTACCGGTATCGATATCCTCGGGCAGGAGGATGCGCGCAGCCAACGCATCGAGCAACAACGCGGCCTTATCCGGCCATCGCAGATAGATGGACGCTTTACCGACGCCGGACTCTTTGGACAATGTTTCTACGCTGAATCCGGCCCACCCTTTGCGGCCGTAGAGATCGCACGCGCCCGCGAAGACGCGCGAGTCGAGTAGGGGATCCCGAGGTCGCCCAACGGTGTTCATGATCACTGCCTCGCTCCTTGCGCGGGGGCGCCCGAGCGCCTAGCTTGATAATAACAGACGTATTCCGTCAGTAAAAGATCTCAGACGCGCCAAGGGATGCAATGACGACCGCGAGCCGTGCCCGGTCTATCTACCACCCGGAGGGGCTGTTGGCCACGAATCAATGGATGGAGAGCTGAAATGTCGAGCGAGGCAATAGATCCGCGGACGCCGGTCATCATTGGGGTGGGGCAGGCGGCTGAGCGCATCGACGAGGCAACCTACCGCGGACTATCGCCGATCGACCTTGCTGTCGAGGCGGCCCGAGCAGCCATCGCCGATTCCGGTGCCCGAGCGGCCGAAGCGATAGCTGCCATCGACACCATCGCCACTACCCGTCAATTCGAGAACTCGACCCCCGGTGCCCCCGCTCCGCTGGGGAAGTCGACCAAGTTTCCGCTGTCGGTAGCAAACCGACTTGGCGCCAACCCAGGTCGCGCTGTGCTCGAAGTCAGTGGTGGCCAGTCGCCGCAACATCTACTGACCGAATTCAGCCGAGAGATCGCGTCGGGCCGCAGTGACGTAGTACTGATCGCCGGTGGCGAGGCGATCTCGACCATCCGCCACCTCGCCAACGCCGAGCGCAAACCTGATTTCTCTGACGACCCCGACGGCGAGATCGAAGACCGTGGGTTCGGACTCAAGGGTCTTACGACGATGGAACAGGCCGCCCACGGTCTCGATGGCGCCCCGGTGCAGTATGCGATGTTGGAAAACGCTAACCGCGCCCGGCGTGGAGCCAGCAGGGCAAAATACAACGCTGACATGGGTGCGCTCTTTGCGCCGTTCACCAAAGTGGCTGCCGCCAACCCTTTCTCGGCCGCGCCTGAGGAACGCACTGCCGATGAGCTCATCACCATCACCGAACGCAACCGAATGATCGCGGAGCCTTACACCCGGTTCTTGGTCGCCCGCGACCAGGTCAACCAGGCTGCGGCCGTCCTGATCGTGTCGGTCGCCACCGCGCGCCGGCTCGGTGTCGCTGAGAACGTATGGGTCTACCTCCACGGCCAGGCCGATGTGCGCGAGCGCGACCTGATGGACCGTGCCGAGTTGGGGTATGCGCCGTCGGCGGCACTCGCCGTCCAACATGCACTCGATGTCGCGGGCATCACGCTGGCCGCGATCGACTTCTTTGATCTCTACAGCTGTTTTCCCATCGCGGTGTCCAATGTGTCTGAAACGCTGGGACTTTCACCCGATGACCCGCGTGGACTCACTTTGACCGGTGGCCTGCCCTACTTTGGAGGGGCCGGCAACAACTACTCGATGCATGCGATCGCAGAGGCAGTCCAGCGCGTGCGTGCCAAGCCTGGCAGCTACGCACTCGTCGGCGCCAACGGCGGTGTACTTAGCAAGTACTCGGTTG
The DNA here is from genome assembly GCA_040511255.1 of Mycobacterium sp. GTDB lineage: Bacteria > Actinomycetota > Actinomycetes > Mycobacteriales > Mycobacteriaceae > Mycobacterium. The sequence continues at coordinate 11,431 of JBEVHL010000545.1, read as the reverse complement.
GCATCTACAGCACCACCCCGTCGGAGCTGCGCGCCGACGAGAGCCGGCGGCTTCAAACGGAGATCGACTCCGCGCCCGCTCCCATGCATGCCCCCCACCCCGGCGGATGGGCCACCATAGAAACCTATACTGTCAAGCACGGCCGAAAAGGTAAGAGCGGCATTGTGATCGGACGCATGGCAACCGACGGTGCTAGATTTCTAGCTCAGGTGGCGCCGGGCGACGATGATCTGATGGCGGTGCTCGAAACCGCCGAAGAACCGATCGGTCACCCCGTGTTCGTCACCGCTTTCGGATATGGCAACCGGGTCACGGTGTCGGAAGCGCGGGCCGCCGAGTTGTTCCCGCCCCGGACACCCGTTCTGCGCGATGACTACGAATTCGTCTCGGTGCGCCGGGACGGGCACCTGCTCGAAATTGCGATCAACCGCCCACAGGCCCGCAACGCTCTGCACCCGCCGGCCCACGAAGAACTCAGTGAAATCTTCGACGCGTACTTCGACGACCCCCAACTATGGGTCGCCATCATCACCGGCACAGGCGACAAAGCGTTCTGTGCAGGCAATGATCTGCTCTACACCAGCAGCGGAAACCCAATGTATGTGCCGCTGAGCGGATTCGCGGGCATAACCAGCAGGCGCAGGATGCGCAAACCGGTGATCGCTGCTGTCAATGGCTTCGCAATGGGTGGCGGATTTGAGATCGCGCTGGCGTGCCACCTGGTTGTTGCAGATGCCACGGCAACCTTTGCCTTGACTGAGGTCAAAGTTGGCCTCGTCGCAGGGGCGGGAGGCGTGATCCGGCTTCCGCGGGCAATCCCGCCGAAAGTCGCCAACGAGATGATCCTGACTGGGCGGAGAATCGACGCCGCGGAAGCGAATCGACTGGGCATCGTCAACCGCATCGCGCCGCAGGGACAGGCACTAACTGCAGCTCGCGCACTGGCAGCCGAAATCATGGCGGGATCACCGACGTCGGTGCGATTGTCGTTGACTCTGATGGAACAAACCCAGGGCATTCCTGACGTACATGAAGCAGTCACTGCCCCCACGAGTGTGATTGATGAGCTGATGTTCAGCGAGGATGCGATCGAGGGGATCAGCGCCTTCGCCACGAAGCGATCGCCGCAATGGAAGAATCGATAATGGGGGCGAACGGGGCCAATCGCTTCTGCTTCTGATGTTCGGGGACTCGCCTTGAGCGCCACACCACGTTTAGTGTCCACACCATGTCCACCGACACCGTCGAGCCCTCTGACGCCAAGAACGTGCGGTCACGCCTAATCGAAGCGGCTGACGCCGAGATGGCAGAGCGTGGTTCGACCGAGGTGCAGATGACCGCTATCGCTGAGCGCGCCGGAGTGTCCCGGGCGACCGCATTCCGCCGATTGGGCAGCGTTGCCGAAACGGTCACACAGGTTGCTTTACGCCGCTCCCGGCACCATGTGGCACAAGTGCAGGCCCTGATGGAACGGGAAGCCGGCGCTTTCACCAAGCTGGAGGCCGCACTGATCTACACCGCACGGGAGCTGCCCACCGACCCGACCATCGCAGCACTGATTGCGCAACACTCGGCGTCGATTCAGGATCCAGATGTCCACGGTGTCAGCGCCAGCGTGATGGGACCGGTCGTCCTCGCCGGTCAAAGTTCGGGCGAGATCAGGTCCGACCTGGGCCTCGATGAGATTCTCGACTTCCTGGTCGAACAGACCTATCTCGCTGCTGAGGACCCGGAACGGTCGGAGGAACGGGTACGTCGGCGACTTCGCCATTTCATCATTCCTGCCCTCGAAGTCAGGGCCTCAGCCGGAGTGCCTAGCGGCGAGTTGGTCTCCCGTGTCAGCGACGTCCGTGAGGCCGCCACCGTTACCGCCACGGCACTGGCCAAGCTCATGAAACAACTCGATCGCGCCACCGAACCCTGATACGCCCCGATCTATCCCTCCCTCCTGCCGATCGGCAGAACGACCGTCACAGTGTCCATGTGGACGATCACATCGGGATTCAGATAGCGCACACCCTGAATTTCGTGAGGAAGTTGCACTCGTCCATGGAAAAACCGCTACTACGAGATGACATGAATGAGACGGGCCAGCCCTGGAGGGAATGACCGACCGGACGACCGCCTGTTCCGATCTCGACGTGCCCAGACCAACAAGTACGAACCTGCTGAAGCGCCCGCACTTGAGTCCCTGGGGTGCGATGGCTCACCACAGCCCACCGGCATCCCCGGGGTAGGGACCACCGGCTAGGCGAGTAGGTCATGACGGTCACGTGTCCGGCCGTCGCTACTCCACAACCACGAAACCGCGCCGCGAAGAGCGTCGCCCGCGATCTCGGTCCGCATGACGGTCCGATTGATTGGCCGAGTCGCGGTCACAGCTTCCTGCTGCGGGAGCAGGTGCCAGAGATCGTGTTTGCCTCAGCTGAACCTCGGCATAAAGTAAACTAAGTTATCTATGTCGTAGGAGGGGATGGAGGCTTGCGCAACCTGGATGATGCGGCGACTGTCGCCAGCCCTGATGTGGCGACTCGTGCACCTAATGAACAAGGACTAATGATCCGTTGTGACACCGAAGTCAAGCTCCCCCCGCACGAGCGGTTGCAGCGAATCCCTTGTGGACATGAGTGCCGCTCTGACCAACCAGCGGCAGGCCTTCCTCAGGGACGGTCCACCCTCGGCCGCCACCCGCATCGACCGCATCGACCGCGTCATCGACCTCATCGTGTCCAACGGCGACGCCCTCGTCGACGCACTCGTGGAGGACTACGGGCATCGATCCCGTGCACAATCGATGCTGTCGGACGTGGCCGGACCGCTACCCGGCATCAAACACACCCGCAAACATCTGCGAAGTTGGATGAAACCGACGCGACACAGCACGGGAGTAATGGGCTTGGCCGGTGCCCGCGCCTGGGTGGACTGGCAGCCGCTGGGCGTCGTTGGTGTGATCAGCCCGTGGAACTTCCCGGTCTGTCTGACATTCGACCCTGTCACCCAGGCGTTCTCCGCCGGAAACAACGTCATGGTGAAGTTGTCGGAGTTCGTCCCGGCCACCTCAGAGCTGATCCGCGCTGAGATCGCCAAGCGCTTCAATCCCGAGGAGTTACGGGCGTTCACCGGCGGTCCCGACGTAGGTGCGGAGTTCAGCGCGCTGCCATTGGACCACATCATGCTCACCGGATCCCCTGGTACGGGCCGGCACGTACAGCGGGCCGCCGCCGACCACCTGGTACCGGTCACTCTCGAGCTAGGTGGTAAGTCGCCGGTTGTGATCTCGTCAAATGCGGACCCGAAGGTTGTCGCCGACCGGGTCATGGTGGGCAAGACGATGAATGCCGGCCAACTGTGCCTTTCGCCGGACTACGTCCTGATTCCGGCCGGTCTCGAACGAGACTTCATCGACCGCATCAGGTCCACCGTGGCGCAGATGTTTCCGCGGATACTCCACAACGACGACTACACCTCGATCGTCAATGCCCGACACTTCGACCGCCTCCACGGGCTCATCGATGACGCCAGAGCCAAAGGCGCCGAGATCATCACCATCAATCCAGCGGGCGAGGATTTCTCCACTCAGGCCGCTCACAAGATCGCCCCCACCTTGGTGCTCGGCGCGACCAGTGACATGCGGATCATGCAGGAGGAGATATTCGGACCACTGCTGCCCATCGTGACCTATACGTACCTCGACGAGGCGATCAATCAGATCAACTCGCGCCCAAAACCACTGGCTGCCTACTACTTTGGTCCCGACGACGGCGATCGCCAGCGGTTCCTCGACCGCACCTATTCCGGCGGAGTAACCATCAACGACGTCACTTTGCACTACACCGTCGCCGGAATGCCGTTCGGCGGCGTCGGGGACAGTGGGATGGGCTACTACCATGGCCGGTCGGGTTTCGAAGCGTTCAGCCACGGCCGTGGTGTCATGAATGCCCCATCGCGGTTGTCCATGTCAGCGGCACTCGCTGCGCCATACACCGGAGCCAAGCAACGCGGGTTACGCGCGATGATCGCCTTGGAGAAACGGGCGGTACGCCGACGATTGGGCAAGGCCGGGCGCTGACGCCTAGCGACTATGCCGCGTTGCGCGCCAAGGGGACCGAAAGGGTTCGGTCTCGTCGCGAACGTGTATCGACGCCTCGTGGTCGGTCCGGTAGTTCCACCCGATCGCACGTCTGTGCATGATGTGCGTGCTGACGACGAAGCGAGACCTAGGGCCTTGGTGTTTACGCGAGGCCACTGGGCGGTGCGCAGGGGTGTGTCAGGTGACTGTGGATGTGCAGAAATGGGTCTGGGTTACCGCCGTCGCGCTTGGCGGTACATCGCGGCGGCAACCGGGATTTGGCGCTAAACGGCTTGCGGGACAGCCACTATCACGCTTACTAAGTTTGACGACTCTGGCGTTTCTCTAGGATGAGGTGGAAGGCACCGCAACAACTTTGAGCCGACAACAGCGCGGCCAAGGACCCTGCTACCGGCGTATCGACCTCTCAGGTCAGGACACCTAGCAAGTGCCGCGCGGATCATCGTCGATCCGGTCGGCGAGCTGACCTAAGGCACGGACATGCGCCCGAAGGGATGCCGCGATAGAGCTCGACGCATCAGATGTAGCCGGAGCCGACGTCAGTGCGGGCAGCACGAACCATCGGAACCAGTTGCGGAATTGGCTGACGTCGTCGTGGAGCACCGAGATCGCGGTCAGCAACTGGGTAACCAACCAGCGCACGGCTTCCGTTGGCGGATAGTCATTTCGAAACTCTCCCAATTGCTGCGCCTGGGTCACCAGTGGGCCCAAGAATGAGTAGGCAGCTTCGCGAGTGGCGGGCCGATCAAGGCTTTTGGGTCCTTCTTTGACGAATTCGGCGAGCACTGCATCGATTGGGATTGCCGTGAAAAGATAGACCATTGCCTCTGTCAGTCGGGTCGTCGCAGTGCCTTCACGGGCGACGAGATCTATCGCTTGATCCAGCAGACGGCCCGAACGGACGGTTGCCAAGTGCAACAGCAGATCGTCGCGCCCCGAGAAATAGCGGTACGCGGTCGAGCGGGAAACTCCGGCGCGTTCGGCAGTTGCTTCCATAGAGACCGCTTCGCCATGTGCGAGGAGCTGGTCGGCTGCTGCCAGCAGCGTGCTGCGGATATCGGCCACGGTTCAGGATGTCACGGGAGCGAGCGGTGGTACGACAGCCGGACCCGATGCGGACACTGAGACGGCAGCTGAATTTGTCTCGCCTCATGAGACAAGATACTGTTACGTCCGCGACGGTGTGAGCTAGATCTCTAGGAGATGACAAAGTGACAACTGAAGTGCGTGGTCCACAGATTGACGAGGCGCGCAAGCGGTACGGCCTCGCGGCGGCACTTGTTTTTGGGTCTTTGGTCGTCTTCGGCACACTCGTCTTTTTCGTGCCGGCGCTTCTTGGACAGAGCCCTTTCGCCGACCATCCGGTAGTGATACCCGACGCAGTGAAAAACCCGCCGGCAACCTGGTTCTTTAACTGGGTGATCCCGGCCGCGGCGATCACAGTTTTCGTCGCGTTGACTGTGCAATCGGTGCGGCGGAAGTCGCTGTCGTGGTACTGGCTGTTCTTCGTTAGTGGCGTGGCGTCATTCTGGGTGGAGACGATTGCCGACTGGGGTATCTACTTGACCTACAGCCCCGCGTTCGCGACCTATCAGCTGCCATTCAATTACCCATGGCATGTGTGGGACAACCCCGTTTTCGTGCCGTTCGCATACGGCGTCTACTGGGGCATTTTTCCATACGTGGTATTGCGGATCCTCCAGTTCGTTTCGACGCGAACTGGATGGGGCGAACTCAAGTCGCTCTTCATCGTCGGAATTCCATTCAGTTACTGCTGGGATCTTCTTGTCGAAGGGACCGCAACCTACTTCGGATGGTGGACCTACGACCCGCCCCTGGGGCCGCACTTCTCATGGGTTCCTCTCGGCGGTGCCGGCATCCAAACCCTCGTCATCCCTCCTCTGCTGATGATCATCTGGCCCAACGTGGTCGCGTGGATGGCCGGCGATCCTAGGGACGGCACGTCGCCGCGCATTGCACGCCTGTTCCGCATTCCCTCTCATCGCGACGCAACTGGTGTTGGTGCCCCATCGCTGCGCGAACTGGCTACACCGACCCGTACGTCGTGGGATGTCCGGCACGAGCTGATCAAGCTCGGTGGATGGATCTCAGTGTTCTACTGGGCGCAGGTGACGCAGCTCTTGCCAATCATGCTCATCAGGTACGTGTTCGGCCACGACAGCGTGTTCGCGCCTTTCCCGAACTGGCCCTGAACGGATTAACTTCACCAACTGAATGGCGAGGGACTACCTCGTACTTAAGTTGAGCCGCGGGGTGTCAATACAAGCCGCGGGTGCGACTGCGGAATCATGGTCCACGTCGAGTCAAGAAGCTGGGCGAGATCCCCGCTGGCGCCAGCTGGATCGCAAGTCCCCGGGTTCACTCACCGAAACTCCCCACCTGATGGCGGGGTCCGTGTATCGCTTGGCGGGTGCCGGTTATGGCTCGGTGAAGGGTGTCTGCGGCGGCGTGGTGGTCGCGTACGTAGGACTCTCCGTCGAGGTTGACGACCACGGCGTAACGTCCGGTCGGGCATGACAGCAGCGACGGTGATATCGCGACGGTGCCAGTCGCCGACGCCACGGTTGGTGGTACGACGTTGGACGCCCTGGGTAGCGTGGGGAGACACCTGAACAGTGCCGCGGACGCTTCGGCTAGCAACGGCAGATAGCCCGTTTCGCCGATGACGAGCAGGGTGGGGCATGCGAAGAAGCGCATGGTGGTTCGCCCAGCGCCCTTTGATCACTGCACGGTGGCTGCGTGCTCTCGGTCACGCCTTTTGCGCGGATGTGATTCTCGCCCAGGTGGTTTTGGTGATTCCCCGGTCTCGCAGCGCTGCCTTTCTTACCTTGCCGGTCGCGGTCCTGGGCAGTTCGTCGACGATGTCGATGTAGCGAGGAACCATGTACCTGGGCATGCGGGATTCACAGAACGCCGCCAGTTCGTCGGCTGCCAGCGTGGTCGATGACACCGACACGACGATCATCACCTCGTCCTCGCCGTACGGTGAGGGGACAGGAATGGCCGCGCACTCGCGCACCGCGGGGTGGGCGAGGACTTCGGCCTCGACCTCCGCCGAGGAGATGTTCTCCCCCCGGCGCCGGATCGCGTCCTTCTTGCGGTCCACGAAGACGAAGCGGTCATCGTCGTCTCTGGTGAACATGTCGCCGGTGTGAAACCAAAGGTTGCGCCACGCGGTGACGGTGTCGGCGGATCTGCCGAGATAGCCTGCGGACAACCGCCAGGGTTCCTCGGTGCGCACGACGAGTTCACCTGCCGCGCCGCGGGGCACCTCGTAGTCGTCGTCATCGACCAACCGCAGTTCGTATCCCGCGCGCGGTTTGCCGCACAATCCGGGGAACAACGGTTCGGAAGGCTCGTGGACCAGCGGACAACTCAGTTCGGTCATGTTGTACATAGTGGTGGCCTGAACACCGAATCGCTCGCAGAACGCCACGGCCTCCACGGGCGGCACCATGATGACGTGCCGCAACGGGTTGTCGGCATCGCCGGGGCTGGCTGGCTGCCGAAGCAGGAAGTGGATGATGGCGGAGAACACGACGGCCTCGGTGCACCGAAACGCCGTGACGTCGGACCAGAACGCCGAGGTGCTGTAGCCATTGCGCAGAACCACCCGACCACCGGCCTGCGCCATGCTGAAAAACGGTCCGAGACCGCTGATGTGGTACAGCGGAAATGGCGTATAGTAGCTACTCGAATCATCAAGCGGGAACGGGTATTCCGCAGTGGCATGGAGCTGTCCCCAGGGCATGAGGACACCCTTGGCGGCACCGGTGGTCCCCGAGGTGTACAGCACCGTCGCGACATCGCGCATCGTGGGCGCGGTCCGCGACACGTTGGTTGGTGAGTCCGGCACGATCTGGCCGCGCTGATGCACCCTGAGGTTGGAGACGGTGTACGGCAGCGGATCTGGGCACAGGAGGTCGGTCAGGGCGGTGGCGGCAGCAACGTCGCTGATCTGCTCGACGTGTTCGGTTGCCACCACGGCCACCTTGATCGTGGAGTCGACGAGCACGTGCTCGAGAGTCCGGCCGCGCAGCAGGGTGTTGATCGGGACGGGTATCGCGCGCAGCCACGCCAGTCCCAGCCACGCGCAGAAGGCGTCGAGTCCGGCCGGCATCATCAATCCGACGAGCTCTGCTGCTCGCACACCGATTCGTTCGAATCCTTCGGCCCAGCACAGAGCTTGGTCGTGGACCTGGCGGTAGGTCATTGCACCGCCGTCGACGTGTTCGAGGAACACCCGGTCGGGATTTCGTTTGGCGTGCAGGGCGATGAGGCCGGGTAATGCCGTCGAGGTCACCGGCGATCGTTTCCGTTCAAGTGGGTCGCGTCCTCGTCGAGGCGGGCGCGGGCGGTGCCGATGCACAACGGCCGCGATTGCGGATCGCCGGTGTCGAGGCGGACGTCGAGCACCATCGTTGCGGCGCCGGTCTCCTCGGGGTGGCGTTCGGACAGCCGTGACCGCACAACGACGCGGCTTCCCGTGAGGGCCATGCCGATGAACTTGAGGTCCAGTCGTCCGGTCAGGGCCCAGGTCGCACCGAAGATGTCGGCCATGGCTAGATCGCAGATCGAGAGTAGGTGGGGTGCGGAGACGAGAAGCGCTGGCAGGCCCGCGGATTGGGCCGCCGTCGAACTGTAGTGCACGTTGGAATCTGCTCCGGGGGTCCCTGTCCAATAGGCGCGGCTAGCGGTGTCGGTGAGCTCGACCTCGTATGACCAGGCGTCGTGGCCGGAGGCGGGGTGCGCCATCACTGCACCGGCTCGGGAGACGGCGTCGGGACCGGTGTCATGACGGTCACGGTGCCGACACAGGCGAGCGTGCCGTCGGCGGTTTGGACGGTCATCTCGGTGCACAAATGGTCGCGGCCATTGCGGATGTATCGGTCAACGACGCAGATCACCATCGTTACTTCCTCGCCCACGTGCATCGGAGCGTGGTGCTGCCAGCTCATCGAGGCGGTGAGTACCGTCGTGCCCCATAAGGGCGGAACACTGCGCTCACCCAAGGCGAATAGCTGCGGAGCCAGCGCGACGGCGGGCACGACCCGCGGCGCGGAGGTGGTCCCGTGGCCGCGGCGGGGGGCGCCGGTGGTCTCGAGGTACCGGTCGGCGATCTCCTCGTCGAGGACTAGAAATCGGCGGTCGAGTTCGAAGCCGGGTTGATAGGGATCGTCGGCATTGGTCATTGATTGCTCCGCACCGGCGGGCGCTTCTGCACGAACGGCATGATTCCTTCGGCCGAATTTTCTTTGAGGAGAACGTGTTCGGTGGCGGTGCTGGGATTGTCTACGAGGTCAAGGTCATCCAACGCGTTTATGAGATGCTCCCGAAAGTGCAGATCGTCTTGCGGCCATTCGACTTCGACCCTCTGTGCTCACGGGTCGATCGAACTCCCTCGAGTTAACCGCCGACCCCAAAATTAGTCAAGCATACTTCACTAACTCCGGCGCGGTTCAATCGCCGTGACGGATGTGTGCGACCTGCGCAATGCGCGTGGACAATTCGGCGAAGCCGCGCTCGCCGAGTGCCGACTTGATTTCGGCGTTGATCTCCTCGGCGATTTCCATCGCGTCGGTCAACAGACCCAACCCCTTGGGCGTGTAGTGGATCGTCTTTGCGCGGCCGTCGGTGGGGTCTATCCGGCGTTCGACGTAGCCGAGGTTCTCGAGTTTCGAGACCAGTTGAACAACAGCGGTTTTCGACACACCTTGGATTCGAGCGATGTCGACCTGCGGCTGCCGGTGAGCTTGAGGTGGACGAGGAGGTTGGCGTGCGCCGGTCGCAGTGCTTCGTGGCCGCGTGCCTGCGCGCGTTGATTGCTCGTGCTGACCATCCACTCACCGAACTCGATGACGTGCCGTTGCAGGGACCCCGACAGGAAGTACGCGATGGCGTCGGTGCCGGCCTCGCCGCTGTCCTTCTCGACGGGATCGTCGGGATCGCGTTCAAGCACGATCCGAGAGTATCAACTGTGGTGTGTCGCGATTGTTTCGTTACGCATCCGATGCCCAGTGGTGAATAGCGCGACGAAGATGACCGCCCACAGTCCGTCTGCGGGGCCGTTGAGGTGGAACATCCGAAAGTTCTGCGGTGACAGGGTTTTGAGTTCAGCTCTGCGCCTCGGTGAGGTCGTGAGCAGCCAGTGCGTTCCGGCGGCGGAGTAGTACAACTTCTCTGCGGCGAACACTGCCAGGATCCTTGGTGAGCGTGCCGCGGTATCGGCGCAGGTCCAAAAGGCCGCTCCCCACAGCATCGCCATCAGCATCGACTTGCGGTTGTAGGTGGTGGGGGCCATCTGGAAGTACGCGTCGTCGGTGAACGCCTTGGTGGCCCCTAGAGTTCCGGCGACGTTGAACAGCCCGGCGATGCGTAGGGCCCATCGCACGTTGCGCTCGTAGTTGGTCGGGTTCATGGTCATCCGCGGTCCTCGGTGGTGGTCGTCGACGGTCGCAGGGCGACGGGCGCTTGGAGGTCGATGCTGACGCCGTCGAGCACGATGGTGGCCAAAGGGCGTTTTGGTAGCCCGAGCTCGCGAAGCAGCTGGGCCATCGGATGGGTACGTCCCACCCGAGGTCTGGTGCCCCCGAGTTGGAAACGGAGGCCGGTGAGGTGGGTGACACTGGGGGACAGTTCGATCCCGTGGGGCACCGGTGTGAGCCCGACAACGGTGCTCGAGGTCGATAGCGGAATCCGCGGCAGCCGTGTGCGCCAGCGTGTCTCCAGGATCGTCTCGCCGGTCGAGCGGTCGGCGAGACGGCATCCCGCCGCGGGTCCGCCGACGGTGAGGTCGATGTCGGCGATCCATTTCGGTAGGTGCCAGATGGTCTTGCCGGCCTCGCAGGTGAACGACTCGGTGACGGGGAGTTGCAGGATGCAGGGCCCGACCGTTCCGTCAGGGGCCATGGCGAGCAGGGCGGCGCCCACTTCGAAGTAGGTGCCCAGGGTGCTTCGTCGGTAGTCGACGCAGGCAAGGGTCAAGATACTGCGACCCGCGACCGCGACGGCGCGTAATCCTTTGCCCGCCAACACAACAGCGGCCTTGCAGGCGGGGACGGTGAAGATGCTCATCGCGGTGGTGGCGTCGTCGACGCGAATGGGGAAGCTCAGGGGCGTTCCTTGGATGATCCACTCATCGCCGGTGTCGTGGTCGACCATCCCGGCGCCTTAGGAGTTGTCGATGTCGATGATGCCGCGGATGTTCTCACCGGCGCGCATGTCGGCGACGGCGACGTTGATGTCCTCCAAGCGATACCGCTTGGTGACGAGCTCATCGAGCTTGAGGGTGCCCGAGGTGTAGAGCGACAGTAGCTGTGG
>JBEVHL010000544.1:0-2760 GCA_040511255.1 Mycobacterium sp. | reverse complement strand
GAGCTGGACACGCCGTCACAGACGGCGACGGCGACGAAGTTCCCGACGATTCCGGCCGCGGCGGCATCCTCATTGCGGGCGTGGTCCACGCCGCGGTCGGTGATCAACGCGACCCGGCCCACCTGCGCCTCGTCTCGATCGGGCTCGATCCGCCGGCTGCCACACGCGGTGCAATATCCGTCGACGAAGGTCTGGTTGCCGCAGTCGGCACACGGCCCGTCGGGGAGAGCAGCCCGCCGTGGGATCGCGACCTGGTGCACGTCGGCCATGATCGCCCCGCAGTTTCCGCAGAACCGGTCACCGTCCCGGGCGGGGGCGGCGCAGTGCGGGCACGGGTGCTCGGGCGCGGTCATACCCGTGTCCTCGGCCGAATGGAGTTCGCGCTCTCCACCAATGCGATGCGCTCCCAGACGTCGGTGCAGGCATGGGCCAGATCGCGGTAACAGCGTTCCATGCCGGTCCGGACGCCGGGTATGTCGAAATCGACGCCGAGCAGCCGTGGGGTCCTGGGCTCGTTGCCGACCTGCAGCCACTCCAGTGCCGTACTCAATACCTGCAGCCGCACCGTCGCCCGCTTGGTGGCCGATTCCAGTGCCAGGCCCGCCGCGCGCTTGCCCGCGTCGACGAGTGTCGTCTCGTCCACGTCGTCCGGGGTGCGGCCGTCGAGCAGGATCTCCAACGAGGTTGCTCCCGCGGCCGTGTAATGCGCGCTCGACACCGGGATCTGGTCCAGTGCCGCGACCGCACCAACCCGGTCGCCGGCCCGCGAACGCTTGCGGGCCAACCCGAAAGCTGCGCTGTAGTAACTGTGTTCGGTCCGCCAGATCATCTCGTAGTAGCGGATGGCTTCGTCATGCGCATCGCGTAGCTCGGCGGTGGCGGCGATCGCCAGTTTCGGCCCGAGCTCGCCGGGCAGCATGGTCAGCACCGCGTCGAAATCGGCTGCGGCCGTGTCGAAGTCACGTTCGACCAGTGCGCACTGCCCGCTGTACCAGAGCAGTCGCCAATCGCCGGGGAGCACGTTGGCGAGCTCTGCCAGTCGCGCGCGGGCCGCCGCCGCGGCGCCGAGTTCGATATCCGCACGGACCAGCCGCAGCGGCACCTCGACCGATGAGCTGTTGCCCTGGTGGACACCGCCCCTGGCCAGGGTGAGCGCGTGCTCCAGTTGAGCGGGTGGGGTGCCGCTGGTGGTGGCCAGCACGGCGGCACCGGAGTCGTTCGGGTCGACCACCGGCACGGGTAGCGCAGCGATGACCTGGCCGGGTTTGACTGGCGCGGTGCGGTCGACGCCGTAGATCGCACGCTGCGGGCTGAAATACGTCGACCGGCGCGGCCGCGGGACGTTGTCGTCGGCGGCGGCGATCTCATGCAGCACCCCGGTCAGCTGGTCCGCCATCTCCGCCATCGACGAAAAACGTTTCGCCGGATCGGGATTGGTCGCGCGCAGCAGGGCGCGGTACAACGATTCGTGCTTGGCGAGCACCGGTTCGGCGCCCGGTTCTGGGAGCCGGGCGGCGAAGTGCCCGTTCTCCTGTGGCAGATCCATCACGAGCACGGCCAGCGTCCGCCCCACGGTGTACACGTCGCTGGCGACGGTCGGGCCGGTGACGGCGATCTCGGGTGCCTGGTAGCCGAGGGTGCCGTAGATCGGGCTGTCCTCGTCACCGATGGCGATCACGGCACCCAGGTCGATCAGCTTGAGCTGTTCGTCGGACTGCATCACGTTGTCCGGTTTGAAATCGCCGTACGCGAAGCCCTGCGAGTGCAGATAGTCCAGGGCCGGCGCGATTTCGATGACGTAGGCGACGGACTGGTCTGGAGGTAGGGGACCACCGCGCGCCTTGCGGATCTGTTTGAGCGAGGTGCCGCCGATGTACTCCATCACGATGTACCCGATCGGCACGCCTGCACCGTCCGGATGCTCGACGAAGTTGTAGATCCGGACGATATTCGGGTGTTCGGCCTCGGCCAGGGTCAGGACTTCCGCGGCGGCGGCGGCCATCGCGTCGGCGTCCCCGGAGTTGATCAGACCCTTCAATACCACCCAGCGGTCGCTGACGTTACGGTCGACGGCCAGGTAGATCCAGCCGAGCCCGCCGTGCGCGATGCACCCCTGGACCTCGTACTGCCCGCCGACCAAATCGCCGCGACAAAGTTTGGGCACAAACGAGTATCGCGTGCCGCACTGGGTGCAGAAGCCCTCCGCGCGGCTCGGCTGCCCGGCACTGCCGCGTCCGACCGGCTGGTGGCAGTCCGGGTTGCCGCAGAACCGGTTTCGTTCCGGGACCCGCGGATCGACCAGGATCGCCGCAGCGGGGTCACCCCGGGGCACGGCAGGCACGTTCACCACACCCACGCCGAGTCGACCGCGGGCGCTGGCGGTCCTCGTGGCGCCGGTGCGCACCGTCCGTGTCGACCGGGTGGCGGCCTGGGCTGCCGCGGTGGCGGGCAGCTCGTCGGGCACACCGACCGCGGGCGCGGTGCCGCACAGGTCGCAGTACCCGTCGACGACGGTCCCGGCACACCCCGGCTCGGCGCATCTCATCGGGACTGTCCCTGCTTCTCGGCGATCAACTGCTGGAAGTCGGTGATCGCCCTGGTGATGGCGCGCAGATCGCACGGCCGCCGCGAGAGCAGCCCGGCGGCGATCCGGCCGGAGGCCAACAGCTCCGGGTCCTCGCCGAAGCCGAGTCGCGCCGCCTTCGCCTGATAGGCCGTCAACCGCCCTTTCAGTTCCACCCGCCGGTCCAGCAACCCCTG
>JBEVHL010000543.1:0-2922 GCA_040511255.1 Mycobacterium sp. | reverse complement strand
GCGGACGCATCGTGGTGTTCTCGTCGGTGGCCGGCGCCAGGGTGCGCCGGGCCAACTATGTGTACGGGTCGGCCAAGGCCGGTCTGGACGGCTTCGCCAGCGGGCTGGCCGACGCCCTGCACGGCACCGGGGTACACCTGCTGATCGTGCGGCCGGGTTTCGTGATCGGCCGGATGACCGCGGGGATGGACCCGGCGCCGCTGTCCAGCACGCCCGCCCAGGTGGCCGCGGCCGCCGCACAGGCCCTGGCCAAGGGCAAACGCCAGGTATGGGTGCCGCAGACCCTGGGGCCCATCGTGCTGGCGATGCGGCTGGCGCCGCAGTTCGTCTGGCGCAGGATGCCGCGATGACGGCGCAGCCGATCACCGTGGTCGGTATCGGTGCCGACGGCATGGCGGGCCTGGGTCGCGCGGCGCTGCGGGAATTGGCCGACGCCGCCGTGGTGTACGGCTCGCCGCGCCAACTCGACCTGCTCGACGACACCGTGACCGCACAACGCCGACGCTGGCCGTCGCCGCTGCTGCCCGCGCTGGAAGCCGAACTGGCGCAGACCTCCGGTGGCGTGCACGTGATCGCGTCGGGGGATCCGATGCTGCACGGCATCGGCACCACGCTGATCCGGCTGTTCGGCATCGACCGGGTGACGGTGCTGCCGCACGTGTCGAGTGTGACGCTGGCGTGCGCCCGGCTGGGCTGGCCCGTCAACGACACCGAGGTGATCAGCCTGGTCAGCGCCGAGCCGCATACCGCCGTGCGCCGCGGTGGCCGGGCCGTCGTGCTGTCCAAGGACAGTTCGAGCCCCGGCGCGCTGGCCCGCCGACTGACCGAAACCGGCCGCGGCGACTCCCAGTTGAGTGTGCTGGAGCAACTCGGCGGGCCCGCCGAGCGCCGTCGGGACAGCACTGCGCGGGCCTGGGCCGCGGATCCGCCGGTCGACATCGATCCGCTCAATGTTGTTGCGGTGCAATATTTACCGAACGACCGGGTGCTGGGCGTGCTGCCCGATGACGCGTTCGCGCACGACGGGCAGCTGACCAAACAGGCGATGCGCGCGGTCACCTTGACGGCGCTGGCACCCAAACCCGGTGAGCTGCTGTGGGATGTCGGCTCCGGCTCGGGCAGTATCGCGGTCGAATGGTGCAGGCGCGGCCACGGCTGCCGTGCGGTCGCCTTCGAGCACGACGAGCAGCGCCGGGCCCGGATCGTCGACAACAGTCTCGGGTTCGGCGTCGACGTCGAGGTGCGCGAGGCCGCCCCGCAGGCGTTCGACGGCGCGCTGCAGCCCTCGGCGATTTTCGTCGGCGGTGGCCTGAGCCAGCCGGGCCTGCTCGACGCCTGCCTGGATGCGTTGCCCGTCGGCGGCCGGCTGGTGGCCAACGTGGTCACCGCGGAATCGGAAGCTGTTCTGGTGCCGTACTATTCACGCTTCGGCGGTGAGCTGGCGCGGTTCCAGTACTACCGCGGCGAACCGGTGGGCTCGTTCACCGGATGGCGCCCGGCGATGCCGGTCACCCAATGGGTGATGGTCAAATCATGACGGTGTACTTCATCGGGGCAGGCCCCGGTGCCGCTGATCTGATCACCGTGCGCGGGCAGCGGCTGCTGCAGCGCTGCCCGGTGTGCCTGTATGCCGGTTCGATCATGCCCGCCGATCTGCTGGCGCTGTGCCCCGCCGATGCCCGCGTGGTCGACACCGGACCGCTGACCCTGGACGCGATCATCACCGAACTCGCCGACGCGGACGCCGCAGGCCACGATGTGGCGCGGTTGCATTCCGGTGACCCGTCCATCTACAGCGCGCTGGCCGAGCAGACCCGCCGCCTCGACGCCCTCGGAATCGCCCACGAGGTGGTGCCCGGCGTGCCGTCGTTCGCCGCGGCCGCTGCCGTGCTGGGCCGGGAGCTGACCGTGCCCGGCGTCGCCCAGACGGTGATCCTGAGCCGGGTGGCGACGCTGTCGAGCGCGATGCCGGATGGTGAGGACCTGCGCACGCTCGCCGCGACCGGTGGCACCCTGGTGCTGCACTTGGCGGCCGCGCAGATCGACACGGTGGTCGCGGACCTGATCGGCGGCGGGTACTCGCCCCAAACCCCCACGGCGGTAGTCGCTTTCGCGAGTTGGCCGGAGGAGGTGATAGTGCGGGGCACGATCTCCGACATCGCCGAACAGATGCGCGCTGCGCAGATCACCAGGACCGCGGTGATCGTGGTCGGCGATGTGCTGGCCGCCGAGGGTTTCACCGACAGTTACCTTTATTCGGCAGGCCGGCGCAGGGGGTCGCGGCACTGATGCGCGTGCTGCTGCTCGGCGGGACCGCCGAAGGACGGGCGCTGGCCGCCCGGCTGCACCCGGACGTCGATATCGTCAGCAGCCTGGCCGGCCGGGTGCCCGACCCGGCGCTGCCCGCGGGTCCGGTGCGGATCGGCGGATTCGGCGGTGCCGACGGCCTGCGGCGCTGGCTGCGCGACGAGCATGTCGACGTGGTCATCGACGCCACCCATCCGTTCGCAGCCACCATCACCGCTACCGCGGCGACGGTCAGCGCCGACCTGGGTCTGCCGCATCTGGTGCTCGCCCGACCGGCCTGGCCGACCGAGCACGCCATCACCGTCGCGTCCAACACCGACGCCGCGAAAATCGTTGCCCAACAGAACTATTCGCGGGCATTTCTGACCACGGGCCGGTCGGGGACGGCGGCCTTCGCCAACAGCGACGGCTATTTCCTCATCCGGCTGGTCACCGAACCCGACCAGGCCGCCCTGCCGCGGCGACATCACCTGCTGCTGTCGCGCGGTCCGTATCACTACGACGACGAGTACGCCCTGATGCGCGAGCACCGCATCGAGGCCATGGTGACCAAGAACAGCGGCGGTGCGATGACCGCACCAAAGCTGGAGGCGGCCAAAGCGTTCGGGGTGGCGG
>JBEVHL010000542.1:0-5931 GCA_040511255.1 Mycobacterium sp. | reverse complement strand
CTGCGCGCGGGTTCCAACCTGATCAACATGGAGTTCATCCAGTTTCACCCGACCGGCATGGTCTGGCCCCTGTCGGTCAAGGGCATCCTGGTCACCGAGGGTGTGCGCGGCGACGGCGGAGTGCTGAAGAACTCCGAGGGCAAGCGGTTCATGTTCGACTACATCCCGGCGGTGTTCAAAGGGCAGTACGCCGAGACCGAGGAAGAAGCCGATCAGTGGCTCAAGGACAACGACTCGGCCCGTCGCACCCCTGACCTGCTCCCCCGCGACGAGGTGGCCAGGGCCATCGTCGCCGAGGTCAAAGCCGGTCGCGGCACTCCGCACGGCGGGGTGTACCTCGATATCGCCTCGCGCATGCCCACCGAGGAGATCAAGCGCAGGCTGCCGTCGATGTACCACCAGTTCATCGAGCTGGCCGAGGTCGACATCACCAAGGACGAGATGGAGGTCGGTCCCACCTGTCACTACGTGATGGGCGGTATCGAGGTCGATCCCGACACCGGTGGCGCCGCGACCCCGGGCCTGTTCGCCGCGGGTGAGTGCTCCGGCGGTATGCACGGCTCCAACCGCCTCGGCGGCAACTCGCTGTCGGATCTGCTGGTGTTCGGCAGGCGGGCCGGCCTGGGCGCCGCCGATTACGTGCGGGCACTGCCCGAGCGGCCGAAGCCGCCGCAGGACGCCGTCGACGAGGCCACCAAGATGGCGTTGGCGCCGTATGAGGCCCACGAACATCCGGAGAACCCGTACACGTTGCACGCCGAGCTTCAGCAGTCGATGAACGATCTGGTCGGCATCATCCGCAAGGAAGACGAGATCCATCAGGCGCTGGCCAAGCTCGACGAGCTGCGGGGCCGTCTACAGAATGTGGCCGTCGAGGGTGGCCGGGTTTACAACCCGGGCTGGCACCTGGCGATCGACATGCGAAACATGTTGCTGGTCAGCGAATGTGTGGCCAAGGCCGCACTGCAGCGCACCGAGAGCCGTGGCGGCCACACCCGCGACGACCACCCGCAGATGGACGCCAACTGGCGCAACACCCTGCTGGTCTGCAAGACCACCGAAGCGGCGACGGCCGAGGCGTTGGTCCCTGACGTCACGGTCGAACCGGAGCAGCAGGTGCCGATGCGACCGGACCTGCTCGAGGTATTCGAGCTCTCCGAACTCGAGAAGTACTACACCGACGCCGAATTGACCGAACACCCCGAACGGAAGGGCTGACCCATGGCTGCTTACGAGGCGAGCATGCGAGTCTGGCGCGGCGACGACACCGGCGGCGAGCTCAAGGACTACACCGTCGAGGTCAACGACGGCGAGGTGGTGCTCGACATCATCCACCGGCTGCAGGCCACCCAGGCCAACGACCTCGCCGTCCGGTGGAACTGCAAGGCAGGCAAATGCGGGTCGTGTTCGGCGGAGGTCAACGGCAGGCCGCGGCTGATGTGCATGACGCGGATGTCGACGTTCGGCGAGGACGAGACCGTCACGGTCACCCCGCTGCGCACCTTCCCCGTGATGCGCGACCTGGTCACCGACGTGTCCTTCAACTACCAGAAGGCCAGGGAGATCCCGTCGTTCACGCCGCCCAAGGATCTGCAGCCGGGCGAGTACCGCATGCAGCAGGAGGACGTGAACCGCAGCCAGGAGTTCCGCAAGTGCATCGAGTGCTTCCTGTGCCAGAACACCTGCCACGTGGTCCGCGATCACGAGGAGAACAAAGAAGCCTTCGCAGGCCCGCGGTATCTGATGCGCCAGGCCGAGCTGTCGATGCATCCGCTGGACACCCTGGACCGTCGCGATATGGCCCAGGAAGAGAACGGGCTCGGCCTGTGCAACATCACCAAGTGCTGCACCGAGGTCTGCCCCGAACACATCAAGATCACCGATAACGCGCTGATTCCGATGAAGGAACGCGTCGCCGACCGCAAGTACGACCCGATTGTGTGGCTGGGCGACAAGCTGTTCCGGCGCTGAACCTGAGAAAGTCGATCTGTCAGCACGCTCCAAGGCCTGGGCGGCAGATTCCGGCGTAGGCTCAGGGCAGCCGCCAGTCAACGTCGAAAGGCCGCACTGTGACCATGCGAGAAACCACCAGCATCAATGACATTCGCACGGCGATCCGGGAGTTGTCGGCCCGGGCAGAGCTCGCCCACAAAGAGGGGCGGCCAGATGACGCCGCCGAACTCGAACGCCGGATCCAGGGGTACCGCGAGGAACTGGCGCAGCGCCCTTAGCTCACACGCCTAGCTTGCGAAACGCGCTGCGGTGGAACACGATCGGCGCAATGTCTTCGTGCACCGTGATGTCGCTGACCCGCAGGATCACGATGGTGTGATCGCCGGCAGGCACCAGTTGTTCGATGACGCTCTCCACCCACACGCTGGTGCCGTGGATGAACACCGCACCACCGTCGGTCGACGTCGTCTCCAGGCCGGCGAACCGGTCGCCGGTCTTGGCGGCCAGGGTCTTCGCGGCCGCGTCGTGTGACTCGCCGAGCACCGATATCCCGAGCGACGGCAGGTCCTTGAGCTTTGGCCAGGTGGTCGAGGTGTTCTGCACGCAGAACGAGACCAGCGGCGGGTCCAGCGAGACCGGTACGAATGTGCTGGCGGCCAGCCCCACGCGTTCGCCATCCACTTCGGCGGCGATGGCGATGACACCAGAGGGAAAGTGCCCGAACGCCTCCCGCAACGCGGCCGGCGTCAGGTTGCTGTTAGTGCTCATACTGACCTGCACATTACGCGCCGAGCCTGCCCCGTTCACGCCCAGCGCTGCGCCTCGATCTCTGCCGACAGTTCGTGCCGCAGCGGCACGTCGAGCCCGTCGTAGATCGCCGGTTTCTGTTGCGCCAGCCACCCGATGGCACCGAGGAGTCGGTTCGCGGCCGTGGTGTTGCCGCCGTCGGCACGCGTGCCACCAGGCACATCAGCGCGTACGACGATGCTCAGCTGCGGGTCGCCGTCCACGATGACGCGGTGATCGCCGACGCCCTCATCGGGCTGCGGCCAGTCCGGCGCGCACGCCGGATCGATGCGGGTGATGTGGTCGATGACGATGCGCGGCCGACCGGCGACCGATCCGATCACCTTGAGCCAAAAGGCGCCCTGGGTGCCCGCGTCGAAGTGACCCATGACGTTGTCGACCGCCGTCTCCAACGGGCGACGTTCCAATTCCTCGGTGATCTCGTCGATCTCCAAGCCGAGGCCCCGGCCGATCAGGCGGATGTTGCCGCCCCAGACCATCGTCGGGACCGACGGCAGCAGCATCATCGGGACCTCCTGCATCGGCTGGCCGAAACCGCACAGCACCCGCACCGCGTGCGGTTGGTCGTAGGTGGAGTAGTCGAAGATCTCCTGGCAGTGGATGGTGTCGATCCGGGTGCACAGGCCGGCGGCGATCACTGCCAGCGCATCGTTACCCCAGCCGGGGTCGACTCCGCTGACCAGAAGTGAGGCGCCGCCGGCTTCGGCAGCGTCGGCCAGCCGGTCCCGCAGTTCGGCAGGAGCTGATCGCGGGTCATAGAGCGAATACAGCGACGGTGTGACGACGTGCAATCCGGCCCGCAGGCAACGCTCGACGTCGGCGACGGCGTCGTCGGGCCGGATGTCGCCGGAGGCCATATAGGCCACCGCGTCGCAGTCTGAAAGTGCGGCATCGATCTGGGTGGTCGCGATGACACCGGTGTCGGCATCGAGGCCGGCGAAGGACGCGGCATCCCGGCCCGCTTTGTCCGGCGACGACGTGATCACCGCGCCGAGCTGCAAACCGGGGAATCCGACCACTGATCGGATCGCGGTGGCCCCCATATTGCCCGTTCCCCACACCGCGACGCGTTGTCCCATGGCGTCACCGTAACCCGGTCTGGCCTGCGCAAAGGTTGGATTCGTCAGGTTCGTGGAGCGGCCAGGCCAACCGGTGGGTTGACTTGCTCACATTGACTTGCGTTCCGGTTACCGGTCGGTATAGTAACGGGGGTTACTGGTGGGTAACTTAACCCTGGTACCCAACCGGAAAAGCCAGATTTTCAGATGACATTCTCACCGAGGAGGAAGCGTCGTGAGCCACTACAAATCGAACGTACGTGACCAGGAATTCAACCTGTTCGAAGTACTGGGATTCGAGAAAGCCCTTGGCCAGGGTAGCTACAGCGATGTCGACGCCGACACGGCGCGCGAGATGCTCCACGAAATGAGCCGGCTCGCCGAAGGGCCCGTCGCCGCCTCATTCGTCGAAGGCGACCGCACCCCACCGGTTTTCGATCCCGAGACGCACTCCGTGAAGCTTCCGGCGGCCTTCAAGAAATCGGTGGCAGCAGTCATCGAGGCCGGCTGGGACAAAGTCGGTATCGAAGAGGAACTCGGCGGCACCCCGATGCCCCGCGCGATGGTCTGGGCCCTGGCCGAGCACGTGCTCGGCGCCAACCCCGCGGTCTGGATGTACGGCGGCGGTGCAGGTTTCGCCAGCATCTTCTACAAGCTGGCCACCGAAGAGCAGAAGAAGTGGGCCATCATCGCCGCTGAGCGCGGCTGGGGCTCGACCATGGTGCTCACCGAGCCCGACGCGGGCTCCGACGTGGGCGCCGGTCGCACCAAGGCTGTCAAACAGGACGACGGCTCCTGGCACATCGACGGTGTCAAGCGGTTCATCACCTCCGCCGATTCCGACGACATGTTCGAGAACATCTTCCACCTGGTGCTGGCCCGTCCCGAGGGCGCAGGCCCCGGCACCAAGGGTCTGTCGTTGTTCTTCGTGCCGAAGTTCCACTTCGACGCCGAGACCGGTGACCTGGGCGAGCGCAACGGCGCTTTCGTCACCAACGTCGAGCACAAGATGGGCCTGAAGGTTTCCACCACCTGCGAGCTGACCTTCGGCCAGCACGGCGTGCCTGCCAAGGGCTGGCTCGTCGGCGAGGTGCACGACGGTATCAAGCAGATGTTCGACGTCATCGAGATGGCCCGAATGCTGGTTGGCACCAAGGCCATTGCCACCCTGTCCACCGGGTACCTCAATGCCCTGGAGTACGCCAAGAGCCGCATCCAGGGTGCCGACATGACCCAGATGACGGACAAGGCGGCGCCGCGTGTCTCCATCACGCACCACCCCGATGTCCGCCGGTCGCTGATGACGCAGAAGGCGTACGCCGAAGGGCTGCGCGCGCTGTACCTGTTCACCGCGTCGTACCAGGACGCCGAGGTCGCCAACGCGCTGCACGGTGTCGACGGCACCCTGGCGGTCAAGGTCAACGACCTGCTGCTGCCGGTCGTCAAGGGAGTGGGCTCCGAGCAGGCATACGCCAAGCTCACCGAGAGCCTGCAGACCTTCGGTGGATCGGGCTTCCTGCAGGACTACCCGATCGAGCAGTACATCCGCGACGCCAAGATCGATTCGCTGTACGAGGGCACCACTGCCATCCAGGCGCAGGACTTCTTTTTCCGCAAGATCGTCCGCGACCAGGGTGTGGCGTTGGCCCACGTGGCCGGGCAGATCGACACGTTCGTCAAGAACGAGTCCGGCAACGGCCGACTGAAGAGCGAGCGCGAGCTGCTGGCCACCGCGCTGGTCGACGTGCAGGCCATGGCGGCCTCGCTCACCGGTTACCTGATGGCCGCCCAGGAGGACTCCGCCAGCATCTACAAGGTGGGCCTGGGTTCGGTGCGGTTCCTGATGAGCGTCGGCGATCTGCTGATCGGCTGGCTGCTGCAGCGTCAGGCTGCCGTGGCCATCGAGAAGCTGGACGCGGGCGCCACCGGTTCGGAGAAGTCGTTCTACGAGGGCAAGGTCGCCGTCGCGTCGTTCTTCGCGAAGAGCTTCCTGCCGCTGCTGACCAGCACCCGATCGGTGATCGAGAACATCGACAACGAGATCATGGAACTGGACGAAGCCGCCTTCTAGAGACAGCCAGAAAAAGCCCCGGTGCGCTGATGCGCACCGGGG
>JBEVHL010000541.1:0-12693 GCA_040511255.1 Mycobacterium sp. | reverse complement strand
GGGCACGGGTTTTTTGCGTGGGCGCGGGTCCGGGGGGGGGCGCGACTGGGGTGGGGGGGGGCGCGTGGGGGGTGGGGGGCGGCGGCTGCGTGGGGGGGGGGGGGGGTGTGGTGGTGGGGGGGGGGGTGGGGGGGGTCGTCGTGCGTGTGGTGGTCGTCGTCGGAGTGGTTGTGGTGGTCGTGGTGGTGGTGGTGGTTGTCGTCGTCGTCGTGGTCGGCGACGTGGTGGTGGTCGTCGGGTTCGTGGTGGTGGTCGACGGCGGCGGGGGTGGCGGCACCAACGACGTGGTGACCTGGCCGTTGTCCCCGGTCACGGTGACGGTCTCCGAAGTCGGCGGCACCGTCTCGGTCGCCTGCCCCGGCGTGGTCGGCAGGGTGCTGGTCTCGGTCACCGGTCCGGAGTCGGTGCTGCTGCCGGTCAGCGTGTAAGTCAGTCCGCCGATGGCCAGCAGGGCCGCCGCGGCAGCCGCGCCGAACAGGATGGGTGGCCTCTTGTACCAAGGCAGCGGCTCGCCCCCGAGAGCGCCGGCCGCCTCGGTGGGATCCCGCTCGAATTCGACGGCGGGCCTGCCTGCGGTGCCCTGATTGACCTCAAAGGTGTAGTCCTCGCCGGCGTAGGGCACCGGCTCGTCGGCGGGCGCGTCGTCATCCTGCGACCAGGCCAGTGCCCGGAACGTCGCCGAGGGCGATCCGTCGGTCGCCGACTCCGCGGCGGCCGCCCCTGCGCTGCCTGCTGCCCAGGCTGCCGGGGCCAGTCCGGTGGGGAGATCGGCCTCGTCCACGGACGGCGCCAGGCCCGTGGCCGCGTCCGGGACGGGTCCTCGCGCCGCGAGCACGGCTGCGCCCGTTGCCGCGGTCGACGCCGGATCCGGCATCGTGACGACGGGCACCCGCAGTTCGTTGGAGAGCCGCTGGGTGACCAACGGAATCGCGGCGCCACCGCCCACAGTCGCCACGGCCGAAAGTCGGGCAGCGGGAATTCTGTTGCGCTCCAACACATCCCCGAGAGCGTCGAGGAAGCCGGTCATCGGCGCCTCGAGCAGACCCTCCAGCTCGGTCCTGGTCAGACGGACATCGGTGGTGGTACCTGGGGAGACCGCAGGAATGACTGTCGCGGTCTCGGCCGACAGTCGCTCCTTGGCTTCGCGGCATTCACCGCGCAGCCGGGTCAAGGCACCGACGGCGGCGGTGCCGGCCGGGTCGACCTTCTCGGCGTCGGCCATCCCGGCGAGCACGTGACTGAGGATCGCCTGGTCGAGCTGATCGCCGGAGAATTCGGTGTACCGGACCACCTCACCGACGGGTTGCAGACCCGCGCCGGCATCGGCCAGCGCGATGGTGGTGCCGCTGCCGCCGAAATCGCACAGCGCGACGATCCCGTCCGTCGGCAGGCCGGGTCCGGTCTGCAGGGCGGCCAGGGCGGTGGCCGCGTCCGAGATCAGCTGCGGCGGCGCTCCGTCGGAGTACAGGCCCTGTTTGGTGCGCAGCGCCGCCCGCAGGGCGCCGACGACGGCCGGGCCCCAATGTGCGGGCACGGCGATGGCCACCTGCTGGGGGCCGTCGGCGGGGCCGATGGTGCGGGTGAGCGCGTCCAGAGCCTCGGCGGCCAGCACGTCACCGCGATGGGGCGAACCATCCTGGGCGACAAGGGGAACCGGATCGCCGACGCGCTCCATGAAGCCCCACATCACCATGCCGCGTTCGGTCAGGTTGGGGTTTTCGCTGGGCAGGCCGACCTCGGGGGGACGGTGTTCGAAGAGCGTGAGCACCGATCGACGGGTCACCGGAGCCTGCCCCGTGCGCGCAGCAACGAGGTTGGTCATCCCGATCGACAACCCCAGCGAGTCGGTCATTGGGCACACATTAGCGGCTCAGGTCAGGGTTGCCCGGCAGGCGGTGCGCGATCCCCCTAACGGCTCGGATCCCCTAACGACGCTCCCCCTAACGGCACCGTCGCAAGGGTGGGATCGGCACCGATCACGAACAGGTCTCGGCTGGATAGCATTTGAGAACCGACCGAGGGAAAGAATGTGTCATGGCAAACGAGTTACTTGATTTCGTAATGTCGCTGGTGCGTGACCCCGACGTCGCAGCACAGTATGCCGCCGACCCCGCGCAGGCCATTGCTGATGCGCACCTCACCGATGTGACCAGCGCAGACGTCAACAATCTGATTCCGATGGTGTCGGATTCGCTCGGTTCTTTCCCTGGCGCCGCCCCCTTGTTCGGCGGGGACGCCGCCAACGACGGCAATGTGTGGACCAGCGGCGCGGCCACCGCAGCATTCGACGCCTTCACCCCGAGCGACCTGGCTGATCACGCCACCACCGCGGTGCACGATCTGTCGGGCGGGGTCATCGACACCCAGACCATCACGGCGCCGGACGTTTCGCAGCTGGGTGGCACCGAGCTCACCGGGCTCGACACGTTCGACCCGTCGACCCAGCTCGACGACATCGGCATCGATCCCGCCGCCGTAGACGTCAGTAACTTCACGGTCGACGATCACGGCGTCTGGGACCAGCTCAACGCCGACGTCCATCACGTCGACACCGACCCGTCGGGTTTCGACCTCCTGAACTAGACCCCGCTCGGATTGCTCAACGCCGCCGGTCACGCGAATTGCGTGGCCGGCGGCGTCATTTGTGCTGTTCAGGCGCGGTAATGCCGGTCTCCGGACAGATCCCCTAGGTACCCCCTAATCCCCTAACGTAGCCCCGATCGAACCCCTAGGGGCGCGTCCTCAGGCAGGGGTTCGCGCCCCGTTTCCGGGGCCGCCGCGGATCCATAAGTTGTATTTCAGATCGCCCGAACAGCCGGCGAACACGTAAACCGAAAGGCACTTCCATGAACATCATCGACTGGATCCTGGACCTGTTCCGCAGCGAAGATGTGGCGCGCTCGTTCGTCGCCGCTCCCGAGCAGACCCTGCGCGACGCCGGCCTCGCCGGAGTCTCGGGCGCTCAGCTGGCTTCGGTTGCTTCCACCGCGGTGCCCGGTCTGGTGCTGGGCGCCGGTGACCCGATCGTCGGCCTGCAGCGCGCAGTGTCCAACCAGTACGGCTTCGCACCGGCCACCGAGTACTCGCCGGCCAACAACCTGCTGTCGCCGACTTTCGCGCCGGAGACCAACACCGATCTGCTGAGCAACAACGACACCTCGCTGCTGAGCCCGGACCAGGCTGCCGGCGCCAACGCACAGCAAGGCGCGTTCAACCTGGGCTTCGGGGACATCACCTTCGGCGACAAGACCAGCAATACCGCCACCAACGGCGGCGTCGTGGTGGACGGCGACAACGCCGGTGACATCGTCAGCGGTGACGGCGCGGTGCTCGGTGACAACAACGAAGTCAACAACGGCGACGTGCTGGCCGGCACCGGGTCCAATGTGGCTGTCGGACATAGCAATATCGAAGACAGCGGCACCACCGCGACCGGTAACGGCACCGTGATCAAGGACAACGACGCCCCCGTCCTGAACGACGTCGACGCCAGCGGTGGCAACGGTGGGGGAGCCAGCGCGGGCAGCGGCGGCGGCCTGCTCGGCATCGGCATCGGCAACAGCCAGGGCGGCAACGCCGGCGGCGGCGGCATCGTGATCAACGACGCCTCTACCAATGTCGCCAGCCACAACGCGGTGGACACCTCGGCGCACACCGCCACCCAGACGGACACCTCGGTGGACGACCACGCCGACAGCTCGGCGCATCAGACCACGGTCACCGACAACTCCGACGAGAGCAGCTCGTTGTTCGACACCAGCCTGGGCAGCCACAATGACACCTCGCTGGACAACAGCCACGAGCTCGCGCTGGCCTCCGGCAACCACCTGCCCGGGTTCTGAGCACGCAAAGCAAGTTCACAGGCGAACCGGCGGGGACCTTGGCGGTCCCCGCCGTTTCGTGCGCCTACCGTGGATACGCGGCGGGGCAGCCAACACAGATGGGACGAACACAGTGACGCAACCGGACGACCCGCGTCGGGTCCAGGTGATCGTCGAGCTGATCGACCACACCGGCAGGATCGCCGAGCTCAACGACCGCGGTGACTTACGGCAACGGTTGGAAGTCGCGCGCAAGCGCATCAACGACCCGCAGATCAGGGTGGTGATCGCCGGTCAGCTCAAGCAGGGCAAGAGCCAACTGCTGAACTCGCTGCTGAACCTGCCCGTCGCCCGTGTCGGTGATGACGAGACCACCGCACTGATCACCGTCGTCACCTACGGCGAACAGGCGTCGGCCAGCCTGGTGCTCGCACCGGCACCGGGTCAGGTGGACCCCGAAGTCATCGACATCCCGATCGCGGACATCAAGAACGATCTGCGCCGCGCGCCCCAGGCCGGCGGCCGCGAAGTGCTGCGTGTCGAGGTCAGGGCGCCCAGCCCGCTCCTCAAAGGCGGGCTGGCCTTCGTCGACACCCCGGGCGTGGGCGGGCACGGGCAGCCGCACCTGTCGGCGACGCTGGGGCTGCTACCCGACGCCGACGCGATGCTGATGGTGTCGGACACCAGCCAGGAGTTCACCGAACCCGAGATGCGGTTCATCCGCCAGGCCCATGAGATCTGCCCGGTGGGCGCCGTCGTGGCCACCAAGACCGACCTGTATCCGTACTGGCGGCAGATCGTGGACACCAACACCGGGCACCTGCAACGCGCCGGGGTTTCGCTGGCGATGATTCCGGCGTCGTCGGTGCTGCGCAGCCACGCTGTGCAGCTCAACGACAAGGAACTCAACGAGGAGTCGAACTTCCCGGCGATCGTGAAGTTCCTGTCCGAGAAGGTGCTGTCCCGCGAGCACGACCGGGTGCGTGATCAGGTGCTCGGTGAGATCGCCGCCGCCGCAGAACATCTCACCTTGACAGTGTCATCCGAACTGTCGGCGATCAACGACCCGGAGGCACTCGCCCAGCTCACCGACGATCTGGAGCGCCGCAAGCAGGAGGCGCAGGACGCGCTGCAGCACACCGCGCTGTGGCAACAGGTTCTCAACGACGGCATCTCGGATCTGACCGCCGATGTCGACCACGATCTGCGCGCCCGGTTCCGGGCCATCACCAACCACAGCGAAAAGGTGATCGACGGCTGCGATCCCACGCAGCACTGGGCCGAGATCGGGGCCGAAGCCGAGAACGCCGTCGCCACCGCCGTCGGTGACAACTTCGTCTGGGCCTACCAGCGCGCGGAGGCGCTGGCCGAAGAGGTCGCACGGACATTCGTCGAGGCCGGCCTGGACGCGGTGAAGATGCCGGAGGTCAGTGCCCGCGAAATGGGTGCGGGATTCGACGGGCTCAAATCGCTGGCCAAGCTGGAGTCCAAGCCGATAGGCAAGGGGCACAAGGCAATTACCAGCATGCGTGGGTCCTACGGTGGTGTGCTGATGTTCGGCATGCTCACTTCCGTTGCGGGCCTTGGCATGTTCAACCCGCTGTCCCTGGGCGCCGGTCTGCTGTTGGGCCGCAAGGCCTACAAGGAGGACATGGAGAACCGGATGCTGCGGGTGCGCAACGAAGCCAAGACGAATCTGCGCAAATTCGTCGAGGACGTGTCGTTCGTCGTCGGTAAGGAATCCCGGGACCGGCTCAAGGGCATCCAACGCCAGTTGCGCGACCACTACCGCGAGATCGCCAACCAGACCACGCGGTCGCTGAACGAATCCCTCCAAGCCACCCTGGCCTCGGCCCGGATGGAGGAGACGGAACGCAACACCCGCATTCAGGAGCTCGAACGCCAACTCAACATCCTCAATCAGGTGACGGAGAACATCGAGAAGCTGCGGGCCTAGGGACTCAGCGTCCTGGTCTCGTTGAACCGGGGCCGGCGCTTCGTCGTCGTCGGGCCGTCGCCCGCCCCGGCGGTGGGCGCGGCTGTCGGGACCACGGGCCGGGTGCCCGGGAACCGGTCGTCGCTGGTGGGCGCCGGGTCGGTGGGGCTCGTCGTATCGGTGTCCGAGGTCGTCTCGCCGGGCACGCCGATCTCGGTGGTGGACAGCCTGCTGGTCGGATAACTCGACGAGGTGTCCGACGGGGTGATGACGAACGGCTCCGTCGACCGCAGGGTCTGTTCGGTGGTCGCCTGGGTGGTGAACACCGAGGTGGCCGGCCGGCTCCAATCGTCGGAGAACTGCACGACGGTCACCACGAGCGCGACGATCGCCAGCAGCCCGATGCCGCCTGCGGTGAAGATGGCCGCCGGCTGCCGGTACCAAGGCTCATTCTCTGCGGCCACGGCCGCCGATCCTATCGACAAGTGTGGCGCAGGCAAGTTCTGCTGACAGTCCAGCCAGGTACGGCCCGTAAACTGCTCGGTCAATGAGCACGAGCGATCAGGTCCGCGCCATCCTCGGCGGCACCATCCGCGCCTACCAGGGTGAGCCGGCATTCCGCGAACGGCCCGACGTGTTCAACGAGCTCGAACGCATCGGGTGGCGCCTCAATCAGCCGATCCGCATCGCGTTGGCGGGCACCTTGAAGGCCGGCAAGTCGACCCTGGTGAACGCGCTGGTAGGCGAGACCATTGCGCCCACCGATGCGACCGAGGCCACCAGGATCGTCACCTGGTTCCGGCACGGCCCGACACCGAAGGTGACGGCCAACCACTACGGCGGCCGACGCACCCACGTGCCGATCACGCGCGACAGCGACGGGGTGTCCCAGGGCGGACTGACCTTCGACCTTGGCGCGCTCGACCCCAATGACGTGTCCGGTCTGGACGTCGAATGGCCCGCGGCGGAACTGATCGACTCCACCATCATCGACACGCCCGGCACGTCGTCGCTGTCACGCGACGTGTCCGAACGCACACTGCGGTTGCTGGTCCCCGAGGACGGCGTGCCGCGGGTCGACGCGGTGGTGTTCCTGCTGCGCACGCTCAACGCCGCCGACATCGCGCTGCTCAAGCAGATCGGCGAACTGGTGGGCGGATCGTCGGGCGCGCTCGGTGTGATCGGCGTGGCCTCCCGTGCCGACGAGATCGGGGCCGGCCGCCTGGACGCGATGCTGTCAGCGAAGGACGTCGCGAAGCGGTTCACCAGCGAGATGGACAAGACGGGTATCTGCCAGGCGGTGGTCCCGGTGTCGGGTCTGCTGGCGCTGACCGCGCGCACCTTGCGGCAAAGCGAGTTCGTCGCACTGGAGAAGCTGGCCGGTGTCGACGCCGCCGAACTCAACAAAGCCATGCTGAGCGTGGACCGGTTCGTCCGCGAGGACAGCACGCTGCCGGTGGACGCCGCGACCCGGACCCATCTGCTCGACCGGTTCGGCATGTTCGGCGTCCGGATCTCCATCGCGGTGCTGCGCGCGGGGGTCAGCGATTCGGTGTCGCTGGCCGATGAGCTGCTGGAGCGCAGCGGGCTGGTGGCCTTGCGCGACGTGATCGACCAGCAGTTCGCCCAGCGCTCGGAGCTGCTCAAGGCCCACACCGCCCTGTTGTCGCTGCGGCGGTTCGTCGAGATGAACCCCATTGCCGCGACGCCCTACATCATCGCCGATATCGATCCGCTGCTGGCCGACACCCACGCGTTTGAGGAACTCCGGCTGCTCAGCCAGTTACGTTCGCGGCCAACGACTTTGAATGACGACGAGATCGCCTCACTGCGCCGCATCATCGGTGGCTCGGGCACCGATACGGCCAGCAGACTCGGCCTGACCCCCGAGGAGCCCTACGACGGACCGCGTGCGGCATTCTCGGCCGCGCAGCGTTGGCGGCGACGTGCCGAACATCCGCTGAACGACCCGTTCACCACCAGGGCGTGCCGCGCTGCCGTGCGCAGCGCCGAGGCGCTCGTCGCGCAATACGCCGCGCGGGGTTACTGACCGGGCTGGCCGCCCTGACCCCCCTGGCCCGGGAAGAACGTCGGCAGCGTGGGGATGGTCCGCGACGGTGACACCGTGACGGTCTCGGTGACCGTGCTGGTGCTGGTCGTCGGGGGCGTCGTGGTGGTGGTTGTCGTCGTGGTCGTGGTGGTGGTCGGCGCGGTGGTCGTGGTGGTGGTCTCGGCCGGTGACTCGCTGGTGGTGGTGGCCGGTGATTCCGTCACGGTCTCGGTCGATCCGCCCGGCGCGGGGGCGGGTGCCTCCGAGGCTGACGTCTCCGCCGAGGTCGACGCCGACGTGGTGGTGCTCGTGGTTTCGGTGGTGCTGGACGATCCGCCGCTCAGGGAAACGACCGCGTAGATGATCAGCGCCACGATGATGACGGCCACCGCGCCGAGTCCGACCAGCACGGGGGGTTTGCGGTACCACGGTGTCGGCGGTTCCGGAACTGGCGCCGTGCCGTATTCCGGCTGGTAGCCGTAACCGGTCTGCCCGTACTCAGGCGGCGGGGTCTCGCTGTATGCCTGACCACCGGTAGTGCCGTAGTTGGCGTACTGGGTCGGCTCGCCGTAGATGTCCGGGTCGTCGTCGGGGTTTCCGTTCTGCGCCACGGGGACCGATAGTAACGGGCTAATCGGTCATCGTTGGGAAGGCGCAGCTGGCGTCAGCGTTCCCCTGGCTGTCCAGGGAATGCCGGACGGTGGCTCGGACGCACGACGATATCCGGGCCCCTGGTCTCCGGTGTGGTGACATTCGGCCTGCCGCCCTCGTTCTGCTGCGGGTACCGCGGGTAGTAGGTGTTGGCCGGCGGTGGTGGTGGGGGAGGCGGTGGTGGTGGCGGGGGCGGCGGCGGTGGCGGCGGAAGTTCGGAGCTCGCTGCGGTGGTGGTCGGAGTCGACGAGGTGGTCGCCGGAGTGGTCGTGGTCTCCGTCTTCGGTTGGTCTGAACCATCCCAACCGCCGGCCACCAGCAGCACTGCTGCAATCAGGATGGCGATGACGGCGATGCCGATGGCACCCATCGCGATGACGGCGGATCTTGTTCGGTACCAAGGCTGTTCGGGCCGGAAGGCGCCGGGCGCGAACGCGTCGAATGTGTCATACGGGCTCGGTGGCGAAAACTCCGGCGCGCGCACAGGTGCGATGTTCGGGTCGGTGGGCGCGTCGTCGTGGAAGACGGGCGGCTCGTCGTTGAAGAACCGTTTGTTCGGAACAGGTGCGCTGACGACGGGTGGCTCGTACACCGGCGCGGGGTAGTCCGGCGGGGCCTCTTCGGTCGGCG
This sequence comes from Mycobacterium sp., assembly GCA_040511255.1. Classification (GTDB taxonomy): domain Bacteria; phylum Actinomycetota; class Actinomycetes; order Mycobacteriales; family Mycobacteriaceae; genus Mycobacterium. The sequence continues at coordinate 3,605 of JBEVHL010000541.1, read as the reverse complement.
GCTCGTAGGTGGGCTCGTGGGTGGGGGTCTCGTCCCGAGGGGCCTCGTAGGACCGGTCGCCGAAGAAACCGCTGGTCGAAGCCTCGGTATACCGGGAGTCGGAGAAGAACCCCGTGGGCGTTTCGCGCGGGTGGGCAACCTCGGCGTCGGTGTCGGGAACGTCAGCAGCCGGGCCGTCGCCGGTCGCCTGATCACCGGGCACGTCGTCCTCATAGCGGCTGCCCGAGAAGAACTCGGTTGCCTCCGGGGGGTCGGGTTTCGCCACAGCTACCGATTTTAGCGGTGCCGCCTGCGCAAATGCGTGCGCAGCCCAGTTAGCCGAGTTGTGAGACCACGCCTTCGGCAAACAGTTCCAGGTGGTCGAGGTCGCTGAGATCCAGCACCTGCAGATAGACCCGCTGCACGCCGGCCTCCGCAAAGGCGTCCAGCGCGTCGACGATTTCGGCCGGGGTGCCGACAAGCGGGGTGTCTTGGCGAAGTTGGTCGACGTCCCGGCCGATCGCGGCAGCGCGTCGGGCCACTTCCGCGTCGTCGCGGCCTGCGCAGACCACGAAACAGGCGGAATACGTCATAGAGTCCGCAGGTCGGCCCGCAACGTCCACCGCGGTGGCCACCCGGTCGAATTGAGTCTTGATGACGTCCAGCGAATCAAACGGGACGTTGAACTCGGTCGCGAAGCGGGCGGCGAGCGCGGGGGTCTTTTTGGCACCGGACCCGCCGATGACGATCGGCACCGGACTTTGGACCGGTTTGGGTAACGCCGGGGAGTCGACGATCGAGTAGTGCGTGCCGGTGTAGTCGAAGGTCTGTCCGTCGGGCGCGGACCACAAGCCGGTGATGATCTCGAGTTGCTCGGTCAGTCGCTCGAACCGCTCTTTGAGCGACGGGAACGGGATGGCATAGGCGGCGTGTTCTTCCTCGAACCAGCCCGCGCCGATGCCGAAATCAACTCGGCCGCTGCTCATTTCATCGACTTGAGCCACCGAGATGGCCAGCGGACCCGGGTGCCGGAACGTCGCCGAGGTGACCATGGTGCCCAGCCGGATCGAACTGGTCTCGCGGGCCAGCGCGCCCAGCGTCACCCAGGAGTCCGTCGGGCCGGGTAGCCCGTCGCCGCTCATCGCGACGTAATGGTCGGATCGGAAGAAGGCGGAGTACCCCAACGATTCTGCGGCCTTGGCGACTGCGAGTTGATCGGTGTAGGAGGCGCCCTGCTGGGGTTCGACGAATACTCGGAAATCCACGGGCGCCAGCCTAAGCCCATTTGCCTGAGCGGGCGCTGTGGCTAGAAGGCCTCGACCCCTTGCACGCGGACCAGCATTCCGTGGCCGGTGCCGTCGTTGGTGAAGCGGGTACCGCCTTCGTCGGCGGCAATGGTCCAGCCCTGCGCCTCATACGTGCGGTAGTCCAACGTGACCACCGGGATGTCGCCCAGATTGCCCACGACCCACTTCATCGCACCGCTGGAGGTGATGCTGACACCGTTGGCGGGCTCGCCGTCGACGACCGGGGAGTTCTCGAATTCTGTTTCGCAGCCGACTGTTTGGCTGTTGAGCTGGCAGCGGGTCTTACCCGACTTGGTTTCGATGTAGACGTAGCCCTGGTCATTGGGCGGCAGCGTTTGCCCGGGCGGCGGGGCGGCGATGGCCGTCGACGGGGCCGGTGGCGGCAGGGCGGGGGACGGTGGCGGCGCTGCGGTCGGCGTCGAGATCGACGGCCGAGGCGTCGGGAACTCCGGTTCCGCCTGTGTGCCACATCCCGGGCACGTCGCACTGCCGTTGGTGGTGTTACTGCAGCTCACCAGCGCTGCCGCAGCCATCAGTGCCGCGCCTGCCAGCGCAAGTCTGGACTTCTCCGCTACTCGCACGAGTTCTCCCTAAGCCGTGTGGACAACCGTACCCATGCTGTGACTGGAGTTAAACCCGTGACCAGTGATGTTTATGAAGATGTGAGATTTCCGGTGTGATTTCGGCGGGGACGGCCGCTGCTAGATTCGACGCCATGGTCGACGATGGCGGATTGCTGCTCAACCCCAATACATACGACCCGCAGCAGTTCGATCCGACGACGCGAGCCAAGCTACGAGCGCTCATCGACTGGTTTGAGGACCGCGGGAAGACGAAGCTGCTCGAAGATGATCTGCACGCGACGTGGGTGACGGACTTCCTGGAGTTCATCTCTCGTGAGCGCATCTTCGCGACCTTCCTCACCCCGTCGGAGTACGCCGACGGGGACGAGAACAAGCGGTGGGACACCTCCCGCAATGCGGCGCTGAGCGAGATCCTCGGGTTCTACGGGTTGGCCTACTGGTACGCCGAGCAGGTCACCATCCTGGGCCTCGGGCCGATCTGGCAGAGCACCAATAAAGAAGCCATGCAGCGCGCGGCCGAGCAACTCGAAGCCGGCGGCGTGATGGCCTTCGCCCTGTCCGAACGCGACCACGGCGCAGATATCTACAACACCGATATGGTGCTGACGCCGTCAGCTGAGGACGGGATTGCGTTCCGGGCGACCGGGGAGAAGTACTACATCGGCAACGGCAATGTGGCGGGGATGGTTTCGGTGTTCTCCCGGCGCAGCGATGTGGAGGGGGCCGATGGCTACGTGTGGTTCGTCGCCGACAGTGGCCACGAGAACTACGAGCTGATCGGCAATGTGGTGCACGGCCAGATGTACGTGAGCAATTTCCGGCTCACCGATTATCCGGTCCGTGAGGAGGACATCCTCGACACCGGGCCTGACGCTTTCTCCGCGGCCCTCAATACCGTCAACGTCGGCAAGTTCAACCTGTGCAGCGGCTCGATCGGCATGTGCGAGCACGCGTTCTACGAGGCGATCACCCACGCGAACAACCGCATCCTCTACGGCAATCCGGTCACCGACTTCCCGCATGTGAAGGCGAGTTTCGTCGACGCCTACGCCAGGTTGGTCGCGATGAAGCTGTTCAGCGACCGGGCCATCGACTACTTCCGCAGTGCCAGCCGAGACGATCGGCGCTATCTGCTGTTCAATCCGGTGACCAAGTCCAAAGTCACCTCTGAAGGTGAAGTGGTGGTCACCCTGTTGCAGGACGTGCTGGCCGCCAAGAGCTTTGAGAAGAACACCTATTTCTCCGAAGTCGCGCGGCTGATCGGTTGTCTGCCGCGACTGGAGGGCACGGTGCATGTCAACGTCGCGCAGATCCTCAAGTTCATGCCGAACTTTATGTTCAATCCGGCTGAGTATCCCGAAATCGGTACCCGCGACGACCCGGCCGATGATGTCTTCTTCTGGGAGCAGGGGCCAGCGCGCGGCGCAGGCAAGGTGCAGTTCGCAGACTGGGCGCCGGTGTACGAAAAGCATTCGGACATACCGAATGTCGCCCGGTTCTTCGAGCAGACGCAAGCGCTGAAGGAGCTGCTGGCCACGGCTGGGCCAGATGCCGACCAGCAGCGCGATCTCGACTTCGTCCTGGTGATCGGGCACCTGTTCACCCTCGTCGTCTACGGCCAACTGATTCTGGAGCAGGCCGATCTGATCGGGCTGGATCCTGACCTGGTGGACCAGATCTTCGATTTCCAGATCCGTGACTTCTCGGCGCATGCCATTTCGCTGCACGGCAAGCC
>JBEVHL010000540.1:0-12892 GCA_040511255.1 Mycobacterium sp. | reverse complement strand
GTTGAGCCGACGAGGAAAACAGATGGATGACGACGCCGCGGAAAGTGGCGCTATCGGGACACGCTGGATCGACCGCATCGCAGTGATATCGGTGCAGGTCGATCTGGACATGCTCGGCGCACCGCAGCTGTCCGACGTGCTGCGGCAGGCGTTGAGCGACGGGCCATCGGCGCTGGTCGTAGATCTCACCAAGGTCGAATTCATGGCGTCGGCAGGCATCGCTGCGCTGGTGGAGGCACACGACCACGCCAGTACCACCACCAGGTTCGCGGTGGTCGCCGACGGACCGGCCACCAGCAGGCCCCTGCGACTTCTCGGCCTCGACGAATTGCTCTCGCTGTACCCGACACTCGACGACGCACTCCGCGCCTTGGCCTAGTTTGCTTGGGACCACACAAGACGGGGTAAGCATCGGCTGCCTATGAGTCATGCCAGTCCTGCGCCCCAGCCTGCGCACCACCACACTGCGGATCTGTTCAGCCGAACAGGAATCGCTGCGAGCGCGCAGAACGCGGCCCAGACCCGGGCGGACTTCGGCGACTGGCTGGCCCAGAACCTCCGGCTTGACGAGACCCGGGTGTGCGATCTGCTGTTGGCCACCTACGAGGCGCTGGCGAATGCCGCGGAGTACGCCTATGTACAGAGCTCCGGCGAAGGCACGATGGACTTGATCGCCGAGTACGAGGCGGATCTCGATCAGTTCGTGGTGACCATCAAAGACCACGGCGTCTGGCGCCAGCCGGCCCCGTCGACAGACGACGTCGCCGCGCGCCTCCGGGGCCGCGGGCTTCCGCTGATGCGGGAACTCGCCGACGAAGCCACGATCAGCAGCACCGAGGTCGGTACGCAGGTCCGGTTGTCCTGGCACCAGGTGACCGGTAGTCGCTGACCCGGACTACTGACCGTCGCCCAGTCGCCACTGCGGATCGATGTCGTCGGTGATGCGCACCGGGGTGTCAGTGGCCATGGCCGAGAACAGCGTGCCTTCGTGCTGCACGGCGGCCGCACCCCACTGCAACGCGACGCCGAACGCGGTGCGGCGGTCCGTTCCACCACTGAGATAGCCCGCGAGCATCGCGTCGCCGGCGCCGACGGTGCTCACCACCGCAGCGACCGGGGCGCGGCCCCACAGCGTGCCGTCGGCGTCGGCCAGGACGGCCCCGTCGCTGCCCAGGCTGGCCAGCACGGTTCGTGCCCCCAGGGCGCGAACCTCATGAGCTGCGGCGACGACCTCGCCGAGCGTGCGGGGCAGACGCCCGGTCAGTTCGGCCAGCTCGTCCAGATTCGGCTTGATCAGGTCAGGCTGGGCGGCAAGGCTTTTCAGCAGCGGTGGCCCGGAACTATCGACCGCGACACGCACCCCGTCGCGGTGGCCCTGTGCGACCAGTTCGGCGTACCACCCGTCGGGCAGACCTGCGGGTAGGCTGCCGCCGCACACCAACCACGAAGCGCCGGATAGCAATTCGGTCACCACGTCCGTCAGGCTCTGGCTTTCATCACCGGTCAGCGTTGGCCCTGGCTCGTTGATCTTGGTGACGGTACCGTCGGACTGGGTGAGGCTGATATTGCTGCGGATGTCGCCGGCGATCTGCACGACGGCGGTCTCCAGCCCGGTGTTCTCCAGCATCTGACGTAGCTGCACCCCGACGTGACCACCTGCGGTCACGACGGCCCTGGCGGCCACGCCGTGCGCGTGCAGCGCGAGCGCGACATTGACGCCCTTGCCGCTGGGCTCACTCCAGCTCCGCTGGCCGCGGTTGACTGCTCCCAGCGTCAGCTCGGCCAGCAACACCGTGCGATCCACACTGGGGTTCGGTGTCACGGTGACGATCATGTGCGCTCCACCTCGATTCCAGCAGAACGTAATTCGGCCGTCTGGCGGTCGGTCAGCCCGGTGTCGCTGATCAGCACGTCGATGTCTTCGAGGTTTCCGTGCTTGGTGCCGTTGATCACGCCGAACTTGCTGTGGTCGGCCAGCAGGATCCGCTTGGTAGCGCACCCGAGCATCAGCCGTTTGACCGCGGCCTCTTCCGCGTCAGGCGTCGTCAGTCCCCGGGACAGTGAGATCCCGTTGGTGCCGAGGAAGGCGATATCGACGTTGATGTCGGCCAGCGCCCGCGCCGCCCAGTCGCCGACCTCGGCGAACGTCGTGGTGCGTAGCCGCCCGCCCAGGGTGAACACCGTCAGCCTGGGCCGGGTCAACAACGAAAGAGCAAGGGGCAGAGCGTTTGTGTAGACCGTCAGGTCGCGGTCGCCCGGAAACATCTCGACCAGTTTCGCTGTCGTCGAACCCGCGTCGATCAGCACCGAGCCTGCAGCAGGCAGATGGCGCAGCGCCGCCTGGGCGATGCGGGCTTTCTCCGAGGCGAACTGGGTCCGGGTTTCCACCGCGGGTTCGAAAGACAGTGACTGGACCGGCACGGCCCCGCCATGCACTCGGCGCAGCAGCCCTTGTCGTTCCAGTGCGATGAGGTCTTTGCGAACGGTTTCCCCGGTGACCCCCAGCGCCGCCGCGATGTCCACCGCATCGATGCGTCCGCTGCTCATCAGCTGCTCCAGGATGTGGTTCTTGCGCTGATCGCCGTAGAGCACACGGTCGGTCATGAGACCCCCGCCGCGGTCGCGGCCAACCGCGCTGCGCCCAGGGCGCCGGCCTCCTCGACATCCGCCTGCACGAGGTCGCCGAACCGGCGCCGCTTGATCTCGAGCAGCCCAGCACTGTGTGACCACCCTCCGGTCACCACCAACGTCCGGTGGGGCCCGCTGAGTCGGCTCATCGCGTCGTGGATCTCACCCGCCTGGTCGGTCACGGCCTCCAACGCTGCCCGCCACACCTGGGCGGGGCCGTCGCCGTCGGTCACGCCCAGGACGTCGAGCCTGCCGAATGGTGGTGCTGCGATTCGGATACTGGACTCGGGCAGGGCCAGCGCCGCGGCGTCCAGCGCGGGCAGGTCTGTGCTGTCCTTGCCGAGCAGTGCCAGCACCCGTTGCAACGCCAATCCGCCCTGCGTGGCCCCGAGCAGACACCAATGCTCGGCCACGGCGTGCCAGCCGGTGGTGATGCCGGCCTCCGCCAGCTCGGCAACCACCGACGGTGGCAGGCTCGGGGCAATGGTGCGCACCAACGCTTCTGCGGTTCCGCACGAGTCCAGCTCGTCGCCGGGCCCGTCGGCGCCGGCACCCACGACGGCGGCTTGATGGTCGTGGCCGGCGATGGTCAGCACCGCGCCGGTCAGCCGCGGCAATCCGGCGTCCGCACTCACCCGGCCGAGCGGAGTGCCTGCCGTCACCAACGGCGGCATCAACCCCTCGCCGGCACCCGACCAGTCCAGCGCCGCACCCCACCAGGTCCGGTCGGCCAGGCGCAGCCAGCCGGTGCGGGAGGCCAGGGACTGCTCGGTGGCCTCCTCGCCGCCGAGACCGCGGACGATCCACTCGGCGACGTTGAGACGCCGCACCGCATCGTGCGTGGCAGGCACGTGGTCCAGAAGCCACCGATGTTTGGTCAGCGACCACTGCTGCCGCATGGGCAACCCCGTGGTGGCGGAGAACTCCCGGGTGGCGATGGTCTGCCGCAGATGGTCCAACTGGGCGTCGTCGCGGGTGTCGTGCCAGGCGATGATCGGCGCGGTCGGCTGGCCGCGGGCATCCAGCAGGACACCGGATTCCGCCATGCTGGTGACCCCGACCCCGGCGACTTGACCTGCGGGACAGTCGGTCAGCGCCGCGGCGAGCGCCGCCTTCGCCGCCGCCAGCAGCGCGACGGCGTCCATGTCGGCTCCCGTCGGCGTGAATCTCCACGGGGTATCGGCGCGCCCGGCGGCGACGGGCCGGCCGTCGTCGGTGAAGACCACCGCCTTGCAGGAATTGGTGCCGACGTCGAGGCCCAGGAAGAGCTCGGTCTGCATCGTCATCCTTGCTCGGTTGGATATTGATGGATATGGTTGTATTTGATTGCAATATTGTCAAGTTAAGGATTCGCCGATGCCCCTCGCCCAGACCGCTGATCTGGTGGCTGCTGCGCACCGCGCCGGCACCGCCGTGTTGGCGTTCAACGTCATCACCCTCGAGCACGCCGAGGCGATCGTCACCGGCGCGACGTTGGCCGGCCGGCCCGTCATCCTGCAGATCAGTGAGAACGCGGTGAAGTTCCACCACGGCCGGCTACGGCCGATCGCCGCGGCCGTCACCGCGGTGGCCGACGAGGCGAGCATCCCGGCGTCGGTGCACCTGGACCACGTCGAAGACACCGACCTGCTGCACGCCAGCGCAGACACCGGCATCAGCTCGGTGATGTTCGACGCCGCCAAACTCGACTATCGGGCCAACGTGGCCGCCACCAGGGCCGCTGCGGACTGGGGACATCACCGGGGACTGTTCGTCGAAGCGGAATTGGGCGAGGTCGGCGGCAAGGACGGCGCGCATGCTCCCGGTGTGCGCACCGATCCCGGCGAAGCGGCCGCGTTCGTGGCCGCCACCGAGGTGGACGCGCTGGCCGTGGCGGTCGGGAGTTCGCATGCGATGTCGCAGCGCAGCGCCACCCTGGATTTCGACCTGATCGCGCGGTTGCGGGCCGCGGTGCCTGCGCCTCTGGTGCTGCACGGCTCCTCCGGCGTCGCGGCCGACGAGCTGCGCAAAGCGGTGAGTGCCGGCATCACCAAGATCAATATCGGCACCCTGCTCAACATCCACTACACGTCCACCGTGCGCGCATATTTGGCTGCGGACACCGCCGTCACCGACCCCCGCCGCTACCTCGCCCCGGCCCGGGCCGCCGTCGCCGATGCGGTCGCCGAGGCCATCGCCGCGCTCGACTGAACCGGTCAGGCCAGGACGTTCGCGCCGCCCGGCAGCAGCGCCGGTTGCAGCGTCGGCGTGCTCGGCGGGATGACGCCTGCGCCGGTCAATCGGCCGACGATCTGTCCGATGAAGTCCGTCGCCGCGAACAGGGCGCCACCGATGACGCGGACCCCTGCGTCCGCCACGCCGGCCAACGCACTGACCACGAAGATGTCCTGGCCGGCTACCGCCTGCAGCTGCGCGCTGATGTCGTTGGTGAAGTTGTTCACGTAGTAGGGAATGGAGCCGAAGAGGGTGCGCAACGACAGTGCGACGTTGGTGGCGATGTCGGGCCAGCCGTAGCTGTCGATCGCGTCGTCGAGGGCCTGGTGCAGATTGACCGGATCGACCTGGCTCTGCCCGAGCGTGGTCAGTGACACCCCGTCGGCATCGCGGGTGGGCTGGCTACCGAAGAGGGTCAGCACAGTGGGGGTGACATCGACGATCGAGTATTTGTTGTTCATCTGCCCGGCGGCGAAGTCCGCACCCTCGGCGATCACGAAAGTCGATGTCTCACGCGGTGATTGGAGCCCGTGACCAATGCCCAGCTGCGGCTGATGACCGTGGTCGGTCACCACGATGACGGTCCATTCCTCACCCGTGGCCGCTTCCCGTGCTCGCACCGCGTCGAGGATCAGGCCCAGGTTGTCATCGGTGCGGGACACGGCCGCGGCGTATTCGGGCGAGTCGCCGCCGAACATGTGCCCGCTCTCGTCCACCTGGACCAAATAGGAGAACAGGAAGTTCGGCACGTCCTCGTAGCCGGCGCCGCCCTGGATCGACTTGACGGTCTCGTTGGTCACGGCCGCATCGGTCTGCGACCAGTTGGTGTCGCCGGCGACGTGCGGGACGAAGACGACCTCGTCGGCGGGGATGGAACCGGCAGAGGCGATATCGGTGATGACGTCCCAGTCGGCGATCGCCTTGGTCTCGATGTTCGGGTTGTACCCCTCGAGCTGGTTGAACACCGTCGGCCAACTGTTGTACGTGGCCGGGGTGAAGATGTTGTTGATGACGCCGCTCTTGGTGTCCCACACCCCGGTCAGAACTGCGGTCCACGACGGGTTGGACAGGGTGGTGTGCCCGACGATGGTCGACGCGGCGGTGGTGCCCTCGTTCATCAGGGCGAAGAAGTTGTCGTTGCTGGGATCGTCCAGGATCTTGCTCAGGTTCGTGCCGTCCACCCCGATCACCAGCACATGCTGCTTGGTGGGGTCGATGCCCTGCGCGGTGACGTCCGCGGTGCTGGAGATGCGGCTGCGCGTGACGGACCCCGCGGAGGCGTTGACACCGTTCGTCGTCGCCGGGGTCACGGGAGTCGGAACCGGCGCCGGAATACGCGCCGGCACCGGCGGATCGGGGACCAGCGCAGAGTGCTGCGCGTCGCGCACGACGGTCGTTGCCTGCACCCGGGCCGTGGGTGCCGTCCTGACCGTGACCCGGCTGGGCGCCCTGTCCTTGGTCGCCGAGGTGGCTGCCGCCGTGTCCGCCGCGCTGCCTGCCGGGCGCGGCGTGCCGATGGTCTTCGTCTTGCCCTGCGCGCCCTGGCTGCGCGACGGCCCACCGGCAGGGCTGGGTGACTTGGCCGCGGCACCGTCGGTCGAGCTCTGTGAACTGGGCGCGCTCGGCTCCGCGTAGGCGACCGCGGTCGCCACCGCCGTACCGGCACCAGCCATCACGCCGGCCACCGCAACACCCAGACACATCCGCTTCGCCGTTGAAGTCACGACAGAGGACGGTACAACCCTGGCAGGACGCTGTGGGCGCTTTGCTTGAACCGCGAGTCAACGTCCACGACGGCCCTGGCCCGGGGATCGTGACACGATCCAACCCATGTGCTTTTCGGTAACCGCGGATGTGACGGTCGGCGCGGTGCTGTTGCCGGTGGCGGTGCTCTCGCTGCGTGAGGTCCGGCGCTGGCGGGAGGTGCCGTTCGCCCTGGTGCCGCTGGTGTTCGCCGTGCACCAGTTCATCGAGGCCGCGATCTGGGCGGGGTTGTCCGGCGAGATCTCCCCGGAGGCCACCCACCTGGCAATCAGGGCATATCTGTTCATCGCGATGCCACTGCTGCCGACGCTCATTCCGCTGTCGGTCCTGCTGCTCGAACCCCGCGACGCCCGGCTGCGGGTCGCGCCATTCGTCGCCCTCGGGCTGGTGGTGTCGGGATACCTGGCCATCGTGGTGCTCACCCGGCCGGTCGGGGTGGTCGAACACCCGCACGCGCTGGTCTACCAAACCGATGTACACAACCAGTACGTCTGGGCGGTGGCCTATGTCATCGCCGTCATCGGTCCGGCGCTGATGTCGGGCTATCCCTCGATCGTGGCGTTCGGGGCGCTCAACCTGGTGGCCCTGATCGTGGTCGCGGTGTTCTACCTACAGGCGTTCGCCTCACTGTGGTGCATCTACGCAGCGGCGGTCTCGGCGCTGGTGCTGCTGCACATGGTGCGGCGTCGACGACTCCCCGATCCGCACCGCCTGCACGGCGCATCACGCCATTGATGACGAACCGCTGCGCCGCCGTCCATCAGCCCCGATGATGTGCGGATGGTCTTGCCCATGACGCCAGCCAACGAGAACGGCGCTGCCACGCCGATGAATGCAACTGCGCCGCTGTCGTATGTGTCGAACAGCAGGCGGAACCCGTTCCCGCCCATCGCCGATTACGGCTTCCTGTCCGACTGCGAGAACACGTGCCTGATCTCCTCCAGCGGATCGGTGGAGTGGCTGTGCGCACCGCGGCCCGATTCGCCGAGCGTCTTCGGAGCCATCCTGGACCGCGGGGCCGGGCATTTCCGGATCGGCCCGTACGGCGTCACGGTGCCCTCGGCGCGGCGCTACATCCCGGGCTCGATGATCTTGGAGACCACCTGGCAGACCCACACCGGATGGCTGATCGTCCGCGACGCGTTGGTGATGGGCCCGTGGCATGACCTCGAGACCCGGTCGCGAACCCATCGCCGCACGCCGATGGACTGGGATGCCGAGCACATCCTGCTGCGGACGGTGAAATGCGTCAGCGGCACCGTGGAGTTGGTGGTGGATTGCGAACCGGCCTTCGACTACCACCGCAACCCCGCGCGGTGGGAGTACTCGTCGAACGCCTACGGCGAGGCGGTCGCCAGGGCGTCGGAGAATCCGGACGATCATCCGACACTGCGCCTGACCACGAACCTGCGCATCGGGTTGGAGGGTCGGCAGGCCCGGGCCCGCACCCGGCTGACCGACGGCGACAACGTCTTTGTCGCACTGAGTTTCGGCAAGAAGAACGTCGCGCCGCAGACCTACGACGAGGCCTCGGCGAAGATGTGGCAGACCAGCGAGATGTGGCGGCACTGGATCAACATCGGGGATTTCCCAGACCATCCGTGGAAGGCCTATCTGCAACGCAGCGCACTCACCCTCAAGGGGCTGGCCTACGCGCCGACGGGCGCGCTGCTGGCCGCCAGCACCACGTCACTACCGGAAACCCCACAGGGCGAACGTAATTGGGATTACCGGTACTCCTGGATCCGGGACTCGACGTTCGCATTATGGGGGCTGTACACCCTGGGGCTCGATCGCGAAGCCGATGACTTCTTCTCCTTCATCGCCGACGTGTCCGGCGCCAACAGCGACCAACGTCATCCGCTGCAGGTGATGTACGGCGTCGGAGGTGAGCGCACGCTCGTCGAAGACGAACTGGACCATCTATCCGGCTATGACAACGCCAAGCCGGTGCGCATCGGGAACGGCGCTTTCGACCAGATGCAGCACGACATCTGGGGTTCGATGCTCGATTCGGTGTACCTGCACGCGAGATCCCGTGAGCAGATGTCGGAAGCGCTGTGGCCGGTGCTGAAAGATCAAGTGGAAGAAGCGATCAAGCACTGGCGCGAGCCCGACCGCGGCATCTGGGAGGTGCGCGGCGATCCGCAGCACTTCACCTCCTCGAAGGTGATGTGCTGGGTGGCGTTGGACCGGGGCGCGAAGCTGGCCGAATTGCACGGCTGGACAACGGAAACCGGCCGCTGGCGGGCGATCGCGGAAGAGATCAAGGCCGATATTCTGGCCAACGGCGTCGACGCGCGCGGGGTACTGACGCAGCGCTACGGCGACGACGCGTTGGATGCCTCACTGTTGCTTGCGGTGTTCACCCGGTTCCTGCCCGCCGACGATCCCCGGATCCGCGCCACGGTGCTGGCCATCGCCGACGAGCTCACCGACCAGGGCCTGGTGCTGCGCTACCGCGTCGAGGAGACCGACGACGGTCTGTCCGGCGAGGAGGGCACGTTCACCATCTGCTCGTTCTGGCTGGTGTCGGCACTGGTGGAGATCGGCGAGGTGAACCGGGCCAAGCGGCTGTGTGAGCGGTTGTTGTCCTTCGCCAGCCCGCTGCATCTCTACGCCGAGGAGATCGAGCCGCGCACGGGACGTCACCTGGGCAACTTCCCGCAGGCGTTCACCCACCTGGCGCTGATCAACGCCGTCGTGCACGTGATCCGCGCCGAAGAGGAATCCGACAGCGCCGGGGTGTTCCAACCCGCCAACGCACCTACCTAGCCCGGCCGCCCGAATCCGACAAACGTATATCCACTAATCAATTCTGTTCCGAGTCAACATATTCGGGCGTGATTCTGCGCGATCGTCAAAAATGAGCATGATGCGCGCCGTGGTGGAGTAGCGTCGGCGCTCCCTGGGAGTCGCGTTGACCAGCCCGTCAACGCCGGTTGAGAAGGAGCCGATCCCGTGCGCATTGTGGTGGATTTGAACAGGTGCCTCGGATACGCGCAGTGCGTCCCGCTGGCGCCGGAGGTGCTTCAACTCAACGGCGAAGAAGCCCTCGGCTATGACCCGAATCCCGATGACTCGCAACGCCAACAGGTGGCGCGAGCCGTGGCGTCGTGCCCGGTGCAGGCGATCATCGCGGAGATGGATCCGCCCGCGGACCGGACCTCGAAGTGAACACCCACCCGCTGATCTCCGAGCTGGTCAGTACCTTCAAAGCCCAGGGCCGGATCGTCATCGTCGGCGCCTCACTGGCCGGGCTGCGCGCCGCGGAGGCACTGCGGGACGAGGGGTTCACCGGGTCGCTGACCATCATCGGCGAAGAAGTGCACGAACCGTACGACCGTCCGCCGCTGTCGAAGCAGGTGCTCAAGGGTTGGGTGCCTGCAGGCAACACCAAACTTCCTCGGCTGCGGGCAGTCGACGCGGACTGGCGTTTGGGCGTTGCGGCCACCGGGTTGGACCGCGAACGCCGAGAAGTGTTGCTGGCCAACGGCGACAAGGTGCCCTATGACCGGCTGCTGATCGCAACCGGGGTCCGCTCGCGGGCCTGGTTCAACCCCGACGAGGCCAAGCTCAAAGGGCTGTACACACTGCGCACCTGCGATGACGCCGCCGAAATCCAGGCGGCCCTGAGGGCGAAGCCGAACCGGGTGTTGATCGTCGGAGCCGGGTTCATCGGCTCCGAAATGGCCTCCGTCTGCCGCGATCTCGGATTGAACGTGACGGTGGCCGAGCGTTCCAGTGCACCGCTGGTCGGTGCGCTCGGCGGGGTGATCGGCGACATCGCGGCCAAGATGCAGCGCGACGCCGGCGTGGACCTGCGCACCGGCGTGGCGGTGGAGGCGCTCGAAGGCGATGACGACGGGCACGTCCGGCGCGCCAAACTGTCGGACGGGTCCACCCTGGACGTCGACGTGGTGGTGGCATCGCTGGGTTCCATCCGCAATATCGAATGGCTCGAAGGCGCCGAACTCGCCACCGGATTCTGGGGAGTCGCCTGCGACGCCGGCTGCCGCGCCTTCGACATCAACGGCGTGGTCACCGACAACATCTTCGTCGCGGGCGATATCGCCCGGGCGCCGCACGTGCTCTACGAGTACCAGTTCATGTCGATCGAACACGTGGACGCCGCAGTACTCGGGGCGCAGACCGCGGCGCACAACATGGTCCACCTGGAGATGGGCCGCCGCCCGCACCTGCCGCTGCCGCAGTTCTGGTCCGGCCAGTTCGGCGTCAACATCAAAGGCGTCGGGGTCTGCTCGTTCGGCGACCAGATCGTCTTCACCCAGGGCTCGGTGGAGGATCTGCGCTTCGCCGCGGCATTCGGCAAGAAGGGCCGCATCGTCGGGGCGATCACGTTCAACCATGGCAAATGGTTGGAGTACTACGCGGCGATGATTGAGCGCTCGGCACCGTTTCCCCCGCCACCTCCGGGTTACGACGAACCGGCCGACGCGGCACCGATGTCGGCGCGCTTTCCGGATCCGCGTGAGCCGACGGGGATTCCCGACGTCGTTCTCACCGGCCATGACCCCACCTCCCGCGGCGCCGAGTTCCGCGCCAAGAGCCGTTGAACGGATGCCACCATGACCGCTCTGGAGACCACCGCGTCCACCGCCTGGACCGAGGCGATGAGGTACGAGAACCGCCACGACCCGTACCGGTTCTTCGACGAACTGCGCCAGACACCCGTGGTGCAGGTGGCCGATAAGGTCTACGTCGTCACCGGCTACCGGGAGTTGATCCAACTCGCGCACGACCCGCACGTCAGCTCCGATATCTCCAGGAGCCCGATCTCGGCAGCTCCACAGGCGGACGCTCCCGAGGTCGGTGCGGAACACATGCAGGCGTACGGCCGCGAGCCCAGCCTGATCGTGTCCGACCCGGCCAAACACGACAAGCAGCGCAGGCAGGTGATGCGTCATTTCGCGCCGCCGCACTCCCCGAACGTGATCCCCGACATGGCCAGAGACATCCAAGCCCTGTGCAACCAGTCGCTGGACACGATCAAAGCCAAGGGCGACAACAGTTTTGATGTGGTCGATGACTACGCCTATCCCGTGCCGGTGGCGGTGATCTGCCAGATCCTCGGCGTGCCACTCAAGGACGAGCCAACCTTCCACGGCTGGATCTTCGACTTCATGGCCGGCGCGGACATGGGGCCGGAAGCCGCCACCGAGGAAGGGCAGGCTCGCAAGCAGAAGGGCAAGGACAGCACCGCGGCGCTGACGGCGTACATGGCAGATCTGATCCAGGGGTTCCTCACCGAACCGAAGGACAACGTGCTGTCCAAGCTGGTCAACGACCACGACGGCCCGGACGGTCCGATGACACCCCAGGAGGCGGCGGCCAATGCGATGCTGCTGCTGATCGCCGGGCACGACTCCACCGTCAACACCATCGCGCACTGCGTCCTGTTGCTGCTGCGCAACCCCGAATCGATCGAGCTACTCCGCGACAAGCCCGAGCTGATCCCGAAGGCCATCGAGGAAGTCCTCCGGCTGCAGTCGGCCGTGCAGTTCTTCCCCAGTCGCAGCGTGACGGCCGATATCGAAGTGGGTGGCACCGTCATCCCCGCGGGTTCGGCCGTGCACCTGCTCTACGGGGCGGCCAACCGCGACCCCAAGCGGTTCGCGGATCCCGAGAAGTTCGACATCCAGCGGCCGAACAATCAGCACGTGGGCTGGGGCCGCGGCGTGCACAGCTGTGTCGGCGGTCCGCTGGCCCGCTTGGAGGTCAACATCGCGGTGGAGACGTTCCTGCGCCGGGTCGACAACCCGCGGCTGGTGATCGACCCGCCGCCCTACCGGGTGAACCAGGTGTTCCGCGGTCCGCTGCATCTCGAGGTCGAGTTCGACCGGATCGCGGACTGAGGTGAAGGCGTTCCGATTCGTCGAATGGCAACAGCCCGGACAACTTCAGGACGTGCCGGTGCCCGAGCCGGGGCCGGGAGAAGTGCTGGTCAAGGTCGGCGGCGCTGGAGCCTGCCACTCGGATCTGCATATCTTGGAAGCACCCGCCGGGACGCAGGCCTTCACGCTGCCGTTCACCCTCGGACACGAGAACGCCGGCTGGGTGGAGAAGATGGGGCCGGGCGCAACGGGTTTCGCGACGGGCGATCCCGTCATCGTCTACGGCCCGTGGGGTTGCGGGCTGTGCATGAACTGTCGTCAGGGGCTGGAGAACTACTGCCAGACCCCGGGTAAGCCCAGTCCCGGTGGCCTCGGCGGCACCGACGGCGGGATGGCCGAGTACGTCCTCGTCCCCGCGACCCGCTATCTCA
>JBEVHL010000539.1:0-10593 GCA_040511255.1 Mycobacterium sp. | reverse complement strand
CTGCCGCCGATGAGGTACGGCAGCTCTTTGACCGCGTCGCGCCGACGCTGCCGGTCTTCATGGCCAACCTGGTCAGCATCGGTCAGGTCGCCGTCGACTATCACGACAGCATCGAAGAACTGCTGGTGTTGTTTCCGCAGGCCATCTCAGGAAACCAGGCCGGGTTGGTCGCCAACGACAACACCAGGCAGGCTTACCACGGTCAGTACCTGAGCTTCAATCTCAACATCAACCTGCCCCCACCGTGCACCACCGGCTTTCTGCCGGCTCAGCAACAGCGGGTGCCGACTGACGTAGATGCCCCAGACCGGACGGTGCCGGGCGACCTGTACTGCCGGGTTCCGCAGGACTCGCAGTTCAATGTCCGTGGTGCGCGCAACCTTCCGTGTGAAACGGTCCAGGGCAAGCGGGCGCCGACGGTGAAGTTGTGCGAGAGCGACGAGAGTTACGTGCCGCTAAACGACGGCTTCAACTGGAAGGGCGACCCGAACGCGACGCTATCGGGCCAGGCGATCCCGCAACTGCCGCCCAGCACGCCGCCACTCGATGCTGCGCAACCGCCGCCTGCGCCGGTAGCCGCTGTGCCCTACGACCCGGCAACCGGCAGCTACATCGGACCCGACGGCAAGCAATACACGCAGTCAAATCTGGCCGCCGGCACGAAAGCGCCAACTTGGCAAGACATGCTGCTACCACCTCACTGAAGCCGAGCGGGGAGAACATGAAAGACACTGCAGGATATGACGCTAAGCTTCTCGTGCCGGTCTCATCCGGAGAGTCGAAGAAGGGTGCGGTCCGATCGACGTTTTGGTCAACAACGCTGGGAGAGATGGCACCGCCAACTTCATCGACGCGCCCGATGACGAGCTGCGCAGAGTACCGTCTCATACCTCGACGGGGTCAACGCTCATCGCATTGGGGGCGTCCGCAACTGCTAACCGGCCAAGCTGCTCCTGCAAATTGGACCGGGGCATCGTCGTGACCTTGTCGACCATGATCCGACTCAGTTGATCGATTCCCGTGGTATCCGTGGCCTTGATGACAATCCTCATGAGAGGTGCCTCAACGGGATTCGTAGTGATTGGACAGACGGTGACCGATGCCGAGGCGTCGAATCTGTCGTCCTGGATGATGACGACCGGTCGCGGTTTGCCCGTGTAGGCACCTTTGGCGGCCGCAATGTGAATGTCACCCCGCCTCACGAGGCGGTCTCGCCCTCGTCGCCCCAATCGACGGATATTGCGTCGACGAATGCTTGGTCGTTGATGTCTTCGTCGCTCGCGGCAGCGGCCGCAGACTGACGGTGGGCCTCAGCGGCGAATTCCGGTGCACGGACGTCGGGAACCCAGATCTGGATGGGCCGCAGACCCTGGGCCCGCAATCGGTCGCGATGCTCCTGTACCCGTTGCCTCGCAGTCGCCATAAGACGACGTTACATGTAACGGCCAGAGTCGGCAGCCATTCACCTCGTCGACCGCCGGTAAGCCGATAATGAATCTTGCAGTCCTGCAGGCTGATTGCCAGCTAGTCCCACCGCGATGCCAAGGCGGCGGAGAACCTTGATGCAGGCCAACGCATCCGGGTGCAGATCGCGATGTTCGATGGAGGCGGCCTTGCTAGCGGTGGTCATCGACAGCGAAAGCTACGCCGCTACCGCGGATGGCCACCAGGCGCATCTTTGGGGTCCTACGACCGTGTGATCTGGACGATCTCTTCGAGGGTCAGCCGCTCTCCGGCCTTCCAGGCACGCTCGTAATCGGTTGGGCTGAGTCGACTTTGGGCTTTGCGGAGCAGATCTTGGGACAGCTCCCGACGCGGCCACACCATGGCTGCCCGGCGGGTTTGGGTGCGGGCCGCGGCGTAGAGCTGTGCGGCTTGTAGGTATTCACCGGACTGGACGGCGAAGTTTGCGCGGGTTTCGACAAACATGCCGCCGGCGGCGCTGTCGAGTCGTAGATGTCCCTGCATTACGCGGTCGACCCACTCGATGCCCTCGGCGGGGCGAGAATCTAGCAGTGCCGCGATCATCGGCGGACCGGCAGCGATCCAGCCCGCCGTATTGTTGTTCATCGCAATCGCTCGGGCGTAGACCTCGGCTCCGTTAACGGCCGCTTCATCGAGTCGGCCCGGTGCGATCATCGCCAGTGTGCCGACCGCGTCACAGAGCAACTGCAACTGCTCATCGGCGGCACGTTCGGTGACGTCAACCAGCGCGGTATGGACTTCTTCCACGACGTCTATCGCGTCACGCACCCACGCCGCGGTGGCCATCCCGACCAGACTCTCACCGATGTCGATCAGTCGTTCCGTTGGGATTGGCGGCAACCGCTCGACGATTCCCTGAGTATGTTGTCGTGCCAGGTCAATCCGGCCCTGTACAGCCAGGGTGGCGCCCAACCCGAGTGCGGTCAGAACGGAGTCGACCCCACTTGGTGGCCCGCTCAGGTCGTTGGCCAGGGTCAGCCATCGCTGGCCCTCTTGGATTCTGGCTCGGTAGTACCAGTAGAAGGACAGACGTGGCGCGATTCGAGCGCCGGATGACGCGGGCTCGTCGATGAGTAGAGCCGCCAATGCGGCTCTTACCGTTGCGTAGTCATCATCGAGCCGGTGGTACCAGTCCGGCTCGGTCGGACTGCCGAGACGGGGTCGGGCCTCGATCAACTCGATGACCCACTGATTACGCGCGCGCGATGCCACATCGGCGTCCGCACTCTCGGACAGCGCATGCCAGGCATGGGCACGCACGGTCGCCAGTTGACTGAAGACGGTGATACCGCCCGGGCGGGGGGTTGCAGTTGACGCCAGCATCGACCGGTGGACGAGCTGGGCCAGAACGTCATTGACATCGGTGTCCGGAAAGTCATCGACAACAGCGGCGGCGGCTGTTGTAGTGAAGGGGCCCGGCAACACTGCGAGCCGGCGATGGGCAATCTGCTCGGTCGGCGTCATCAGCCGGTAGCTCCACTCAATCGCTGATCGGATGGTGGCGCGATGATCGGACCGCTCGCGGCCTATTCGCCGCAGCTCGCTCGGGTCGGCGGCAACCTGCGCCCAGACGTCGTCGATGCTGAAGCTTCTCACGCGCGCGGCGGCCAGTTCGATGGCAAGCGGCAGGCCGTCGACCGCATCACAGATTTCCAGGACCCGCTGCAGTAGCCGGGCATCAATCTCCAACGTCGGCGCCGCCGCGGCAAGCCGGTCGAGAAACAGTTGCACCGCCGGCCAGCTGGCCGTATCGGTTCGGGTGTCGGCAGCACCGGGTGACCCCTGCGGAGGCAGCGCCAACGGGCCAAGAGTCCACACCGTTTCACCGTCGATGTCGAGGGGCTCGCGACTGGTCGCCAGGATGGCGCAGCCGCGTGATTCGGTGTTTCCCGCCACTGCGGCCTCTACGATGTGCGCGACTGCGTTGAGGATGTGTTCGCAGTTGTCGAGGATCAGCAGCAGTCGCCGGCCACGCAGATAGTGGGTGAGATCTTCCAGCAATGTCGAGCCGGGCGAGGCCGAGAACCCGATTGTCGACACGATGACGTCGATCACCAGGCTGGGGTCGTCAACGGTTCCGAGATCGATGAACCACACACCATCGGAAAAGCGTTCTGCGACAACTCGAGCCACCTCAACCGCAAGCCGCGTCTTTCCGCAACCGGCGGCCCCGACAATCGTCACCAGCTGACGTCCCTCAACCAGCGTCGATAGTCGTGACAGCTCGTTGTCGCGCCCCACCAGCCGGCTCAGCGATGGCGGCAGTTTGACCTCGACCGGTCGCAACGGTGTAGCGGGAGTGGCGACCCCACTGATCAGACTGGCGTCGTGGTCGAGTATCCGACGGTGGAGATCGCTGAGTTCTGGGCCCGGATCAGTCCCTATTTCTTCATTCAGAACCGAGCGGGCCCGCTGAAAAGTGCCAAGCGCTTGCTCAATTCGGCCGCTACGGTACAAAGCCAGCATCTGCTGAGACCACAACCGCTCCCGAAACGGCATGGCGGCAATGAGGGGTTCGAGGTCGGCGAGGGCCCGTTCGTGACTACCGATGGCGATGAAAGCATCGATCCGACACTCCTGCACCTGCGAGTGCAGCTCATCAAGTCGCGCCACCGCTGGACGCGCCCAATCATGTTCTGCGAACAGGCCATAGGGCTGTCCGCGCCACAGCATCAGCGCTTCGTCGGCACGAGCAAGGGCTGACGCGGCGCTACCAGCTGTCAAGAGTTCCCGGGCATCGCGTGCGATCTCGTCGAAGTGCAGCGAATCGATACTGTGCCCGGCAGCAACAAGGCGGTAGCCGCCCGCCTCGTTGACCAGAATGCTGGAAGCTTGCCTCGTCGGGCGTTGCGGTTCGAGCAACTGCCGCAGCCGCCAGATATGTGACTCGAGTGTCGAGACCGTCCCAGATGTGCGCCCAACACCCCACGCGGCGTCCATGAGTGCTTCGACCGAAACCCGCCGGTTGGCATGAATGACCAGCATTGCCAGAATGGCGGCCGCCTTGGAGCCGCCCACCGGCTGCTCGACGGCGTCCACCGCCACCGCCAACGCACCCAGGTCCAGCACCCGCATGCCATCACCGTAGTGCGCTCACAGCCCCTCAAGCCGGACTGGATTGAAATTTGAGTCGCTACTGCCACAGTTCAGAAACCGCGCTCGCCAGCAGGGCAGCCGCACCCGAAGGACACATCAGAAGGAGGACAATCGTGCCGGTTTACCAGTGCGTCACAGCAGGCATCGATCTGACCGAGGATCAGCGCGATCGCATCGCGCACGGCATCACCGAGATCCACCATGAAGAAACCGAAGCGCCCGAACCCTTCATCCGGGTCGCCTTCACCCCCTTGCCCCAGGGCCTGATGTACACCGCGGGCAAGGTCGAGTCATCGGTCATCATCAGCGGCGGCATCCGATACGGCCGCTCGGAGGTGACCCGCAAGAATATCCTGCGGCGCCTGCACGAGTTGGTGATCGAGGTGATCGGAGTGCCGATCGACCAAGTCGTGGTCGTAGCCAGCGATGTGCCTAACGGCTGGATCCTCGAGGCGGGCCTCCCCATGCCGGAGCCGACGCCGGAAGCTGAAGCTGCCTGGGACGCCGAACTCCGGAAGCTGCTTCCCGAGCGCTACGCCGCTGCAGGCAAATACAAATAGAGGAGAGTCGCGTCGCGGCCAGCCGGGTGCGCCGGCGCCCACACCCCACTGCCCGAGCGAGGGTGTCACTCGGCGACACCGCCAATCATGTGGAGAAGCTCATGCGACATTTCGCGACTGCGCTGCTGCGGGTCAGCAAGCTCTGCCACAGTGCGACCAAACCAAAGGAATTCACCGTGCCAATAAATAGATCCATATACCTCCCGGTGGCGGGCTGACATGAATTTGTCCTTCAAGCGGCTGTCCATTGATGCGTCCGACGGTGTGATCGTGGCGAAGCTCGACGGTGGCTCACTGAGCGTGCTCGACCCCGAGCTAGTCGATGAACTGTGTGTGTTCATCGATGCCGTAGACACCGACCCCGAGGTGAGCGCTGTCGTGTTCACGGGGACGCACGCGCGACGCTTCATCAGCCACGCCGACATCCCCATGCTCCAAGCTGGCGGGAGTGAATCGCCCTCGCTGGGCCGCACGGCTACCTCGGTGGTGGCTCGGATCGCTTCTGCAGTAGCCAACTCAGCCGCCGCGCGACGGCTGGCCAGCCACACCCCGTTGGCAGGTGCGGTGCAGTTGGATCGGTTCCACGACGCCTTGCTGCAGATGAACTCCAGCGGTGTGGTGTTCATCGCTGCGCTCAACGGCTCGACGCTGGGCGGCGGGGCCGAATTCGCCTGGAGCTGCGATATCCGCGTGATGACCGACGACGAGGATTGCTTCATCGGACAACCCGAAGTGCTGCTCGGCTTCAACCCCGGCGGCGGCGGAACGCAAAGGCTTCCGCGACTGATCGGCAATCACCGCGCATTGATCGCAATGCTGCAAGGACGCCCACTTTCTCCGGCCGAGGCACTCGAAGTGGGCGCCGTCGACGAGCTCGCCCCCCACGACGAGGTCCTCGCACGGGCGGTGTCCTGGGCCCGCACGTTGGGATCGCGGCCGAAGAAGGCGATCGCAGCGATCAAACGATCGGTGTATTTCGGCGGCTCCATGGCTCTTCCCGCCGGACTACACACGGAGCGAGCCGAGTTCCTGCACGTCCTGGGAAGCGATGAGGCCCAAGCAATCATGAAGGCGTATATGCAAAGCACCGACACCGTCGGCGAGCTGCCACTCTACAACTCCGGAACATACGAGACGGCACTGAGCACCGGCCGACTGCCTAACGCAACAGGGTCGAATACACATGGGTAACGCTGCCGTGTCGGTCGAGCGCCTGGACGTAACCTTCCCGGCCGGTGATAGCTCCTGCGCCGCCTGGCTATATCTGCCGAAGACCAACAGGTGCCCGCGGTAGTCATGGGCCACGGACTGGGTGCGACCCGCGAGTTACGCCTTGACGCCTACGCACGGCGTTTCGCCCAAGCCGGCATCGCCGCGCTGGCCTTCACACACCGTGGCTTCGGTGAGAGTGCAGAGTGCAGGCCACCCCGCCAAGTTCTCTCGCTCCGCCGCCAAATCCAGAATTGGGAGGCCGCGCTTTCCTACGTTAAGGGCCAAACAGCCATCGATGCGGCGCGAATCGGCTTGTGGGGCAGCTCCTTCGGCGGCGGACATGCGATCACTGTGGCCCGTCGCCATCCAGAGCTGGAATTAACTACGCGACAGCGGGGCGTCGGCGCGTACCTTCGGTAGATCAAATCCCGTCGACGCGCTGGCTGTCGCTCGTCCTAGCGGGAGCCGGATTTACCTGTCGCCCGCCACAATGCTGTTTGCCGCGACATGAAGCTGGCGGGTCCCCGTTGCTGAGTCCACCCGGTTTTAGAGTCGGGTTCTTGTTGTTGCGGATTCGAGCCACGCGATACCCGGTCCGACAGCGACCGACGGGATGGACACCGTGCTGGACACCATCGCCAGCCAGACGGGCATCTCCCGCGACGACGTCGCTGGAGGCTTGATGGCGCAGGGCCGAGCTACGTCGCTGCTGCAGCGCTTCGCCACCCCGCAGGAAGTGGCCAATCTGATTACCTACCTGGCCAGCCCGGGCTCAGCGGCCACCAACGGTAGCGCCGTACGCGTCGAGGGCCAAGACATTCATCTTCATCTCCGGCACGGCGTGTTGATGCAGCGCACCGTAGGGACGTGGAGCGAGGACAGTTTCGCCGAGGACGATCCCTTCGATCCCGAGCCGCTGGCGTCGGGCCTCCGCGCCAAGGTCGTGCGCCCGCCCTACCTGCAGGGTGACGGCGAGCACGGCCACCTCAGCGCAATCTATGAGTCCGTCGCCCGCACCGGTTCGGCCTGCTACATCGGTGACGGGATTGAACTACTACATGAACCTGCACGTCGCCGACACGAACTCGGCTGGTGCCCAATCCATCCCGACGTGCTCAATGCCATCGGGGCACCGTACTTACGCGCCCTCGCTGCTGCAGACTAGCGGTGACCGTGGATCTGCCCAATGGAATTCCTGGCCCCGTAGCGACCGTCACGAGCAATGTCGGGTTAACCGGGTCATGAGGCCAAAAAGCTCGCCAGTATGGCGGCGAGCTGGGTCGGGGCTTCCATCGGCACGAGGTGTCCCGAGTCGATGGTGGTGATGGATGCGTTGGTGAGATGAGGCATGGTGAGTCGTTGTTGCATGTCGATGCCCCAGACTGGGTCTCGGTCGGCGGCGATGACGAGGGCGGGGACGGTGATGGGTGAGCAGCGCTCGATCCAGTCCTCGTTGACACCGTCGTTGAGCCATGCCTCCCACGCTGCGCGGCTGGTCTGGAAATAAGCGTTGATTGCACGCCTTCGCACGTCAGGCGCCAGCGGTAAGGCACTTCGGTCCGACACGAATTGCTCGGCGTTTTCTTGGGTCTTGGTGTGCGCGAGGAGGGCGTCGCGAAGATCTTGGCCGCCGACTTCCTCGCCAAGAGGTGTCGGGGTCAAGAGAATCAGCTTTTCGGGTGCTCCGCGCAGGCCGAGTTGCGCACCCATTCTGCTGGCCAGGATGGACATCACCTTGCCGGTCATCGAGTGTCCGAGTAGCACGTAGCTTTCGAGGTCGAGTTGGTTGATCGTTTCGGCAAATTGGCGGGCCATGTGCTCCATCGAATGACCTGTCAGGGCGTTGGCTTCGCCAAAGCCTGGTGCGTCGACGGCGATGAGACGGAATGTCGGTGAGAGCAATTCGCCGACCTCGTCCCACTCGGTGCGGGAGAAGCCGAAGGAGTGGCTAGCGATGATCGCCGGGGTGTCACGGGTGTCAGGAGAATGGTCAATGACCGGGAGCATCGGGAACACCTTTCGTTTGACGCGGTTCTTGGTCAGCGCGGGAAAAATTCGCGGGAACGTGGCCGAGCACCGTTTCTGCGAGTCGGCGACTGTGTGCGGTGGTGAGCGGTTGGTGGCCGATGAGCAGGCGAAAGATGCCCGCGCCGAAGATGAGGTCGATGCCGTCGTGCGGGTCGACGTTGGTGTCGAGTTGACCGCGGCGGACGCCTTGCAGCCAGATGCCCAGCAGACGTTCTCGTCGATAGAGGAAGAACTTCTCTTGCATCAGTTGCGCTCCGTTCGGCTCGAGGACCGCTGCGGCGAGTAGTTCCCGAAAGATTCGACCGTCGGCGCCGGTGTATTGCTCGGTGATCGCGACGAACGCCTGCGTCAGGTCCGCGCGCGCGTCGCCGCTGTCGGTGATCGGGACGTCGATCGCCATTCGGCGAGCGAAGGCGTCGATGGCCAACGCGGTCCGGTGGGGCCAGCGGCGGTAAATGCTGGGTTTGCCGATGCCCGAGCGTCGGCTGACCGCTTCGATGGTGCACCCCCCCACGCCAGCCTCCCGCAAGAGCTCGGCAGCGGCGTCGAGGACGTCGATGTCGACGTCGTCTGCGCGGCGACGCTGCCGGGGTGATGCGGAGTCTTGGCCCGGATCTAGTGTCGTGTGCTCGTCGGGTGTGGGTCGGTCGCGGGTGCTCACTTGCCCCCCTGCGGTTGGTTGTGGTGAAAGGCCTGAAGCGCGCCAGATCGTGCGCCGGCGACCTGTCCGGCCAGTGATTCGAGCAGATCGAGCGATGATTGGTCGAGCACCAGGTCGAGGGCGGCGATGTTTTCGTCCACGCGCGCGGGCCGTCGAGTACCAGGGATCGCGATGACGGGCACACCTAGTCGCGCCGACTGGTGCAGAACCCAAGCCAGGGCGACTTGAGCTGGCGTGACGCCCAGCCGTGAGGCCACCTCAGCGACGTCGGACACCAAGCCCTGGTTGATTGCGGCGTTGCGGCCTTGGAATCTGGGGTGACGCCTCCTGCTGTCAGCGCCTGTAAGCGCCTCCGGTTTAATCCCTCCGCCGAGGAAACCACGCCCGAGGGGGGAGTAGGCGACCAAGCCGACCTGCAGATCTCTCAGCGCCGCGCCGATGTTCTCTACGTCGCGGCTCCACAATGAGTACTCGCTTTGCACGATCGTTACGGGGTGCACCGCATGCGCCCGTCGCAGCTGATCGGCGTCGACCTCGCATACGCCGAGGTGGCGAACCTTGCCTGCGTCGACGAGTTCGCCCATCGCGCCGAAGGTCTCTTCGATCGGCACGTTCAGTGGCGGCCGGTGCAAGTAGTACAGATCGATCCGGTCGGTGCCCAGCCGAAGTAACGACGCATCACAGCTACGGCGGACGTATGCAGCGTCGCCGCGAACGGTGCGACGGTCATCACCTGAACTGCGATCTACCCCGAACTTCGTCGCGACGATGGCCTCGTCTCGACGTTGTGCCAGCGCCCTGCCCAGCAGCACTTCATTATGGCCGGCTCCGTAAATGTCAGCGGTGTCGAACAGGGTAATTCCGCAGTCGAGGGCGTGCCGGATGGTTCCGATCGAAAGGTCCCAATCGGTGGGTCCATAGTGCTCGCTCATGCCCATGCACCCCAGGCCCTGAGCGGGCATCGTCCAATCGCCTACGGTCACGTTCTGCATGATCCTCCTATATACGGTACGTAACGTAACTTACCGCCGACATCGGAAACGCACAAGGCCCGCGAATCGTGCCAGTCAGTTGGTCGGCAAAGACTTCCATGGGTGTTCTCCACCGGAGTGTTTTGCGGGGCCGGTTGTTGAGCAGTTTCTTCGCCCGGGCCCGCGGCGACGCGATCACACGCTGCTGTGGGCTCCACGCGGTCGCCCATCGGCGGTCAGCTCGCCGCGGCCTTTCCACGACGCGAACGGACCCACCGCGTCTCCCTTCTCATCTCGAAGGACGCCAGAGAGCTTGTCCTGCAGATACTCACGAAGAAGCTCGCTTTCTGCGAGCTTCGCTACTTTCGGTCGTCGCGCCGCGAGGTCTGCCTTCCGCTTACGACAATGCGTTGGCCGAGAACACGATCGGGTTGTTCAAACCGAAGCCGGCGGTCGGGGCAGCCCGTTCCTCAACGGTCCGCTGCGCACCCTCGAGACGTCGAATACGCCACGATGGAATGGGTCGCCGGGCGTCCCAGCCGACGATGTCTCAAACATGAAGCCGGCACCAAACCCGGGA
>JBEVHL010000538.1:0-7560 GCA_040511255.1 Mycobacterium sp. | reverse complement strand
TCGTTGAGCCACAGGTCGTCCCACCACGTCATCGTCACGAGGTCGCCGAACCACATGTGGGCCATCTCGTGCAGCACCGTCTCGGCGCGACGCTCATAGGAGTACCGGGTGACCTTGCTGCGGAACACGTAATCCTCGAGGAACGTCACCGCCCCGGCGTTCTCCATGGCGCCCGCGTTGAACTCGGGGACGAACAGCTGGTCGTACTTGCCGAACGCATACGGTGCGCCAAAGTTCTTGTGATAGAAGCCGAATCCCTGCTTCGTCTCGGTGAACAGTCGCTCGGCGTCCATGAACTCGCCCAGCGAGGCGCGGCAGAAGATGCCCAGCGGGATCTCGCCGTGCTCGTCGGAGTAGGTGTCGTCCCAGCGGGCGTACGGGCCTGCGATCAGCGCCACCAGATACGTGCTCAGCCGGGGCGTGGTCGCGAAGGTGTGCACCTTCGCGCCGCCGTCGCCCTCCTCGACCAGGGTGGTCGCGCCGTTGGAGATCACCTGCCAGTGCGCGGGCGCCGTCACGGTGATGTCGAAGGCCGCCTTGAGGTCGGGCTGGTCAAAGCCGGCGAACATCCGCTTGGCGTCGGCGGTCTCGAATTGCGAGTACAGGTACACCTCGTTGTCGACGGGGTCGACGAAGCGGTGCAGCCCCTCACCGGTGTTGGAATAGCGGCAGTCCGCGTCGATGACCACGACGTTGTGTTCGGCCAGGCCGGTCAGCGCGATACCGGTGGATTCGTCGTAGCCGGACACGTCGATGTCGTGACCATTGAGACTGGCGCTGCGGATCGCATCGGCAGCGATATCCAGGATGGTGTCGGCGCCGGCGACGGCGTCGAATTCCACTGTGGTGGTCGACCGGAAGGTGCGGTCGCTGGGCGCGCCGCTACCGTCGGTGAGGTCGAGACTGATGCGGTAACTGTCGACGGTGACCAGCGCGGCCCGTTCGACGGCCTGGTCCTGGGTCAGATTGGGAAGTGCCACGTCGTCCAACATTAGCCGCCACCGGTCGGCAACGACCGCCGAGCGGCCCGATAACTACAGGCCGGGGATCTGGAAACCGTTCAGGCCCGGTATCCCGATGCCGCTGAGGTTCGGCATTCCGCTGTCCCCATCGAGGAAAGTGCCATCACCGATCGAGGACACCATCGACGGGCAGTAGGCCGAGATGGCGATCCCGGTGAAGAAGGACGCCATCGCGGGGGAGATGCCGTTGTTGCCGACGGAGGATGCGACCGAGGCGAAGGACTGGCCTGGTTGCACCAGCATCGGGCAGACCGTCTGGCCCAGCGACACGGCGTCGACCGGGTTGTTGTAGCCGACGCCCGCCTTGTTCAGCGCGTCCAGGAACGCATCGCTGGTGGTGTCGGCATCCGCCGGGGCCGCGGTGGTCGCCGCGGCGGCGGCCACTGCGACCAGGCCCGCGGCCCCCACGAACACCTTCTTGGGGATCGATCGAATGCCGGCGCCGACAAGGGAATTGGAATAGCTGGTGTGTCCTGTCATGCGAGCTCCTCGGGTTCGGGAGTGCACCGGAGCCACCCCATTCGCAGGGGTAACACTGCTCCACAACAGTCACAGAAGTAACACGGTCCGGTAAAGGTTCGCACCCTATGCGTGTCCTGTGCGCCCGCTGCCGCCCGCGGGGTGTGAAATGCGCGCCCCTCGTGGGTACCGGGAATAGAACAGCGGAGACTGGAACAGACCGGCCGCGACCGTAGTTGTGTTCAACGGCTGTTTCTGCCCGCCGCCCGATCGAGAGGACCGCGCAATGCCCGAGGCTTCGACCAAAAAGGACCAGGCAGACTTCTGGTTTGACCCACTGTGCCCGTGGTGCTGGATCACCTCCCGCTGGATCCTCGAGGTGGAGAAGGTCCGCGATATCGAGGTGAACTTCCACGTGATGAGCCTCGCCGTGCTCAATGAGGGCCGTGAGCTGCCCGAGCAGTACCAGGAGCAGATGAAGAAGGCGTGGGGTCCGGTTCGCGTCGCCATCGCCGCGGAACACGCCAAGGGCTCCGACATCCTTTCGCCGCTGTACACCGCAATGGGCACCGAAATCCACAACAAGGGCAACAAAGACTTCGACGACGTCATCGTCAAGTCGCTGGAAGAAGTGGGCCTGCCGGTTGAGCTGGTCGAGGCGGCCACCTCCGAGAAGTTCGACGAGGCGCTGCGCAAGAGTCACCACGAGGGCATGGACGCCGTGGGCGACGACGTCGGCACCCCGACCATCCACGTCAACGGCGTCGCGTTCTTCGGCCCGGTGCTGTCGCGGATCCCGCGCGGTGAAGAGGCCGGCAAACTGTGGGACGCCTCGGTGATCTTCGCGGCGTATCCGCATTTCTGGGAGCTCAAGCGGTCCCGCACCGAATCGCCTGAATTCGACTGACCTTTTGGGGCCATTCCGGTTGCGGGCACGCATCCGGCAAGCGACGGTGTACCCATGACAGTCGCCGACCCAGTCGAACCCACCACCGACGGCTCCTACCGCAACCGTGTTGTCGCGGTCGAACCCGGCGGCAACGAGTTCATCGCCGAAGAAGACCGGCACGGCAAGCCCAGCCAGCTGTTCTGGACGTGGACGTCGCCGAACCTCGAATTCGCGACGATCTTCGTCGGCATGCTGGCGGTGCTGGCGTTCGGCATGAGCTTTTGGCAGGCCGTCGTCGGTATCGCCATCGGTACCGGCCTCGGCGCACTGGCGCACTACTTCCTGTCCGCACGCGGTCCACTGCACGGCGTGCCGCAGATGGTGCTGGGCCGGCTGCCGTTCGGCTTTCGGGGCAACGCCCTGCCCGCGGTACTGATGTCGGTGACCGCCGGAGTCGGCTGGTTCGCCACCAACAGCGTCAGCGGTGCGTACGCGCTGTCGACCCTGTTCGGCTTCACGCCACTGGTCGGCCTGATCATCATCGTGCTGCTGCAGACGGCGTTCGCCTTCTTCGGACACAACCTGGTCCAAGCCTTCGAGAAGTACTCCTTCCCGGTGCTGGCGATCATCTTCGTCATCGCCTCGGTGGCCATCTTCATGCACGCCGACCTGGGTGCACCGGTGGGCGCCGAGGGAGTCGGCGGGCTGGGCGGTTTCCTGCTCACGGTCGGCACCGCGTTCGGCTACGCGGCGGGCTGGACGCCGTACGCCGCGGACTACACCCGCTACCTGCCGTCGTCGGTGTCGACGGCCCGCACCGGCCTGTTCGCCTCGGCCGGGCTGTTCCTGTCGTGCTTCATCCTTGAGGTCGTCGGCGCCGCGTCGGTCACCACCGGCGAGGCCAACCTGGGTGATCCGACCGCATCGTTCACCAGTGAACTGGCGTCACCACTGGCCAAGGCCACGCTGCTGGCCATCGCCATCGGCGCGATCGCGGCCAACTCGATCAACATCTATTCCGGCGCAATGGCCTTCGTCACCATCGGGATCAAGCTGCCACCGCACATCGCCCGCGCGCTGGTCACGGTTTTCTTCGGTGTTGCCGGTTTCCTGATCGCGTGGTGGGCGCTGCCGGACGCCGCCCACAACTACGAAGCGTTCCTGCTGATCATCGCCTACTGGATCGGGCCGTGGCTCGGTGTGGTGTTCGCCGATCAGTATCTGCGCCGTGGGCACAAGATCTCCCATCTGCTCTATGACCGTTCGTACGCGAACTGGGGTGGCCTGGCCGCCTTCATCATCGGGCTGGTGGTCTCGGTGTTGTTGTTCGCCAATCAGGAGATGTTCCAGGGGTATCTGGTCAAGGTGGTGCCGCAGCTCGGTGACATCACGTTCTTCGTCGGCTTCCTGCTGGCCGGCGGTGCGTACCTGCTGTTGTGCCGGTCCAAGATCAACAACGAGTTCACCGCGGTATGACGCCTGAGGAGATGCTCGACGTCGCCGTCGTCGAGGCCCGAAAAGGTATGGAAGAGGGCGGAATTCCGATCGGTGCCGCCCTCTTCACCGTCGACGGGGTGCTGTTGGGCAGCGGCCGCAACCGGCGCGTGCAGAACGATGATCCGTCCGTGCACGGCGAGACCGACGCTTTCCGCAACGCCGGCCGGCAGCGCGATTACCGCAAGACGGTGATGGTGACCACGCTGTCGCCGTGCTGGTATTGCAGCGGCCTGGTGCGGCAGTTCAACATCGGCGCGCTGATCATCGGCGAGAACCGATCGTTCAACGGCGGCCACGAGTGGTTGGCGGAGCACGGCGTGGCCGTTACGCTGCTCGACGACGAGCGCTGTGTGGCCATGATGACGGAATTCATCGGGGCCAACCCGGCGCTGTGGAACGAGGACATCGGGGTTTCCTAGTGGGTGCGATTGCGACAGTGGACATTTCGCGGTGGCTCGCCGGCGGTGCGGGGGCCGACGAGGTGGCCGCGGAGGTGGACGAGGGCCTGCAGCGCGCGGGTTTCATCGTCGTCACCGGGCACGGTGTCGACACCGACCTGGCCGCGCGGGTGCGGGCGGCCAGCCGCGAATTCTTCGCACTGCCAACTGAGGTCAAGGCGCACTATTCGGTACCGGTCGGTGGGCACGGCTGGATCGCCCCCGGCGCGGAGGCCAACGCGTACGCCGAGGGCACCGAGACACCGCCCGATCTCAAGGAGAGCTACAGCCTCGGTGCGGAAACCACCACCGGTGACCCGGAGGTGGACCGAATCTGGTTCGCGCCCAACGTCTGGCCGGCCGAAGTGCCTGCCCTGCACCAGCTCGTCGACGAATACACCGCGGCCATGCGCCGGGTGTCCGATGATCTGCTGGCGCTGTTCGCCCGCGCACTGGGTCTACCGACCAATCCCTTTGCCGCCCTTGCCGACCGGCCCACCTGGACGATGAACATCAACCACTACCCACCCGTCAGCGTCGTCGGCGAACCTGAACCGGGCCAGTTCCGGATCGGGCCGCACACAGACTTCGGCACCGTCACGGTCTTGGACCGGGAGCCCGGTGCCGGTGGACTGCAGGTCTACTCCGAGGCCGAAGGCTGGGAGGACGCCCCGTGGGAGCCAGGTGCGTTGACGGTGAACATCGGTGACCTGCTGGAGTATTGGAGTGGGCGACGCTGGCCGTCGGGCCGTCACCGGGTGTTGCCGCCGCAGGCCCATGCGCCAGAAGAAGACCTGGTGTCGCTGATCTACTTCTACGAGGCCAACCACGACGCGCTCGTCACGCCGCTGGAACCGCCGATCGGAAAGGTGTCGGGGTTGGACCCCGTGACGTGTTCAGCCTTTATCAAGGAACGCCTCGACGCCATCACCGTGGGGTAGCTCCCCGGCAGGAACGGCATCGAGCTCAGCGAGCTGATCGACGCTGAGGCGCAGCTCGCCGGCGCGCAGGTTCTCTTCCAGATGTGTGATCGACGCTGTTCCTGCGATGAGCAGGGTGTTGGGTGCGTGGGCCAGCAGCCAGGCCAGCCCGACCTGCGCAGGGGTGGCGGCGAGCTCGGCCGCAATCCGTTGCACCACAGGGTTATCGGCCACTTTCGGAAAACCGGGGAAGGCCGAGCCGAGCGGAAAGTACGGTACCCAGGCGATGTCCTGCTCGAGGCAGACGGCCAGCAGATCTTCGCGTTTGCGGTCGAGCAGGCTGTAGGCATTCTGCACGCAGACGATCCCGGCGGGCAGTGCCCGGTGCAGCGTCGGCAGGTCGATATTGCTGATGCCGATCGCCTCGATCTTGCCCTCGTCGCGCAGTGCGATCATCTCGGCCAGCTGGTCGTCGAGATCGACGAGTTGGTCCCCCTCGGCGACCAGACCCGGTCCGATATCGGCGCGGCGCAGGTTCACCACCGGAATGCAGTCCAGCCCCAGCCCGGCCAGATCGAGTTCGACGGCGGCGCGCAGCTCCGCGGGTTTCTGCGCCAGGGCCAGGGGGATCTCGCCCGAGCTGGCCCGGGCGCCCGCCTTGCTGACGATCACCAGATCGTCGGGATAGGCCGCGAACGCCTGGCGAATGCGGCGGTTGACCTCGCCATCGGTGTAGAACGACGCGGTGTCGATGTGGTTCAGCCCGAGTTCGACGGCGCGGTGCAGCAGGGCGGCGGCGTCTTCGGGGGATCCCGCAGCCAGGCCCATGGCGCCGTAGCCGATCCTGCCGACCTGTCGGTCACCGAGGCGGCCGATCCCGCCGGGGTGTGTTGTCTCCGTCATGACACTCCTAGGTGGATCTTCGGTCATACTCGACATAGGCGGAGGAACCTCCGCTTATCGAACGTAGCAGAAACGGAGGTGCCTCCGCTATGGCTGACCGGATTCGGGCCGACGCGCACCGCAACCGGGAGCGGCTCGTCGCGTCCGCGACCGCCGCGTTCACCGCCAGCGACGGCACCACCGTGTCCCTGGAGGGCATCGCCCGTGCCGCCGGCGTCGGCATCGGCACGCTCTACCGGCATTTCCCCACCCGCGAGGCCCTCGTGGAGGCCGTCTTCTGCACCGAACTCGCCGAGGTCGCCGCGTCGGCAGGCGAGCTGCTGCAGCGCGAACAACCCGCCGTGGCGCTGCGTCGGTGGATGGATCGGTACGCCGGGTTCGTCGCCGCCAAACGGGGGATGGCCGAATCGCTGCACGCGATGTTCGCCTCCGGTGCCATGCAACCCAGCCAGACCAGGGAAAGCGTGCTCGGCGCGGTCACGGCCTTGCTCGACGCCGGCGCAGCGGACGGCACGCTGCGCGCAGATGTCAGCGCCGACGACGTCGTGTCCAGCCTGATCGGAATCTTCCTGGCCAGCCACTCGACCGAGCAGGCGGGCCGGATGTTGGACCTGCTCGTCGACGGTCTGGTGGCGACCCGATGAGCGTCAGCAGGCGGAAGTAGGGTTAGCGCCATGCGCGTTTACCTCGGCTCTGACCACGCCGGATTCGAGTACAAAGAGAAGATCATCGAGCACCTCAAGGCCACCGGCCACGAGCCGATCGACTGTGGTGCCTACGTCTACGACGCCGAGGACGACTACCCGGCGTTCTGCATCGCCGCCGCCCTGAAGACCCGCGACGACCCCGAGAGTCTCGGCATCGTCCTCGGGGGCTCTGGCAACGGTGAGCAGATTGCCGCCAACAAGGTGCCGGGGATCCGCTGTGCCCTGGGCTGGAGCGTCGAAACCGCCTCGCTGGCAAGGGAACACAACAACGCCCGGGTGATCGGCATCGGCGGCCGGATGCACGAATGGCCCGAGGTGCTCGCCATCGTCGACGCGTTCCTGACCACCCCGTGGTCCGGGGCCGAACGTCACCAACGGCGTATCGACATCCTCTCCCAGTACGAAAAAGATCACGTCGCCCCACCCGTGCCCGGCGCGCCGGCCTAGCCGTGCCCGAAGGCCACACGATCCATCGACTGGCCCGCCTGCATCAGCGCCGGTACGGCCGCGCGCCCGTGCGGGTCGGCAGTCCGCAGGGCAGGTTCACCGACGGTGCCGTCATGGTCGACGGCCGCCTGCTGCGCAAGGCGAGCGCCTGGGGCAAGCATCTGTTCCACGAATACGACGGCGACCGCACTGTGCACGTGCACCTCGGCCTGTACGGCAAGTTCACCGAATTCGCGGCCGATGATGCCCTGACCATCCCCGACCCGGTCGGACTGGTGC
>JBEVHL010000537.1:0-10981 GCA_040511255.1 Mycobacterium sp. | reverse complement strand
CCGGGCTGTCCTTCGGCGGCCAGGCCCCACAGATAGGCCCGGCCGATCATCACCGCACGCGCCCCGAGGGCAAGCGCCTTCACGACGTCGCTGCCGCGCCGGATGCCACCGTCCAGCAAAACCTCGACCTGGTCGCCGACGGCCTCGGCGATGGCGGGCAGGCAGCGGATCGCCGCAGGAGTGCCGTCCAGGTTGTTACCGCCGTGGTTGGACACCGAGATCGCCGAAACACCCGCATCGACAGCGCGTTTGGCATCGTCGACGCGCACGATGCCCTTCATCATGAACGGACCGCCCCACTCCTCGCGCAGCCAGGCGATGTCCTCCCAGGTCGGCGGCGGGGTGCCCATCCACTCGCCGTAGGCCTGGAAGAACGGCGGGCCGAGCTCGCCACGTCGACCCTGGTTGGGTACCCGCAGGTCGGGCGGGCGCAGTTCCTTGCCGAAGGCCCACAGCCAGCGCGGCTTGGTGAGCACCTCCGGCGACATCTTCAGGATGGTCTTGAGGTCCATCTGCTCGGGGATCTTGGGGCTGCCCCAGTCCCGGCCGTGGCTGAAGCTCCAGTCGGTGGTCGAGATCAGCCCGACGGCGCCGGCGTCCTTGGCCCGCTGCACGCGCTCGGCGATCGCGTCCCGGCCGCCCAGCCAGTAGATCTGGAAGAAGACCTTGCCGTTGACGGCCACGACCTCTTCGATTGGCTTGCTGGCGAATGACGACAGGCCCATCGCCGTGCCGCGGGCAGCAGCGGCCCTGGCGACGGCCACTTCACCGTCGGGGTGGACCGCCTGCACACCGGTCGGTGAGATCACCACCGGCAACGAGATGTCTTGGCCCATCACGGTTGTCGACATGTCACGCTTTTCGACCACACCGACCACATGCGGGGCGAAACCGAGCTCGGCGAACGACTCGACGTTGTCGGTGACGGTCAAGCCCTTCTCGCTCGCGGAGATCAGCGAGGAGTAGACCGACTTGGGCAGCCGCTTCTTCGCCCGCTGCTGGGCGATGGCGACGGTTTCGAACCAGATATCACGAGCCATGGTTAAACGGGACTTTCGTTGCAGATTTTCTGAGGTGCCCGGGGTGGCATACCGAGAGTCAGCAGCACCGGGGCCTGCGCACGCTTGCCGGTGCGCGAGTGATCCACGCTGGACTTGGGCTTGTCGCGCTCCTGGGCCAGGGCGGGCACGCCATATCCGACGACGCATTCCGGGTCGGGTCCGTCGAGCGGCAGGCCGGTGAAGAACTTCGCCGCCATGCAGCCACCGCGGCAGCTGTCATAGTGCCCGCAGCTGCCGCACGCACCGGCCGACTGCGGTTCACGCAGTTCGCGGAACAGCTCGGAGTTCTGCCACACGTTCTGGAAACCGCTGTCGGCCAAGATGTTTCCGGCCAGGAACTGATCGTGGATGGCGAACGGGCAGGCGTAGACGTCGCCGATCGGGTCGATCAGGCAGACCACGCGGCCGGCGCCGCACAGGTTGAGCCCGGCCAGTGCACCCGGCTCGCCGAGGCCGGACAGGTGGAAGAAGGAGTCACCGGTGAGGATTCCCTCGCCGCGCGCCACCAGCCAGTCGTACAGCTGAACCTGCTGGGCAGGCGTGGGGTGCAGCTCGTCCCACACATCGGCGCCGCGGCCGGACGGCCGCAGGCGGGTGATCCGCAACGTGGCGCCGTAGCTGTCGGCCAGCGCCTTGAAATCGTCGAGCTGGTCGACGTTGTGGCGGGTGACCACGACGGAGATCTTGGCGTCTTTGAAACCGGCGTCGCGCAGATGCTCCAGCGCCCGGATCGCCATGTCGAAGGATCCGGGACCGCGGACCGCGTCGTTGACGTCCGCGGTGGCGCCGTCGAGCGAGATCTGCACGTCGACGTAATCACTGGCAGCCAGCTTGGCGGCCACCTCGGCGTTGATGCGGACGCCGTTGGTGGAGAACTTCACGCCCACCTGGTGGGCGGTCGCGTAGTCGACCAGCTCCCAGAAGTCCGGTCGCACAGTCGGTTCGCCGCCGCCGATGTTGACGTAGAAGACCTGCATGCGCTGCAGCTCGTCGATGATGTCTTTGCACTGTTCGGTGGACAGCTCACGAGGATCGCGC
Organism: Mycobacterium sp.; assembly: GCA_040511255.1. Classification (GTDB taxonomy): domain Bacteria; phylum Actinomycetota; class Actinomycetes; order Mycobacteriales; family Mycobacteriaceae; genus Mycobacterium. The sequence continues at coordinate 8,882 of JBEVHL010000537.1, read as the reverse complement.
TTACCCGAGGACGACAGGCAATGCACGCACGCCAGATTGCAGGCGTAGGTGAGTTCCCAGGTCAGGCAGATCGGCGCATCCAGTCCCTTTTCGAACTGGTCGACGAGGCGGGGTACCGGCATGGTGGCGGTCATTTCAAGAACCCTCCGTCTGGACCAGCATGTTGGATTTGGCGAGCACACCGAAAGCGTGCAGGTAAGGGGCCAGCTGCGCGTCGTCGATACCGGCTGCGCGGCAGGCGGATCGGACGTCGTCGTGCTCGTCGAGTGACTGGACCACCTCGAGGATGGTCCGGTTCTTCAGGAACGACAGTTTGCGGGTGCCGAAGTGGTAGAGCAGGGCGCCGAACGGCTCCGGCCGCACCGCGACCGACGGGTGCAGACGCCACCGCAGGTCGGGATCGAACGCTCCGGGCTTATCCATGGTGGAGGCCACCCCGGTGCTGGCCGGCGCAGTGCTCACGGTCAGTAGACCCCGCACATACCGTCGATGGACACCTCTTCGACGAGCGACTCCGTGACAAGCTCGGTGTCGGCGCTTACTTGCTGATCCTGATCCATGATTGACTGCCTTTCATCGTGTGACACTCGACACATCAAGTGGGTGTCGAACACGATATGGCATCGAGTGCCAGAAGGGAAGAGGTGACTTGCAGTGACGTTGGAAACCGGCTCCCGGCTGGGCCGACGACCCAGCACAACCCGCGGCCATATCGCCGACGTCGCCATCGACCTGTTCACCGCGCACGGCTTCGGCGCGGTCAACGTCGACGATGTCGCCCAGGCCGCCGGGATCGCCCGCCGCACGGTGTTCCGCTACTACGCGTCGAAGAACGCCATCCCGTGGGGCGACTTCGACGTCCACCTGGCCGATCTGCGGGATCTGCTCGACAACGTCGACCAGGAGGTACCCCTGAAGGACGCTCTGCGGGGCGCGCTCCTGGCATTCAACACCTACAGCCCCGAGGAGGCCGTCCGGCACCGGGAGCGGATGCGGGTCATCCTGGAAACCGCTGAGCTGCAGGCATATTCGATGACGATGTACGCGGGTTGGCGCGAGGTGATCGCCGAGTTCGTCGCGCGGCGGTGTGGTGTGGCCGCCACTGACCTCGGTCCGCAGGCCGTTGCCTGGATGATGCTGGGGGTGGCCCTGTCGTCCTATGAGCACTGGCTGGCCGACCACGATGTGTCGCTTCCGGACGCGCTCGGCGAGGCCTTCGATTTCGTCAGTTCCGGATTGGACTCCTTGGAGCAGCGATGAGTTCCTTGGTTGACGTGCTGCGCAAGCAGGGCCGGATCTGCACCGCGTTGGGCTCGCCGATGTACGGCGAGTTGCTCGACGCGATCGCCGCCGACGTCTCCGCCGGCGGCGTGTTCTCCGAGATATTGCGCGGGCACGAGGACGACCCGATCGGCAGCGCCATCGCCCTTCGCCTCGTCGGCGGGCTGCACCGCATCGTGCTGGACACGTCCGCGCCGGAACTGCGCCGGTGGTACCCGAGCGCCGGAGGCACCTGGGACGCCGCGGCCGCCTGGACCGACATCACCGCCGTCGCGGCCGCACATCACGACCGGCTGCGCGCCGCGCTGAAGCATCCGCCGCAGACCAACGAGGTGGGTAGGTCAGCCGCGCTGGTCGGCGCACTGCTGCGCCTGGTGCGCCGATCGCCAAGGCCGGTAAGGCTTTTCGAGATCGGCGCCAGCGCCGGACTGAACCTGCGCGCTGATCAGTATCTGTACCGCTACGCCGACGGCCAGTGGGGTCCGCCCGGGTCCGCCGTGGTGATCGACGACGCCTGGCAGGGGATGCGGCCACCGGAGGTCCCGCTGCGGATCGTCGAGCGGCACGGCTTTGACATCGCACCCATCGACGCGGCTGCCGCCGACGGCCGGCTGACGCTGCTGAGCTACGTCTGGCCGGATATGCCGCTGCGGCTGCACCGTCTGCAGGGCGCGCTGGATATCGCCCGGCAGGTACCCGCGGGCCTGGACCGTATGTCCGCTGCCGATGCCGTCGCCGGCCTGCGACTGGTGCGGGGCACGCTGACAGTGCTGTGGCACTCGATCACCTGGCCGTATCTCAGCGATGCCGAGCAAGACGCCGTCACCCGCACGGCGCACGAACTCGGCGCCCGCGCGGATGCCGCCGAGCCTTTTGTCTGGCTCAGCCTCGAGGCCACCCGCCGCACTCCCGGGGCACGGAACGAATTCCTGGTGCGGGCCCGCAGCTGGCCCGACGGCACCGACGAGATCTTCGGATCCTGCTCGCCGCACGGCCCGCCTGTCGTCTGGGAGTAGCAGCCAGTTCGATCTCGGCGAAAGAAATTCTCCACTTCCCCGTCGGAGTTCGGGTCCCGATGGCGACGATAGAGGTGTGAGCGCCGAGCCGGATCGTACGGATGCTCCGCAGACGCTGTTGACGCTGTACGACGAGGCGTTGCCGGTGGTCTACGGATACTTCATCCGGCGCTGTGGTGACCGCGGGACCGCCGAAGATCTGACGTCGGACACCTTTCTGGCCGCGATGGATGCGGCCAGAAGACATGATCCGCCGCGGATCACCCTCCCGTGGCTGGTGGGGGTGGCCCGGCACAAGCTGGCCGACCACTACCGTCGCAGGCACGACCGGTTCACCACCCCGGTGGCAGAACCGCCCGAACCTGAGGTGGCAGAGGGCAACTGGGACGCCGAACTGGACCGCATCGTCGCCGAGAGCGTGCTGGCCCGGCTGTCCGAGCCGCATCGGGTGGTGCTGGCCCTGCGCTATATGGACGACCGGTCGGTGCCGGAGTGCGCCGAATTGATCGGCCGCACGGTGCACGCCACCGAGGCGCTCCTGGTCCGGGCACGCCGGGCCTTCAAACAGCAGTACCCGGAAGGAGGCACGTCATGAGCAGCGATCCCCTGGACGTGCTGTCCGGCGACGACTTTCCGGTCCAGCCCGATCCGGCGTTCGCGGCCCAGCTGCGTCGACGCCTGGAATCAGCGCTGACTTTGCCCACTGGAACCGAAGGAGTGATCATGAGCGGCACCACCCAAGCCCTGACCGAACTCACCGTCGAGCCGACCACCGCGCCCGCTCCCCCACGTCCCGCGGCACTGCCGTATCTGACCGTCGCCGATGCCCGCAGCGCCATCGCCTGGTACGTCGACGCGCTGGGCGCCGTGGTGATCGGCGAGCCGATTGTGATGGACGACAACCGGGTTGGCCACGCCGAGCTCGGTATCGGGGGCGGGGTGCTGTACCTGGCCGACGAGTATCCGGAGCTGGGTCTCAAGGCGCCGACGCCGGGCGCCACCTCGGTGAGCCTGATGCTGCAGGTGGCCGATACCGACGCCGCACTGCAGCGCGCCAGGGACCGCGGCGCCGTCGTCGAACGGGAAACCTACGAGAACTACGGTGCGCGCAACGCCACCGTCATCGATCCGTTCGGCCACCGCTGGATGCTGTCGGGCCCGGCGACCGCCGCGGTGCCGCGCATCCAGCACGGCGACGTCGGATATGTGTCGGTGTGGACCGCCGACGCCGGCCGGGCCGCAGCGTTCTACGGCCACGTGCTCGGCTGGACCTACGACCCGGGTGAGCACCTGGTCACCAACACCGCGCTGACCACCGGCATCTTCGCGGTCGACGCGCGCAGCACCCTGTTCTGCGCTTACGCGGTGGCCGATCTGCCCGCCGCCCGGCAGGCCATCCTGGAGGCCGGCGGCACCGTCGACCAGCCGGAGGAGTTCCCCTTCGGCACCGTGCTGGGCGCTACCGACCCGCAGGGCATGGCGTTCGCCGTGTATGAACCCGCCGCCGACGCCCCGCGTCCTGAGCTCAATGGCGCTGGGCCAGGGGAACTTTCGTATATCACCTACGAGGTGGCCGACTCCGCGTCGTTCCGCGAGTTCTACGGCCGGGTGCTGCACTGGGAGTTCGAGCCGGGCCGCGTCGCCGACGGCTGGCAGGTGTCGCCGTCGCATCCGATGGGTGGCGTCGCCGGTGGCAGCGCCGCCCCGGCGACAGTGCCGATGTGGACGGTCGCCGACATCAACTCCGCGGTGGCGCGGGTGCGGGAGGCCGGTGGCACCGTCATCGCCGAACCGGCGCCGCAGCCGTACGGACTCATGGCCGAGTGCACCGACGACCAGGGCGCGCGGTTCTATCTCGGCGAGTTCTGATTACTTGTTGAGCACCTGGGCGATCGGCGTCGCCGAGGCGATCTTGGACCGGGCCTTCATCACCTTGCCGGGCATCCCGCCACCGACGACGCCGACGAAGATCCCGTCGCGTTCGTAGTAGGCCAGGAACTTGCGGCCGTCGTCTTCGACGATGTGCACGATGTCATCGGCTTCCGGCTCGCCGAGGCACTGGATCTTGACGTCGTACTGATCGCTCCAGAAGTACGGCACCACGATCACCTCGGGCGGCTCCTTGCCGAGGATCACCGGCACCAACACCCGGGCCTGCTCGGCAACGTTGCTCCAATGCTCAACGCGCGCTTGATGTCCCGTGGCGTCCTGCCACGATGCGGCGTCCCCGAGGGCCCACACGTGCGGGGCGCTGGTCTGGCCGACGTTATCGCAGATGATGCCGTTGTCGACGTCGATACCCGTGCCTTCGAGCCAGTCGGTGTTCGGCCGCGAGCCGATGCCGACGACCACCAGATCGGTCTCGATCTCACTGCCGTCGCTCAACACGACCTTCTCCACATGGGTATCGCCCACCACCGCGGTGACGCCGATGCCCAGGCGGACGTCGACGCCCTCCTCGCGGTGCAACCTGGCGACCAGGGCGCCGATCTGCTCGCCGAGCACCGAGGCCAACGGGGCCGGCTGCGGTTCGACGATCACCACGTCCACTCCGAGACCGCGCAGGCTGGCGGCCACCTCACAGCCGATGAAACCGGCGCCGACCACTACCGCGCGCTGCGCCGAACCGGCGTGCTTGCGCAGCGCCATACTCTCGTCGAACGTCCGCAGTACCCGGATGCCCTCCAGGTCCGGGAACGACGGGATGCGCCTGGGCACCAGTCCGGTGGCGATGATCAGGTCGTCGTAGTCCAGCGTGCTGCCATCGGCGAGCGTGATGGTTTTGGCGTCGGTGTCCACCGTGGTGACGGCCGTGCCGAGCCGCAGCGTGATGTTGTTCTCGTCGTAGAACTCCTGCGGCTTCAACGTGACATTGTCGACCTCACCGCGCAACACGTCCTTGGACAGCGGCGGTCGGTCGTACGGCAGATGCGTCTCGTCGCTGACGATCGTGACGGAGCCGGTGTACTCGGCGCGGCGTAGTTGCTCAGCGGCCCGGGCAGCGGCCAACCCGCCGCCCACAATGAGGATTCCCACGTGGTGTTCTTACACGATCACCGGCCACGGCGGTCCGCCACCCTGAGACATTTGGGCTCAGGATGCCTCAGGCCGGACTCGGTCGATGATGTTCGAGAGCACCACGATGCTCTCGCTGCGTTCGATATCGGCGCTCGATCGGATCCGCTCCAGGGCCGCCTCGAGGTGGCTCATATCGCGGGCCAGCACATGCAGGATAGCGTCCGAGGTGCCCGTCACGGTGGCGGCGCTGACCACCTCCGGAATGTCCACCCAGGCGCGGCGCAGTTCGTCCGGCGCGATGGTGCCGTGGCAGTACACCTGCACATAGGCCTCGGTGCCCCAGCCCAGCGCGTTGCGGTCGACCACGGTGGTGAAGCCGCGGATGACGCCGCTGTCGAGCATCCGGTCGACCCGGCGTTTGACGGCGGGCGCCGACAGGTTGACCCGCTCGCCGATCTCGGCGAACGTCGCGCGGGCGTGCTCCGCCAGCTCGTTGAGGATTCGTTCATCGGTGTCATCCAGTCGGTCCATGGGCCCCATTCCTGCTCGACGCAACAAATTGCCATATTCTGGCGGCTGGCGCAACAAACCAAGCGTAGACACACAACATGTGGAGATTGTTTGCGCAAACGATGCCCAATACCATCTCTTTCATGACGATCTCAGATGTCGCCGGTGCCTCGGCGCCGGTATCCCAGCGCATTCCGAGCACCCGCCATTACGCCATGACCCCGCCGGCGCACTTCGCGGTCGAATACGCGATCAACCCCTGGATGGACACCTCCACCCCGGTGGACGTCTACCGCGCTATCGCACAGTGGGACAACCTGCGGCAGACCTATCTGAACCTCGGCCACACCGTCGACCTCGTCGAACCGGTGCCCGGGCTCCCCGACATGGTCTACGCCGCCAACGGCGGCCTGGTGGTCAACGGAGTCGCGATCGTCGCGCGCTTCAAATTCCCGCAGCGCGACGGCGAATCGGCGGCCTACGCCGAATGGATGACCGCGCAGGGACACACCCCCCGGTACACCAAGCACGTCAACGAAGGCCAGGGCGATCTGTTGGCCGTCGGCGGGATGCTGTTGGCAGGCACCGGATTCCGCACCGACGAGGCCGCGCACGCCGAGATCGCCGAGCTCACCGGACTGCCGGTGATCACCTTGCATCTGGTGGATCCACGCTTCTACCACCTCGACACCGCACTGGCGGTGCTCGACGACACCACCATCGCCTACTACCCGCCGGCGTTCACCGACGCCTCCCGGGCCAGGTTGGTGGAATTGTTCCCCGACGCGATCGAGGTCGGCAGCGCCGACGCCTATGTGCTCGGCCTCAACGTCGTCTCCGACGGTAAGCACGTGGTGCTGCCCGCCGCTGCGAGCGGCTTCGCCGAGCAACTGCGCCAGGCCGGCTTCGATCCGATCGGCGTGGATTTGTCAGAGCTGCTCAAGGGCGGCGGATCCGTGAAATGCTGCACGCTGGAGGTACACCGGTGACCATTCTGGATACTGTGACGCATCTTAGTGGCGTTCCCGGTGCGGCCACCGCCGACGCGATCGCCGTCGACGACCGGTACGCCGCGCACAACTACTCGCCGCTGCCCGTCGTCGCTGCCTCCGCCGAGGGTGTGTGGATCACCGACGTCGAGGGCCGGCGCTATCTGGACTGCCTGGCCGCCTACTCCGCGGTGAATTTCGGGCACCGCAATCCGCAGATCACCGCGACGGCCCACGCGCAGCTCGACAGCGTGACGTTGGTCAGCCGCGCATTCCACTCCGACAAGCTCGGCCCGTTCTGCGCCGCGCTGGCCGCGCTGTGCGGCAAGGACATGGTGCTGCCGATGAACAGCGGCGCCGAGGCCGTCGAAAGCGGCATCAAGGTGGCCCGCAAATGGGGCACCGACGTCAAAGGTGTGCCCGCCGGGCAGGCCAATATCGTGGTGGCGGAGAACAACTTTCACGGCCGCACCATCAGCATCGTCAGCTTCTCCTCGGACGCCTCCGCTCGTGGCGGCTTCGGACCGTTCACCCCCGGCTTCAAGACCGTGCCGTTCGGTGACGCCGACGCTGTCGCCGCCGCCATCGACGAGAACACCGTCGCCGTGCTGCTCGAACCGATCCAGGGTGAGGCGGGCATCGTCGTCCCGCCCGCCGACTATCTGCCCCGGGTGCGCGAGATCTGCACCCAGCGCAACGTCCTGATGATCGCCGACGAAATCCAGTCCGGCCTGGCCCGCACCGGCACCACCTTCGCCTGCGACCACTGGGGGGTGCGGCCCGACATCTACCTGCTCGGCAAGGCCCTCGGTGGCGGTGTGGTGCCGCTGTCGGCGGTGGTCGCCGACGCCGACATCCTCGGCGTCCTGCACCCCGGCGAGCACGGTTCGACGTTCGGCGGCAACCCGCTGGCCACCGCCATCGGCAGCACCGTCGTCTCGATGCTCGCCACCGGCGAATTCCAGCACCGGTCAACCGAACTCGGAGAGCGGCTGCACTCTCGGCTGCGCACCCTGATCGGACACGGTGTACTCGCCGTGCGCGGCCTCGGCCTGTGGGCCGGAGTGGATATCGACCCGACGCTCGGCAGCGGTAAGCACCTCAGTCTGCTGCTGGCCGAGCGCGGTGTACTGGTCAAAGACACCCACGGCTCCACCCTGCGTTTCGCACCACCCCTGGTGATCACCGCTGAGGAGATCGACTGGGCTGTCGACCAGTTCGCCGCCGCGCTGGCCGATGCACGGCTCCATCCGATAGATCCGGCCATCTAGGCCACCACAGGAGGCACCATGGCGTCACCCCATCCTGGTCCAACGGTGAGCCTGACCGAGCAGATGCTCCGGCGCCGCCCGGTGACCGGTGCGCCCGTCGCCCATGGTGCCTCCGAAGGTCTGAAACGCACGATCGGTACCTTCCAGTTGACGCTGTTCGGCGTCGGCGCCACGGTGGGCACCGGCATCTTCTTCGTACTGTCGGCGGCGGTGCCCGAAGCGGGGCCTGCGGTGATGATCTCGTTCCTGATCGCAGGCATCGCGGCGGGGCTGTCCGCCATCTGTTACGCGGAACTGGCTGCGGCCGTGCCGGTTTCGGGGTCGACGTACTCTTATGCGTACACCACGCTCGGCGAGTTCACCGCCATGGGGGTGGCCGCCTGCCTGCTGCTGGAGTACGGCGTGTCCATCTCGGCGGTGGCCGTCGGGTGGAGCGGCTACGTGAACAAGTTGCTGGACAACCTGTTCGGTGTCCAGATCCCGCACGCGCTCTCAGCGGCACCCTGGGACAGCACCCCCGGGGTGGTCAATCTGCCCGCCGTCGCGTTGATCGTGATGTGTGCGCTGTTGCTGGTGCGGGGTGCCAGCGAATCGGCCTTCGTCAACACCATCATGGTGATCATCAAGCTCGGCGTGCTGGCGATGTTCGTGGTCATCGCCATCACCGCCTTCAACGTCGACCACTTCGCCGGCTTCTGGGATGCCGGCGTCGCCGGGATCACCGCGGCGGCCAGCACCATCTTCTTCTCCTTCATCGGCCTGGATGCCGTGTCGACCGCCGGCGACGAGGTGAAGAA
>JBEVHL010000536.1:0-9770 GCA_040511255.1 Mycobacterium sp. | reverse complement strand
GCCGAGGCCGAGGCCGAGCAGCGCGGTCAGCACCAGGATGCTGATCGGGATATCGAGATGGGCGTCGGTTTCATACAGATAGAGCAGGAACAACAACGGAAGCCCAAGCGCGGCAACCGATATCAGTGCAGCGGGCATCCCAAGCGCGGCGAAGGTGACCAGTGCGACCACCACCACCAGCAGTGCGACCCGAAACGGCGCCCGCGAATGTGCGGGCAGTCGCGGGAACAGCGAACTGGCGATCGACGGCCTCAGGAGGTGTTCGCCCGGCGCAGCGCCGAAGGCCCGCATCCGCAGCCAGCCGGGACCGTCGCTGCCACGGTGCTCGGACAGTGGCAGACCGCACAGACCGCAGAACTCCCCGGCCGGGACGTCGACCTTGCACACCGGACACTCGGTGACCGGCACGTCCGGCTCGGTGCCGTCTTTGTCGGAGTCCGGGCCGGTACTCATTGGGCTACCTTCTGTGCGATCAGCAGATTCCGGACGAGCTTGTCGACGTCCGGCGTGCCGAGGCCGGTGACCAGGTCATAACCGGGGCCGGCGTTGTCGACCGCATTCCCACCGAGCACGACGTCCCGGAATGACGGCAACTGCGTGCCGATGGACGCGATGCCGTACAGCAGCGGATTGATGTCGCCGAGCAGTTGGCCCCCGTTGGCGAGCATGTACTGGTTCATCACGGCGGCCAGGCCGGCCCAGATGGGCGCCGCCTGCGAGGTGCCGCCGCCGACCAGGATCTGTTGTTTGAACACAATTTTCACGCCGGTGAAGGCATCGGCCACGGCGGCGATATCCGGGGTGAGCCGTTTGTTGGGGCCGTCCGGCATCACGGCTTGTTGCCAGTCGGGTCGGTCGAACAGGTTCGACACCCCACCGCCGGTGCCCTGAGACAGCGGAACGTCGAACCACGCCTGCTCGGCGAGCCAGTTGCCCTGCGCGTTCGTCGACAACGTGGTGCCACCGACGTCGGTCATCTCCGGCAGGGAGGCCACCGAGTCCAGGCCGATGTCGTCGTCGCTCGGCGGGGACGACCAGTCCTGGCCGCCTTTACATTCCAACCCGGCAAGATCACCGCTGGCGTTGAAGGCGGTGGTGCCGTTCTGGTGCGCGTTGGCCAACGCAGAGCGGACCGGGGCGAGGTCGGCGGCCGTCACCAGCTTGTCGCAACCCCAGCCGATCGAGAACGACCACACCGCACCGGGATATTTCTGGTCGATCGATTCCATCATCTGCGCGATCTTCTCGTAGGGTCCACCGCCGCTGACGGTGGACCGCGCATTGACGTAGACCATCTTGGCGTCCGGCGCCAGCGCGTGCGCCACTTCGAGGTCCATGGTGGCCTCGCCGCTGCGCTCGGTGGCGATGCCGCCGACCACCTCCGGTGTCCATTTGGGCACATTGAACGTCTCGGCGAACATGTCCAGGTCGGGCTGATCGAAGCCGTCGAAGGCGAAGACCACGATCGTCGTGCCTTTACCGGTGAACCCGCCTGCCGTCAGCGGACTCGAGTTGTAGGCGTTGCGCAAGCCGGTCGGAGCCAGACCCTGATCGGGGACATCGAGCGGCAGAATCGACGGCCGCGACGAGTGGTGCGGTGTGTAACTGAGGATGCGGCCGAGTCCGGTGACCACGGTGCGCAGGTTCGGCGGCACGGCGGGCTGCTGCGGGGAGGCATAGAACACCTGGCCGAGCTGGCCGCGGTAGTCGTGCACCTCGACGCCGAACGCCTTGCCGACGTCATCGGGGGCACCTTCGACGATCGCCCAGTCGTCACCCGCCCGCCAGCGCACCGACAACCCCACTCCGTTGGCCCACACCATCAGGTCGTCGGGCCGGGCGGTGCCCCGCAGGGCAGCGGTCAGCTGGATTTCGTCGGCCTTGGCCGGGCCGAGATCGGTTGATGCGCCCAATAATTGGGCGTACGGGCCACCGATGATCTCCTGGTCCCGGGTCGGTGACCCGGTGCGCAGATCAGAGGCGAACACCGATGCACCCGCCACGATCAATACCAGCAGCACCACCACATAGTGATGTCGCGAAGGACGGCCGCTCATGGCTTGACGCCCAGGGCGCGTCGGATATCCCGCGATCGGTGGGATCTAGTTGTCGCCGGGAATGGCCGTCGCCGGGGTAGGCGCCTTGACCGTCGGCGTGAACTTGTTGCCGCCACCGGGTTCAAGGCCTTTCTCTGTCGGGGACGCGGACGGCGCAGTGGTCTCGGCCGACGTCGTAGTAGGTGTGGTTGTGGTCGACGGGGACTCCGTCTTGTCGCCACCGCAAGCCGAGAGTGCACCCATCGCCACCAACGCGAGCGCACCGACACCGGCCGCGAGACGACGGCGAGCCATCACACGTGAAGCCATGTTGGCGTCCTATCTCTTCGCGGGTAGCCAGCTCGCGCTGAGCTCGCCTGGGTCGAATCGCGGGCGAATCCCCACGGTCTGCAAACGACACTGCCGCGGTCACGCACCGCAACCTCCCCGAACAGGTCCCGGCGCCCCGAACTTTAATGCGATGTCCTGGCGATTGCACGTGAAATCGGCAGTCACCGGTGCCGATTGGCGCAGGCATCCCGGCCGGGGGGCTGAAATCGACCTGCACCGCAGCTCAGGGGCCATTCTGGCGGGGTTAAGCCGGTCGCGAACAGCAGCCTGGTACGGCAGACGGGACCCGCCCGCACCGCCTGGTCCGGCGGTGTACATACTCGCAATACTGTCTACCTGCGCCCGATCAAGGAGTGTCGATGACCGCCACGCCCGATAGCCAGACTCCACTGAAGGTCATTCAGTGGACCACCGGGAACATCGGGCGCAGATCACTGCACGCCATCATCGGCAGGCCCGATCTGGAGCTGGTCGGGGTGTACGCGCACGGAGCGGACAAAGTTGGTAGGGACGCCGCCGAGCTGGCCGGCTGGCCGGAGCCGACCGGTGTCACCGCCACCAACGACATCGATGCGCTGCTGGCGCTGGGCGCCGACGCCTGCTGCTACAACCCGCTCTGGCCGAATATCGACGAGCTGGTCGCGCTGCTGTCGTCGGGAGTCAACGTGTGCTCCAGCGCCGCGTGGATCACCGGCGGAAAGCAGACCCCGCAGGACCGTGAACGGATCCTGATCGCCTGCGAGACAGGCAAATCCACCATCTTCGGTAACGGTGCACACCCCGGCATGACCAACATGGTCGGGATGGTGCTGTCCGGTTCGTGCGAGCGGGTCGACGAGATCCGCATCACCGAATCGGTCGACTGTTCCACCTATGAATCGGCAGGTACGCAGTCGGCGATGGGGTTCGGTCAGGACCCCGAGACGCCCGGACTGGCGGAAAGCGTGCGACGGGAAAGCGAGGTGTTCGCCGAATCGGCGGCGATGATGGCCGACGCGATCGGCGCGCACCTGGACAAGCTGACGTTCGACGTCCAGTTCACCGCGGCCACCGGCGATACCGACCTCGGGTTCATGAAGATCCCGGCGGGCACCGTGGGCAGCGTCTACGGGTACCACCGCGGCTGGGTCGGCGAGAAGAACGTGGTGAGCGTCGGATTCAACTGGACCATGGGCGAACACGTCACCCCGCCCAAGCCGCTCGAGCACGGCCACGTCATCCAGGTGTTCGGCATGCCCAACATGCGCACCGTCCTGCACTGCCTGCCGCCGAAAGACTGGACCGAACCGGGTTTCATGGGCCTGGGCATGATCTACACCGCGATGCCGGTCACCAACGCGGTGCCGTCGGTGGTCGCCGCGCGGCCCGGCATCGTCACGCTGGCCGATCTACCGCCGGTGACGGGCCGCTACGGCGGTTGATTGCGCCGAACGTGCACACAGATAGGGATTCGCCGCCGAAACCGTATCTGTCAGCACGCTCGGACTAGTCGGGCACGTCCAGGGACACCGCGATGGCGCCCGCACCGACATGCAGCGCCAGCACCGGTCCGAGGTCGGTGACGATGATCGGCTCGGTGCAGGCCGGCAGCCGATCGCGTACCGCCTCGACGAATTCCGCTGCGCCGGCGACATTGTGGACGTGCTGCACCGCGATCACCGCGGGTCGGTCGCCGGCCAGCAGGCACACCTGCTCCAGCATCGCCGAGACCGCCTTGGTCGCGGTCCGGACCCGTTGCGCCAGCACCAACTTGCCGTCGTCGATGCGCAGCAGTGGTTTCAGCGAGAGCGCAGTGCCGAGCCAGGAGGTGCCGCGGCCGATGCGCCCGCTGCGTCGCAGATTGTCCAGCCGGTGCACCACGATGTAACCGTGTCCGCGCTGGACCGCTGCACGTGCTTCGGCCGCGACGGTGTCCAGATCGGCCCCGCCGACGGCAGAGCGTGCGGCGGCCAGTGCGACGAACCCGGTGCCCATCGCCGCCGATTTCGAATCGACGACGGCAACGGCGGGACCCAGTTGTTCGGCAGCCTGGTGGGCGGCCCCGAGGGTGCCGGACAGGGCAGCCGAGATATGCACGGCCACCACCCCGTCGCCGCCACTGGCGGTCAGCGCCCGCTGGTAGGCGGCGCAGAGTTCGGTGGGGGTGGCCCCGGCCGTGGTGGCGTGGCGTTCGTGGATGTCGGCCGGCACTTCGTCCACCCCGTCCCGCAGGTCGGCACCGTCGATCAGGATATGCAGGGGAACCACATCGATGCCCCAGGTTTTGGCCAGGTCGGCGGGCAGTCGTGCCGACGAATCGGTGACCACCATGACGGCCATCGGTCAGCCCCCGGACTGTTCGGCAGCGACTTCAGTTCTCGCACCGGCTTTTTGGCAGGCTTCGCGCAGCGCCACCAACATCAGTTCAGCCACCGCCCGATGTGCCTCGAAATTCCAGTGGATACCGTCGGGATTACCGTCGCGGCCGTAGACATGTTCGGCGACAGCGGCTTTCAGATCGACCAGCGGGATGTCGTGCTCGGCGGCCCATGCGGTGATCGCCGCGACGGTTCCGGCCCGGCCGCGGTGCGAACTGCCGTAGGTCTCGGCGACGTGCACGCTTGGTAACGAAGCCACCACCGGAATTCCAGGACGGTTGAAATCAATTGCCCCGCGAGTCATTTCGAGATACTCCACACTGAGGTGGGGCGGCAGCGCGGGCCGGGCGATCGGCGAGAGCCGGGGCTGCAGCCAGCCATGGCCGTCCCGAACCCAGCGACGCAGCCACGGCGGCCGGACGTAGCGGATCAGCTCGCGCAACGCGGTGGGTACCGGCGACGGCAACGAATCCATTCCGCAGGTCGCGAACACCACCGCACCTGCGCGTGGCAGCGCCGCCCATGACCGCGGATCCTGGGTGGCCGCCCACCACACATCCCGGCAGGTCCAGCCGATCCGACCGATCAGCTCCAGATCCCAATCCAGTTCGTCGGCAACGATATTCGGCCAGATTCGAGGATCGTCGGCCGGCAGTCCACCGGTCGGCCCGTAGTAGGCGAGTGAATCAGCGAACACCAGCAGCTTGCGCCGCCCGGAGGACACCGAATCAGAGGACATCGTTGGCGACCTGGGCCGAAGCGTTCCACACATCCAGGCGCCACTTCACCTCGTCGAGTGCGGCATCGGGGGTGGAATGTCCGGAGAGCTGCACCCAGCTGGCATTGCCCATGCCCCCGAGGATGGGCCAGTTGTCGACGGGCAGGTCGAGCAGGACGGCCGTCAACGCCGCGATCAGCCCGCCGTGGGCGACCAGCACCACCGGACGGTCGGGCTCCTCGAGACCCCACTCGTGGTGACTGTCGACTAGCTCGGCCACCAGCGGGCGGCTGCGATCGGCGACGTCGATGCGGCTCTCTCCGCCGTGCGGCGCCCAACGGGCGTCGTCGCGCCACGCCAGCCGCGCTCCTGGGGCGACGTCGTCGACCTCGGTGTGCGTCAGGCCCTGCCAGTCGCCGAGGTGGGTCTCCCGCAACCGGATGTCGAATTCCACCGGCACCCCGCTGCGCTCCCCCAGTGCCGCGGCGGTATCGGAAGCGCGCCGCAGGTCAGACGAGACGATCAGCAGCGGCTGGCGTTTGGCCAGGATCTCGGCCGCCGCCCCCGCCTGCGCCCGGCCGAGGTCGGTCAGGTCGGTGTCCAGCTGGCCCTGCATCCGACTGCCTGCGTTGTATTCGGTCTGCCCGTGCCGCAACATCACCAGCCGACGGATGCGAGTGGTCATGTAGGCGCTCCGAGATCGACCGGGAGCACCGGGCAGTCCCGCCACAGCCGGTCCAGCGCATAGAAGTCCCGCTCGTCGCGGTGTTGGATGTGCACGACGATATCGACGTAGTCGAGCAGCACCCAGCGGCCCTCCCTGGTGCCCTCCCGTCGGGCCGGCTTGTAGCCCGCCTCCCGCATCTTGTCCTCGACCTCGTCGACAATCGCGTTGACCTGCCGGTCGTTGGCACCGGAGCCGATCACGAACAGGTCGGTGATCACCAGCTGCCCGGAGACGTCGATGACGACGACGTCTTCGGCGAGCTTGTCGTTGGCGGCCTTGGCGGCCACGGTGGCCATGGTGATGGCCTCATCTGTTGCAGTCACTGGATTTCCTGATTCGTGGTCTTGGCCAAGCTGGATCCGTCGAGCAGGCCGTTCGCGGTCCCAGCGCCGTAGAGGTGGCGCTTGGAGACGTACTGCACCACCCCGTCGGGAACCAGGTACCAGATGGGATGATTCTGCGCGGCCCGCCGGCGGCAGTCCGTCGAGGAGATCGCCAGCGCAGGGATCTCCACCAGCGTCAACGCGTCTGCGGGAAGTTCGGCCAGCGCGGCCGCGATGTGTTCACCGTTCAGCTCGAATCCCGGGCGGCTGACTCCGACGAAGCGGGCCATCGAGAACAGCTCCTCCCAATTCTGCCAGGACAGGATCGACGCCAGCGCATCCGCGCCGGTGATGAAGTACAGGTCGGTGTCCGGGTTCAGTGCCTGCAGGTCACGCAGCGTGTCCTTGGTGTAGGTCTTGCCGCCGCGGTCGATGTCGACGCGGCTGACCGTGAACTGGGCATTGGAGGCCGTCGCGATGACCGTCATCAGGTAACGATCCTCGGCGGCGGTGACGTAACGGCCGTGCTTCTGCCAAGGCTCGCCGGTGGGGACGAACACCACTTCGTCGAGGTCGAACCGATCGGCGACCTCGCTGGCCGCGACCAGGTGACCGTTGTGGATGGGGTCGAATGTCCCACCCATGACGCCCAGTCTTTTCCTGGGCCGATTGCTGGCCGTCGGCACGATTTGCCAGCTTACTGGACTACCGGGTGACACCGGTTTTCCGAAGTAACACCTACCCCGCGGTTCGAGTAGCCGATTACGCGCGCGTCGGCCCGGACGGGGCAGTCAAAATCTGTCGACGGTGACATCGCCGAGATGAAAACCGTGACGACATTGGAAGCCGGCCGGGTCGCCCGCACCCAATATCAATAATGCCGAAAGGCGATACACACACAAGCTCTCCAGAGGGGGAAGGGCTATGGCTACGCATGCTCATTCAATTCGTGTCGGCGACGGCGACGGATCGAAATACAAAGACCTTCCGAAGAAGTTCAAGGCAATCGTGCGCTATCGGGACGACAGTGGCTCCGTTTCAGGTCTGACATTCCGGCTCGGCGCGACCACGACGCCGTCGACTCCTCCAGGAGTGGACCCCAACTGCGTTGTGATCAACGGCGACGCCTGCTTCACCGGGTCCGGCTGGGGCGAAGCCTCCGTCTCCGAAGTCCAGCAGTAGCAGTGGGCTTCAGACGGGCAACAACTTGTCGATGACGGTCGCGAGTTGTTTCGCCGACCGGCACTCGTGGATCGGCAGAATGCCCTCATACCTGGGCACCGCCGAGTCGCCGCTACCCCAGAGGTGTCGTGGCTCGGGATTGAGCCAGTGCGCGTGCCGGCTGGAGCTGACCATCTGGGTGAGCAACTCGACTTCCGGATTGCGGTAGTTGTTGCGGCCGTCGCCGAGCACCAGCAACGACGTACGCGGCGACAGCACATTGGGGAACTGGTTCAGGAACGACACGAACGCGTGGCCGTAGTCGCTGTGGCCGTCGCGGGTGTAGACGCCGGCTTCCCTGGTGATGCGCTGCACCGCGACCGCCAGATCGGCGTCGGCACCGAACATGTGCGTCACCTCGTCGGTGGTGTCGATGAAGGCGAACACCCGCACGCGGGAGAATTGCTGGCGCAGGGCGTGCACGAGCAACAGGGTGAAGTGGCTGAACCCGGCGACGGAACCGGACACGTCACACAGCACCACCAGCTCGGGCCGGGCGGGCCGCGGTTTGGCCAGCACCACGTCGATCGGCACTCCGCCGGTGGACATCGATTTGCGCAATGTCTTACGCAGGTCGATCTGCCCGGCCCGGCTGCGGCGACGGCGGGCGGCCAGCCGGGTGGCCAGGGTGCGGGCCAGTGGCGCGACGACCCGGCGCATCTGGCGCAGCTGCTCACCGGAGGCCCGCAGGAACTCGACGTTCTCGGCCAGCTGTGGAATGCCGTACATCTGGACGTGGTCGCGGCCCAGCTGTTCGGCGGTGCGCCGCTTGGTCTCGCCTTCGATCATCTTCCGGATCTGCGTGATGCGCTGCGCGGCAAGAGCTTTGGCGATCTGCTCCTGCGTGGGGGTGGGGTCGTCGCCGTAGCCGGCCAGTAGACCGGCCAGCAGCTTGCCCTCCAACTCATCCAGTCCGACTGCGCGCAGGGCCTGATACGCCGAGTACGACGGCCCGCGGCTGGAGTTGTACCGGCCGTAGGCCTCGACGATCTGGGCGATCATCGCCATCAGCCGGTCGTCCATCTTGGCCAGGTCTTCGTTCTTGCTGAGCAGGTCCAGCAGCATTTCGCGCATCGCCTGGACGTCTTCGGGCGGTAACCCTTGCGGCTGACCGTCGTCGGCTTCGTCGTCTTCGTCCAGCACGGTCCGGTCGCCCAGCGCGGCAGGCCACCACAGGTCGAACATCGCGTCGTAGGTCTCACGGTGCTCGGCTCGACGCAACACCGCGCACGCCAAGCCCTCTCGCAGCACCTTGCGATCGCCCAGTCCGAGCGCACCCAGGACCTGGCCTGCGTCGACGGTTTCCGACGGGCCGACCGAAATCCCGTGCGCGCGCAGGGCTTCGACAAAGCCGACCAGATGACCCGGCAATCCGTGCGGGGCCAGCGGCTGGGCGGGGCGGGTGCGTCGGGAGGCCATCAGTTCAGCCTGAGCTCACCGATGGCGCGGGTCTGATCCGACTGGTGTTTGAGGATGACGCCCAACGTCGCGGCCACCGTCGCATCGTCGATGGTGTCCATACCCAGGGCCAGCACGGTGCGGCCCCAGTCGATGGTCTCGGCGACCGACGGCACCTTCTTGAGCTGCATACCGCGCAGCACCCCGATGATGCGGACCAATTCCTCGGCGAGCTTCTCCGGTAGTTCCGGGACCCGCGACAGCAGAATGCGGCGCTCCAGGTCGGGATCGGGAAAGTCGATGTGCAGGAACAGGCATCGCCGTTTGAGCGCCTCGGACAGCTCGCGGGTGGCGTTCGACGTCAGCAGCACGAACGGCTTGCGGGTGGCGGTGATGGTGCCCAGTTCAGGCACGGTGACGGCGAAGTCAGACAGCACCTCCAGCAGCAGGCCCTCGATCTCGATATCGGCCTTGTCGGTTTCGTCGACCAGCAGCACGGTCGGCTCGGTGCGCCGGATCGCGGTCAGCAGGGGCCGCGACAGCAGGAACTCCTCGCTGAAGATGTCGGACTTGGCCGCGTCCCAGTCGTCGGACGACCCGGACTGCATCCGCAGGATCTGCTTGGCGTGGTTCCACTCG
>JBEVHL010000535.1:0-32482 GCA_040511255.1 Mycobacterium sp. | reverse complement strand
CCAGTCCGCACTGACGGATCACGTCGATGGCGGCCTCCGCGGCCATGGACGTTTGAGTACGGCCCGAATTGCGTGCAACGAAGCCGGTGGTGGCAGCACCGGCGATCGCGACGTTGTCCTTCATAGGATTTCGCGCGGACACACTCATGCGGGGGCCCCATCCAACTCGAAAACAGGAACAGGCATGCCCGCACGCTCGATCCATGCCAGCCGCACCCTCGCGCCGATGCGGATGGCATCGTTGATGGCGCCCACCATCGTCGCGGTGAACCGCAAGCCCGGCTGCTCGTCGAGTTCAACGGTGACGACGGGATACGGGGTGGAGTAATCCACTCCGGGCGCGGGCGGCCCCTGCCGTAGGAAGATTGCCATGTGAACGGTGCCGCCACCCGACACCTGCGCCGCTTCGACGTCGAACGACCAACAGTCCGGACATACGGGTTTGGGCGGCGACTGCCAGCGACCACAGGCACGGCAGCGACCTAACAAGAGCCGACGATCCAACCGACCGCGGTAGTGTTCGGCGTTGTCGTGCGTGATCGGTTGGCCGGGAAAGCGTTCGACAAGTTCCTCGTCGCTGACGGACACCCTCACTCAGCTGGTCTTGGTGCTCAACGTCGCGGGATCGGGCACGTCGAACAGCTCCTCGAACGTCCCGCGCAGCACCCTGTCCCTGATCGCGTCGTCGACCGTGTCGAAGATCTCGTGCAGCGTGTCCTGGGTGTGGCCGTAGGTGCCCTCGAGGTGCGGGTAGTCATCACCCCACATCACGTTGTAATAGTTGGTGTCCTTGATGACCTGGACGGCACTGATGTCGTGCTGGAACGACGTGTACACCTGTGACCGGACGATCTCGCTCGGCAGTCGGTCAAGACGCGGACGAACGAACATGCCGTGCTGCCGGTACGCCTCGTCCATCCGGTCGCCGATGGCCGGAACCCAGCCGGCGCCGCCCTCGGCTACCAGGACCTTGAGTTCGGGATGCCGATCCAGCGCTCCGCAGGCAACCAGGTGAGACACCACGCGCATGCCCGGATAGGTGGTCTCCATGTAGTTCACCACCGCGCCGCCGGGTCCGCGATAGACGACGTTCGCGCCGCCGGTACCGATGTGATAGGCCAAGACCACGTTGTTGGCAGCTGCCGCGTCCCACAACGGATTCCACATGTCGAAACCCCATTCCCGATCCGCGGGCATACCGCAAGGCAGGAAGACCGACTGAAATCCGTTCTCTGCCGCCCATTCGACTTCGGCCACCGTGTCGGCAACGTCTACGAGAGGCACGAGCGCCGGCGTGAAAATCCGATTCTGCTTGCCCATGAAGTCATCTCGCGCCCACTCGTTCCAGGCGTGCGCGACGGCTTTGCTCAGCTCCGGGTCATCGATATTCGCCGACCAGAACCCGGACGACGGGAAGGCCAGTTGGCACCGCACGCCCTCCTGCTCCAGATCCTGCAGTCGGATGTCGAGATCGCGGAAACCCGGCGGGCGCATGGCATCCATGAAGTCGTTGAGCTGCCGATCGAGTCGCTTGCCGTCGACGTAGGTGATCTCGTACTTCTCGCCACGCTCGGACCTCGGAGCCCGATCGGCCAGGTGTTTGGGCAGGCGGGAGGTCCACAGATCCTCGGGCTCCATCGCGTGGGAATCACCCGAGTGCGCCCAGATCTTCTCTCGTTCAACGGTTGGATCCACCGTTGAGGTGATTGTCGAAGTCATTGCTGACCACTCCTTCTGGCTGGTGTACGTGGGTCCGCGATCAAACGCATCGCGGTGGGGCCTCGTGTCTCGTCCGACTATACACTGTAATGTTGAGACACGTCCAACATCAGTCACGTTGGTCCACGACGACGGAAGGTATTCACCCATGCCGATCGACACCACCCAGTCCGATATCCGTGACGTCGACACGCTGCTGACGGCTGACATGCTGTCGGCGTTGATGCGCTCGACGTGGACATGGGACGACCGCGCGCTGCGCCGGGATCTGAGCGAACTGCTCGTCCGCGTCGACGCGGCCGACCTGATCGGCACGCGCGGCGACATCGACGATTCGATCGGTGCGGCACTGCATTCGCAGGCTCGTTCGGTCGCGTCCGGCTTCGTGGCCACGGTGCTCGGCCCCAAGCTCATCGCCGACACCGGCAACCCGTTACGCGGGCAGTTCCTCCAATTGGCGACCGACCCCGCCCATTTCGGCAAGCATGCCTACGCAGCCCGCAAGGCCGTGCGCGCTGTGAGTGACGGTTACTTCAGAGCCCACATCGACGGCGTCGAGTACCCACCGGAGTCGGACTGGCCCACTCTGGTGGCAAAGGAGGGTGCAGTGGGCTTAGGCGCCGCGATGCGCGCATACGGGCACAGCCTCGCCGATTCGAACTTCTTCGCCACCAAAGCGCTTGCCTGGCAGGCGGTTTCGGCAGTGCGCCGTGACGACACTGCGACCGCCTATGCCGACCGCATCCAGGGCGATGAACTGAACGCCACTCTGGCCGCCGCCGAGGAGACCGGGTCGTGGGACCCCGTCCTCGTCAAGACTCGTGCCGAATTGGCCGACGACGGATGGACGATCAGCGGCCGGAAGCACTACGTGCCCGGTGCCGATACCGCCGACGTCGTCTTCGTCATCGCGCGCTCGACAGCCGGCCCCTCGTTGTTTGCCGTCGACGCCGGAAGCGCCGGCCTGGACGTCACCGCCCACGACGTCGTCGATCCGACCCGACCGCTGTTCGGAATCACCTTCGACAACACACCCGGAACACTGCTGGGGGTGGAAGGCAGCGGTGGTCGGCTCATGTCGACGCTCATCGACCGCGCAACCACGGCGCTGGCAGCCGAACAGGTGGGGGTAACAGAAGCGGCGATCGCCGTGCTCCGCAGCACCGCCGACCGTGACGACCACCGGCTGGCCGAAGTCGTACTGGCGCATGCCGGGGCCCACGCCGTGTGGCACCGCGCATTGACCGAGCCGTCACCCGAGGCCGCTGCGGCCGCCCACATCGGGTGCTCAAGTGCCGCAGTCGCGGTGACTGCAGCTGTCGCCGAGATGTGTGACGACGACTCGAGGATCAACCCCCTGATCCTCCGTGCTCTGTCTGGCAGTCTGCTCTTCGGCGGACCTGCGCTCTCGCATGAGCGGCTGCTCGATCGACTGGGGATCTAGGCGCCCTTTTGTCGAGGGTTTACGAGGTGTTTCGCGCAGCGCCAGGATTTGGTGGCCATATCGATTAATCATCTATCTATAGACTGACTTGGTCGACATCCATGACTGCCCGAATGAGGGGGGTAAGTGCCGATCTAGGGGTGGGCGGGGTCAGCCGCGTCAGGGGCGGGAGGCCTCAGGCTGTAACGGATTGTCCCGGGATTCGCAGCGGTGGGCGATGTCCTAGGTCCTATCAGGGTGAGGGGGGATTGGTTGGATGCAGTTTCCGCGGGCTCAATTCGATGACTCCTATTACTGGCTGACTGCTCAGCTGGCCGCTCAGGGCATGCAGCGTGCAACGTGCCGGGTGATCGCCTCGCTCATCATCGCTTTCGGCGCCATTCCCACCGTGTTCGCGTTCAGTCCCGTTGTAGCGCCGGATTTTCCGCACCGAAGTGCGGCCATTGGCGTGACCGTCACCTCGGTGATGATGGGTTCGCGTTGGCTGCGCAGTGGGTGGCCCAGCCGCACCGTGTCCCAGGCATGTTCGGTGGTTGGTGCGGTCGGCATTGCAGTGGCCTGCCTCCTCGCGAGCGATCCGATGGTCGGCTTGCTGGGGGGTGTTACCGCGTTCACTGTCCTGACCGGGTATGTAGGGTTGTTCCACTCCGTGCGGCTTCTCGCGCTGACGTGGCTGATCGCCGCCACCACGCGAATCGTGTTGATGGTCAATCTGCTGGCGATCAACGGTCCACTAGCAGTCGGGTCCGTCCTGGCTATCGGCTTGCTCAATGGGTGCGTCGCGGTCGCCAGCCGGTTCGTTTTGCGGCTGATCAACCCGGACCTCGTACACGAGAACCTCGAACCGTTGACGGGGCTGCCGACTCGCGAAGGTTTTAATCACCAGGTCGGGACATTGCTCGGTGCCCGCAACCGATTAGATGACCGTCATCTCGCAGTGTTCGTGGTCAGCATCGACAGCTTCTCGCTGCTTACCAACGCGCGAGGTAACGCAGCGGCGGATCAAGCCCGGGTCGCCATGGCCCAATGTGTGCGCAACACTGTGCGGCGCGATGCGCTGATCGCCCACCCCGGTGACGCCGAGTTCTTCATCGCCGACCTCTTCACACGTGCCGATCCGTCGCCCTTGTGCGGACGCCTACATCACGCAGTGAAAACCGCGTCGGGGCTGACGGTCAGCATCGGGGTTGTGGTCACCCCGCTGAGCCCGCTGACCTCTCACCCCCCCTTTGATGTCATCGAAGAGCTGCTCGCCATCGCGACGACCGCGTTGGCTGAAGCCCGTGCTGCGGGCGGTGACCAGAGCCGGTATGCCATCAATCCGTCGCTCATAGTGCTCGACGACGCCTGCAACCCCCCATATGCATAGACTGGTCGCCCGGCAGTGGTGCGCGATGGAATAATGGTGACAACCAGACTCGGCGGGGTGCGCGTCAGCTCGACTGCGCTGCCGAGGCATCCTGTTCCGCAAGCCACGCTTGGTGCTGCGAGAAGTGCGACACGTCGCGCGCAATCCACAAACCGGTGGCTGTCGCGAGTACGGCTTCACTTGAGAGCAACACGAGTTCGCCTGTGATGAACCACTTTCGACCCTCAATCCGATCGATCCACGCCCGTACTTGGAGTGGTCGCTCGATCGGGACCGGTTTCTTGAAATCAACGGTGATTGTTGCCGTGACGCTCAGTTGGTTATGAGCGAGTGGGACGTGGCCGAGCATCTCGTCCATGACGGAAGCAGTCCAACCACCGTGGGCAACGCTCGGGCCACCTTCATGATCGGGCGGACACGTCAGATTGGACACCAAGACATCGTCGGCAAGCAGCTTCTCTTCGGTGATACCCAGACGGCAGCGCTCCTTGGGCAGGCAAGCCCCGCAGAGGGCAACCCCGCCCTCGCTGCGCGGCATGGCCTGAAGGTCCGTGCCAACCCACGACAGCAGTTCGGATTCCTCTGTGCCGCTCACTTGCTTCCTCCCTGACGCCGAGTCCGGACTTAATGACTATACAACGTACAGTGGCGGGTGGCCGGAAGGGCAGAAGCTTTGTGCGGCTACTTCTTTGGCCGTACCGTTCGCGGTTTGCGCTGCGGCTTAGGGTTTTGCGCCGACAATTGCACCCGTAGGCCCTCGATGATGGTGTCGACACCGTAGCTGAAGAAGTCGCGACCATGCAGGTCCGCGAGGTGGGGGCGCAGCTGCGCGATCGTGTCCTCGAGGTCGGGCACCTTGTCGATATCGAGGTCCGGAGTGAACTCCATGACTTGATATCTACCGAACAGGTAGGTGTGAATCATCGCGTACGACAGAAACACCTTCGGTCCATCGAAACCGGCGCTGGACAAAATACCGAATACGCCATTCATCAACCGCCGGTCGGTGCTCTGCATTCGCTGCAGTAGGACAGCGGCGATGCCGGGGTGACTGTGAAGCTGCGCATCGATGCCGTCGATGACGGCCCGCAACCTTACGTCCCACGAGCCAGAATCCGGAGCTGGAATTTCCACTCGCGACAACAGCTTGCCCGCGACCAGGTCAAGCAATTCCCGCTTGTCGGAGACGTACCAGTAGGCAGCCATCGCCGATCGCCCAAGCTCTCGCGAGAGTCGGCGCATCGACAACGCGTCGAGACCTTCGTCATGAATGACTGCAAGTGCAGCCTCCACAATCTGCTCTTCGGTCAACGCCGGCGGTTTGTTGCGAGCAACTGCGCGGGGCGCCGTCGATCGACTCTTCTCGGCTATTGCAGGCTCCGATCCTCCCAGGGGCGACAGGTCAGATGGTAACGGAGCACTCCCCGGTCAAGGTGCCGACGTCATGGGGTCAAGCCGATGAGAAGCCTGCCGTCGCGCTCAGTCACTGTGCCACGGACCCCGGTCGGCGTCCGCTCGAACGTTGCCGCGCGGCTCTTCAAGTTCGACACTTGAAGCACGCCGTCCTCGGCGTCGACCCGCCACTCCGCACGGTTCACCTCGGCGTCCAGCTCGCCTGGTATACCCATCGCCAACGCGGGTCCGATCGACAGGACTGGCGCAAGGTTTGCCTCCACACCGGCCAGCTTCGGCAGGGCAGCCGGTCGCGCCCAGACTGACTGGACACCCCTCAGCAGGTCCTTCGCCGTCATGTCTTTCTCGACCCATCCGTCCACGGTGTCGGCGCCCAGTCCGATGACCGCCTTGATGTCGAACTGCTGCAGCAACGCTGCCGAGCGTCCCGCATCGAAGGCGTAAACCTCCGCGGGTAGGTAAACAACCCGCAACGACCTGAGCGCCCGCACGACCGGCCCAAACCAAGGACCCTCGCACGCCAATGCCGTGATCAGAACAGCGTCACCGGGACCCAGGCCGGCAGCGGTCAATCGCGTCTCGGCCCAGGCCGTGTCCCGCTCAAATTCTGGCCACCCCACCTCGAAGTCGAACTGCTCGGACCCAATCTCGTACCGGCCGATGCCGTAGATCGGCGCCCGCGGTGCCTCCGCGCTTCGCGCCATCATGGTTGCTCTGCTCATACCCGATCTCGATTCGCTACACGCTGATCTCTCATGCCTTCACCTTCCGGGCGAACTTCGCTACGCTCTTGCTGGTCGCGAGGAGTGCGTCGGCATCGATGAGCTCCGCCTCGATGGGGACGCCGAGGCCAGCCTCCAGGACACTGCTGGCCCTCGCGTGTAGTTCATCCAGATCCGTTGCGCGCTCTGGCGCGTAGCCCAACCGGATGCGAAGCGAGGGCGACGGTCCGTCGTAGACCACCTGGAACATCGCGTCGGAGAACTCCGGGATCGCCTCCACGTGCTCCCACACATCGGACAGCAGCACGGCCCTGCCCGCTACCGACATCTCGTCGCCCGTACGGCCGACGATCCACATCCGGGCATGCGTTCGACCACTCGGGGTGGCGTTGCGGTTGACCCGAACCAAGTCGCCAGTCCGAAACCGGATGTACGGCGCGGCATCGTTGTCGAGGTCGGTGGAGATGAGCTCGCCGAGTTGGCCGTCGCCGACAGGCCTGCCACTCAAGGGATCCAACGTCTCCGCAAAGATGGTGTCCTCCCAGAGGTGGTAGCCGTCGTGCTCGACGCCCTCCCAGGCGGTACCGGTGTCCCCCGCACTCGTGTAGGTGAAGAGGTTGAGCCCCCAGTCGTCACGCACCTTCGCCCCCAACGCCTTGCCGAGCGGCATGCCCGCGAATGACGCGCCTTTCAACGAGGCAAGCATGTCCCGCATGTCGTATCTGCCCTCGAGCTTCTCCCACTCGAGGACCGTCGGAAGGAACAGTTGCAGATATCTGACGTCGTATTTCTTGATCGCCTTGAGCAGCTGTTCGCCCTGACCGATCCAGCCATCGACGAAGACCGGTACCACTCCGAGCGCCTCCCAGAGGGGATCGTAGTAGTTGCGGAACGTACCCGAAGGCGCTAAGACCCGATCACCAGGACGTAGGCCCAGGCACCACAGATCACGTGCCGAGATCGCCGGTAATGGTGGTGCCACATCCCAGATCTCGGGGATCGGCTCGGGGGCGCCGGTGCTGCCCGATGTCGATGTAATCGACGTGAGCTCACTGCGGTCCACACACAACAGACCGGCGAACGGGTCGCCGGTGCGGATACGGTACGCCCGCAGATCATCCTTTGAAAACGTCGGCACCTTCTCGACGAAGTCCGCGATCGAGCGCACCGACGCGGGGTCGAAGCCCGCGTTCGTCCACAACTCGCGATAGAACGCCGATCGTTCCCACGCGTACGGCACCAACTCGAGGATTCGCTTCTCCTGCAGCGCCGTCAGCTCTTCGCGGCTCGCCGTTTCGATCGCAGGTTCGAAGAACCGGTCAGCGTCCGCTTCGTTATCAGATTTGACGTTCATGTTCCTCCGCGTACGTCAGTCGCCATGGTGATCGCCATCACCTTACAGTGTAATGTCGCAATTGCGGTAGCCGGCCAGCCACGCTGCTGGACCGGGCGACCAGACCACGAACGGTGCTATTGACCACGGAGCACTCGATGCTCCTACGGTGGCGCCAATGTCGTTGCGCCGCAACCCTTTCCCGACTTGGTCGCTCACCAGCGGGCGAGGCGCCAAAGCAGCGCCGGTCAGACGAGACCCGAGTTGCGCCAGCTCTCGATGCGCTCACGCGAAAACCCCAGATCGGACAGGACATCGAAGGTATCAGCGCCTAGCGTTGGTGCAGGACCGCGGATATGAGCGGATGTCTCGGACAGCGAGACGGGGAAATCTGCTATCGGCGCAGAACGCGGCAACCCTGGATACGGCACGTCGACGAGGTGGCCGGTGAACTTGACCTGCGGATCGTCGAGCACGTCCGCCGGCCGCAACACCGGGCCCGCCGCAATACCCGCGTCGGCGAGATCGTCGATGACGGTCCGGGTCGGGCGGACCGCACACCATTGCGCGAACACCGCGGACAGCTCGCGCCCGTGTTTGCCGCGCAGGGTGTCATTCGCGAATCGCTCGTCCGCACGCAGGTCGAGGCGCCCGACCAACGAGCACCAGCGATCGAACTGTCGGTCCCCGACCACGGAGGCCATGACGAAGCCGTCGCTCGTTTCGTACACGTCGAACGGACCCGAGGTCTGCCCCCTGTTTCCCGTCGGCTGGCGATTTATCCCCAACACCTGCGATTCCACGGTTTCCCGGTTGCCCATCAGCAAGCCGGTGTTCAGCAGCGAACCGTCTACGACCTGGCCGCGTCCCGTCTGCGATCTCGCGAGCAGTGCGGCGAGGACACCCATCGCCAGGAAGCTGCCGGTGGAGAAGTCAACGTAGGGTACCCAGCATCGAGTCGGTGCGCCCGGCTCCCCCGACAACGCGATCGCACCGCTCATCGCCTGAATGGTGCCGTCGAAGCCGATCCGTTCGGCGTATGGACCGTCGTCGCCGAACGCCGTCGCGGTCACCAAAACGACCCTCGGATTGCGCGCATGGACCGTTTCCCACGCGAGGCCCATCCGATTCCTGGTCTCCGCAGGGAGGTTGGCGATGACTACGTCAGCAGTGCTCACCAGTGCGTCGACGATCTCGACTGCCTCCGGCCGATGAGCAGCGAGTGTGATCGCACGCTTGCCTCTATTACACACGAGATACATTGCCCCCGAGCCGTCTTCGGCAACAGGTGCGATGTAACGGTCGTCGCCACCGCCGGGCCTCTCGACGCGGATGACATCGGCGCCGAGGTCGGCCAGTAGTGCCGCGCACCACGGACCCGCCACGTGCTTCCCGAAGTCGAGTACTCGAAGGCCCGACAGGACGCCTCGGGTGCCGGCCGGCACCGGAAGCTGATCGGTCACCGTGGCGTCGCCCGCGTCACTTCATGCCGATCAGTCGGGCGATTCGCTCCCGATGCGCCGACGGATTGCCGAAGAGCACCTCGGATGACTTTGCGCGCTTGAAAAATAGATGAGCGGGGTGTTCCCAGGTGAAACCGATGCCGCCGTGCATCTGAATGCTTTCCGCCGCAATGTGATAGAACGCTTGCGAGCAGTAAACCTTCGCAATCGACGCCGCCAGTGCGGCGTCGTCTGCTCCGGCGGCCACGGCGGCACTCGCATATGCCGCCGCCGATCGGGCCGATTCCAGTTCGACAAGCATGTCCGCGCAGCGGTGCTTGATAGCCTGGAAGGATCCGATGGGGCGGTCGAATTGCTCGCGCACCTTCAAATAGTCCACCGTTGCGTCGAGCACGGCCGCTGCCCCACCCACCTGCTCACACGCCAGCGCGACAATGGCAGTGTTGAACGTCGCCTCGATCGTCGCCCAACCGGCACCCTCCTCGCCGACAAGTACTGCGGGGCAACGCTCGAACGACACGGCGGCCAGGCGCCGCGTCAGGTCCATGACTGGCTGTTGCTCGACCGACAAGCCCTCCGCACCGGCCTCGACGGCGAACAGCGACACACCGCGTGGCGCCCGGGCAGCCACCAAAATCAATCCGGCTTCGGCACCGCTGAGGACGAAACCCTTTGTCCCGTCCAGAAACCAGCCGGAATCTTCATCGGTTGCGATGACGGTGACATCGGATTCAGCCCACAGCGCCTGGTCTTCACTGACGGCAACGGTGGCCACCACCGACCCGTCGGCGATCCCCGGCAGGTGACGTTTGCATGCCTGCTCGTCCCCTGAGCGCAGTAGGAGGGTAGCGCCCAGCACGACACTCGGCAGGACCGGACCGGTGAACAGGAATCGACCGGTCTCTTCCATGACGACCGCGAGTTCGTCGAATCCGACACCGGCTCCCCCGAGTTCTTCGGGGATGGCCAGTGCCTGCATCCCGATCTGCTCGGCAGCGGTTCGCCAAGCCTGCGTGTCATAGCCCGGATCGTGGTCGATCTGCTTGCGGAGGTCTGCCTCAGTCGAGTAGCGCTTCAGGAAGTCGCGAATAACGGATCGCAGTTCTTCCTGTTCCGCGGTGGTGATCAACGCCATGAGTCAACCTGCCAATCGTTGTGAGGGTTCATACGCGGGGCAGTCCCAGGACTCGCTCCGCGAGAATGTTCCGCTGAATCTCCGACGTTCCGCCGTAGATGGTTTCGGCGCGGGACAACAGAAACAGTTTGCGTGCTTCCGCTGCCGAATCCGAGGCGTCGGTATAAAGCGCGCGTTGTCCGTACACGTCCATCGCGAGTTCGCCCATGAGCTGATGATGGACAGAGGCGAACAGCTTTCCGCACGCCGCGGTCGCCGCAGTGGCGGCTCCAGGCTCGGTCGCGTGGCCGTCGAGTAGATCTGCTACGACGCGCAGATTTGCCGAACGCATCACGCTCACGCCGATGTAGGCGTCGACGAGCCGTTGCCGGAGCCACGGGTCGTCCACGGCACCGGACCTCTTCGCATTGTCGATGAGGTCGTCGACTTCGCGCTGCATGGCCAGTTGCATCGGCATGAGCGCGCTCCCGCGCTCCATCCCCAACGTTGCCATCACAACGCGCCAGCCGTTGCCCACCCCACCGACCACCATGTCGGCGCTTGCACGTGCATCGGTGAAGAAACACTCGCTGAACTCGCTGGAGCGCGCCAGGTTCTCGATGGGCCGAACCTCGACGTTCGGCTGATCGACGTCGACCAGGAGCAGGCTCAATCCGCGATGCCGCAGCGAGACATCAGGATCGGTGCGGCACAACACGTACAACCAGTCGGCGTGCTGACCAAAGGTGGTCCAGATCTTCTGTCCGTCGATCCGCCATTCGTCGCCGTCCGCGACGGCCTTCGTGCGGACCGCCGCAAGATCGGAGCCGGCACCCGGCTCGCTGAACCCCTGACCCCACATCTCCTCGACCGCGAGGATCCGCGGTAAAAACCGAGCCTTCTGCGCATCTGTACCGAATGCCAGCAGCGTGGGTCCGAGCAGCTCGAATGCCTGCGTGTTCACCCGCGCGGGTGCGGCGGCACGGGCGTACTCATACTCGAAGACAATCTCCTCGGCGAGTCCGAGGCCGCGCCCTCCGTACTCGACCGGCCAGGTAAGGCCAAGCCAACCACCTTGTGACAGTTCGCGTTCCCACGCCACCCGGATATCCCAGGCAGTGTCGTCGGTCGGACTGCCAACTCCGCGATGCGCCGCGAATTCGCCGACAAGGTGCTCGGCCAGCCAGTCCCGAACCTCGTTACGAAATTCCCCGTGCGCGGGGGCGATATCGATTTCCACGTCAACCCTAAATGTTCAGCGGTGAGTACGGCTCGAAAGCCGGGGGGCGCTTCTCGGTGAGGCTGGCGACGCCCTCGGCGAAGTCGGCTTGTGCCTTTGCGAGGGTCAGCAGGTATTGGGCGCGGACCCTAGCCGCTTCCATAGTGGATTCGCTGTCCCGCCACACCTGAGACTTGATCATCGCCATCGCCACCGGTGACACGTTGGAGGCCAGCTGGTGCGCAAATGCCATAGCGTCGGCGACAACTTCTCCGGGCTCGGAGATCTTCTGTACCACACCGAGTTTCAATGCCTCTTCGGCAAGGAACACCCGGCCCGAGGCCAGGAGCTCGAACGCGTGCGCGGGCCCTGCCAGCCGGACCAGCATCCACGCCGTCGCGTCCTCGGCGGGCAATCCCCGCTTCGCGAACGCGGTGCTGAACTTGGCCCCGGTAACGGCGAATCGGTAGTCGAAGTTCAGTGCCTGGGCCAGTCCGATGCCCGCACAGGACCCGTTGATGGCTCCAATGATCGGTTTGGGGATCGTCGTCGCGTATGTCTGCGGCCGCCGGTTCTGTGCGTACTTTCCACCACTTGAAAGCTCGCTCAGGACAGCGGGATCGAGCCCGGGCACGAAAGAATCATCCGCACCCGTGACGACGATTGCCCGCACCCGGCCGTCGGCGGCACCACGGTCGAGCGCTTCGTAGAACTCGGTCTCCATCTGTGCGGTCCACATGTTGCGCCGGTGGGGCCTACTCAGCGTGACGAGAGCAGCACCGTCGTCGTCGACGTCGTAGAACACCGCCTCACTCACTGGCGTTCTCCCACCCACCGGCAATCGCGGGCACCTGCGCATGCTTTGCGGACGCGAACTCCGGCGGCCGCTTTTCGAGGAACGACTTGCCGCCCTCCGCACAATCTTCCTGGCGGCCCATCCAGCGGAACACCTCCCACTCGCGATGGAAGGCCGACTCCCGGTCGGTGATCTGAAGCATGTCGTAGAAGAGCTCTTTCGTGATCCCCACCGATGCGGGCGCGGTGTTGTCGGCGATATCGCGCGCGATCTCGTTGGCGCGGGCCAACACTCGATCACCTGGCACCGCTTCGGTGGCCAAACCAAGGTGCTGCGCCTCAAGTCCGCTGAAAATACGGCCGGTCAGCAGAAGCTCCAGGGCCGTGCCCGCGCCGACCAGCTTCGGCAACAGCCACAGTGCGTTCTGTTCGGGGATCAGTCCACGGCGGGTGAATACGAAGCCGTATTTGGCATCGGCGTTGACGATGCGGATGTCCCACTGCATCGGGAGGGTCAGGCCGATGCCGACGGCGGACCCGTTCAGCGCTGCGATGATAGGTGTGCGCATCCGCCACGGCCGGGGTCTGGTGCGCATGACCTCACGCGCACGCCGCTGCTGTTCTTCGTCGAAGGCGAAGCTCGAGCCGCCCGGCTCCATGTCGGCACCGGCGGAGAACAGCTTGCCAGTGCCCGTCACGACGATGGCGCGGACATCCTCGTCCTCGTCGAGTGCTTGTAGCGCGACGTGCAGCTGAACCTGCATCGCCGACGTGAAGGCGTTGCCTCGACCGGGCCGGTCCAGCCAGACCGTGCCGATCCGATCCGCATACTCGACGCGAATACCGTCGACCGCCTCAGACACGCGGCCTGCCCGACCCGTTCGAGTTCGGCCTGGCTTGGGCGAGCAGTCCGGGGATGACCTCGCCGAGCTCGGCTGGTTCCCAGCGCGCGTCGCGACTCACACCAGGACCGGCCACCCACCCCTCGGCGACCGAGATGGCACCGGCCTTGACGTTGAACACCCGGCCGGTGACCGCGGCTGCCTCCGGAGAGGCCAGCCAGACCACGATCGGGGAGATGTTGGCGGGTGAACCCGCGTCGAACCCGGTGCGCTCCTTGATTTCTGCCATCGCGGCGACGTAGGCGTCGAGACCCTCGGTCATCTGCGTCAGGGCACTGGGCGCGATGGCATTCACGGTGATGCCCAATCGCGCCAACTCATCCGAGAGGATGATGGTGAGCGAGGCGATCGCAGCCTTCGCCGCGCCGTAGTTGGATTGGCCGACATTGCCGTACAGGCCCGATGGTGACGACGTGTTCACGATGCGCGGGTGGTCGACCGGGGTACCCGCCTTGTGTTGCTCGCGCCAGTACGCCACTGCGTGCTTGGTCGGCGCGAACGTTCCGCGTAGGTGCACCTTGATGACGGCGTCCCACATGTCGATGTCCATATTCACGAACATCTTGTCGCGCAGGATTCCGGCGTTGTTGACCAGAACGTGCAGGTCGCCGAAGGTATCGAGCGCTGTCTGCACAAGGCGCCCCGCACCGTCCCAATCGGAGATGTCGTCGCCGTTGGCAACGGCTTCGCCCCCTGCGGACTTGATCTCCTCGACCACGTCGCCAGCGGGGCCGAGGTCGTTGACGACCACCTTGGCGCCCTGCCGGGCGAACTCGAGCGCGTGTTCACGCCCGATGCCCCCGGCCGCGCCGGTGACGATGACGACTCGTCCGTCGTGTAGACCCACGAATGAATTCCCTTCTGTTCCTAACGCGGCGGGCCGAAGACCGCGCGAGCGTTTGCCCCGAGGTAACCGGTCTGCGAGTCGCCGGTGAGCGGCAGCGCCCGACCCTCGGTGATCGTGCGGTCGAACGGCAGGATCGGATAGTCCGACGCCCACATCAGCTTGCGCGGGTTGCGGCGCTCGGCGAATCTGATGATGTCCTCCGAGACGTACTTCGGCGCCCAGCCGGCCGTCATCGCGTACACATTGGGGTGCTTGAGCAGCATCGCGATGGTTTCGGATATCCACGGGTCACCCAGGTGGCTCATCACGATTTTCAGCTCGGGGAACGCGAGCGCCACCTCGTCGATCAGGATGGTGCGCTGCAGTTTCGCCGGTTTCATCGGCCCTGGTACTCCGACGTTGATCGATACGACGACGTCCTCGTCGCACGCCGCGGTGTACAGCGGATAGGCGAGCTTGTCGTCGATCGCGATGCCGGTGAACATCGGGATGATGCGTACGCACTTGATCCCATACTGGCGCACCGCGATTCGCACGTGCTTGGCGGCTTCGTACCCCAGCCGCGGATCGATTCCGACGCTGGTGACAAACCTTCCGGGGTAGTCCGCCTGGATCTTGGCCAGTCGCTCGCAGGTATCGTGGAGCACCTGCTCGCCGGACTTTGTTCCATGCACGAACGGCGGCGTGATGTCACGCGGCGCCTTGGACAGCACACCACCCGCGATCTCCAAACGGTCCATCTCGGCGATGACGTCGGAAATAGTCTCCCCGCCCTCGTATGCGCTGTTGCCTCGTTTGAAACGCGCGACGACGGATGGGTCCGGAGTCACCTCGCCCGGAAGATACGGCAGGTTGATCCAGGCATCAAACACTTCTGCGCATACATCCGTACCGCCACCGTCGGTGCTCATCTCGCTCCTCATCTGCCCACGTATTCCGGCGTGCGCTTCTCCTTCATCGCCGCCAGCGCCTCCGCCGCGTCCTCTGTCGCGGCAACCACTGCGAAGTGCGACGAGATCAGGTCCAGCGCGGTACGCCTATCGACTTCGGCGGATTGATAGGTGGCGCGCTTGATCATCCGCACCGTCACCGGGGCGTGCTGCGCGATCGACCGCGCAAACGCCCGCGTCTCTTCGGCGAGCGACTCCGGACTCGCCAGCCTGTTGACCAGACCGATACGGTGCGCTTCCTCGGCGTCGATGAAATCCCCGGTGAGCAACAGTTCCAGAGCTTTGGACGTGCCGACGATGCGAGGTAGGTAGTAGGCGCCGCCGTCACCGGGCGTGAGCCCCACCTTGACGTAGCCCTCGGACACCCGCGCCGTCGTCGACATGATCCGCAGGTCACACATCAACGCCATGTCGAGGCCGGCGCCCACGGCAACGCCGTTGATGCACGCGATGACCGGTTTGTCCAGGTCTGCCAACGCGTGCGAGACCTGGTGGATCTCGTCGTGCAATTGGCTCTTGCGCTGCAGCGGGGTGAGATCCGGATTCGAATTCGAGATCGAGGAGAGGTCCACTCCGGAGCAGAAAGCCTTGTCTCCGGCGCCCGTGAGCACGACCACGCGCACGCCGTCGTCATGCCTTGCGTTCCGGAGCAGCCGCGCCCACTCCTGAATCATGGCGAAGGTAAACGCATTGCGCGCGTCGGGGCGGTTCAGTCGAATAGTGCCGATGCCCTCGTCGACGGACCATTGCAGGTCATCCACGCCAGGCCCCCTCGGTACTCGACAATCAGTTAACTCATTGCACTGTACGGCATACCCGGCTCGTCGCGCACCCTCCTGAGTCGCTCGCCGGCGAACTGTCATTCGAGATCAGTTTCGACAGACGGACGAGGTGATGGACAGCAGCTGCCGGCATCGGTCCACCCAGCGCCTGGGCCCGAGACTGCTTAAGCGGCGCCCACGCACTTGAGCATCAACCTCACGTAGACGGTCCCGGCAATGGCAACGCCAAAGGCTCGTTTAATTAGATAACTCATTGTACTATTCACGTCATGTCGTCGTTTTCGGACAGCTTCGCCTCACTACCACTGTCGGCTACCGATCGCGACTTTCGCGACGAGGTACGCACCTGGCTCGGCGAGCACCTGACCGGCGACTTCGTCGGCACGGCCGACCGCGGCGGACCGGACGACGACGACAACTGGGAACTGCGACGCGCGTGGGAACGTGAACTTGGCGAGGGCAATTGGCTGGGCCTGTCGTGGCCTACCGAATATGGTGGGCGGTCGGCGTCGACGACGCAGGAGATCATCTTCGCGATGGAATGCGCGCAGGCGCAGGCCCCACCTCGCGCGGCGTTTCACGGCGAGACGCTGATGGCGCCCACCGCGCTGTCACACGGCACACCTGAGCAGAAACAACGTCTGCTACCGCCGATGGCGAGGGCTGAAATCGTCTGGTGCCAAGGGTATTCAGAACCGGGGGCTGGCTCTGACCTGGCCAACATCTCGACCCGGGCGGTGCGCGATGGTGACGAGTGGGTCATCAACGGGCAGAAGATCTGGACCACGTTTGCGCACCACGCTGATTGGATCTTCGCCATCGTCCGGACCGAAATCGGTTCGTCGCGCCACGCGGGGCTGTCCTACATGCTCATCCCGCTGGACCAGCCCGGCGTCACCGTTGTCCCGATCCGAACCATGCTTGGCGACAGCGGTTTCAACGAGGTCTTTTTCGACGGCGCTCGCACCTCGGCGGACAATGTGCTCGGCGCCGAGGGCAACGGATGGGCTGCGGCCATGACCACACTGGGGCACGAGCGCGCGACGTCCGTGCTCAATTACCAGTTCTCTTTCCGCCGCGAGATGAACCAGGTACTCGAGCTCGCGCGACACCGCGGCGCGCTAGCGGATCCGATCGTCCGGCACGAGTTGGTGGATTCCTACATAGGTCTGCAGATCATGGCATACAACAACCTTCGATCTCTGTCGGCGGCGTTACGTGACGGGGAGTTCGGTCCCGAGGCGTCCATCGGAAAGTACTACTGGGCCAAGTGGCACCAGCATTTCGCTGAGGTCGCCATGGATGTGCTCGGCCAGGACGCGCTGCTCGGTACCGAGTGGACGACGGGCCCCGACGCCGCTTCCGAGGCAATCCGGCGCACCTTTATTCGTGCTCGCGCGGAGACGATCTATGCAGGCACCAGTGAGATCCAGAAGAACATCATCAGTGAACGCGTCCTCGGCTTGCCACGGGAAGCCAAGAGGCCGGCGTGACGGGTCCACTGCACGGAGTTCGTGTTCTGGATTTGAGCCGAATCCTTGCCGCTCCGTTGGCGTCTCAGTTGCTCGCCGACATGGGCGCAGAGGTCATCAAGGTGGAGAGGCCCGGCTCGGGCGACGACGCGCGGCAATACGGCCCGCCGTTCCTGGGGCCACCGGAGGACGAAATGTCCGGATTCTATCTCAGCGCCAATCGCAATAAACGCTCGGTCACGATCGACCACTCGAAACCGGAGGGCGCCGCTCTTGTCGCGGAGTTGGCCGCGCAGTCGGACGTGTTGATCGAGAACTTCCGCAGCGGTGTGCTGGCGAAGTACGGACTGGACTACGAGAGCCTACGTGTTCGTAGTCCGCGGCTGATTTATTGCTCCGTCACGGGGTTCGGTCAGACCGGTCCCTACGCGCAGCGCGCGGGTTACGACGGCGTCTTCCAAGCCATGAGCGGAATGATGAGCGTGTCGGGCGTGCCGGACGGCGAGCCCGGCGCCGGGCCCATGAAGGTCGGGGTCTCGATGGTCGACGTGCTCACCGGTCTCTATGCATCGTCAGCCATCCTCGCGGCGCTTCATCACCGCGATACCCGCAGTAACGCAGGGCAATTCATCGATCTTGCGCTTCTGGACTGCGGCGTGGCCGCTCTGTCGCACTACGTCCAGAACTACTTCGTCTCAGGGGTGGCCGCACCACGTCGCGGCAACGGCGGATTCGGCGGGATTCCGTCACAGGCATTCGCATGCGCCGACTCCGAAATCTTCGTGGTCGCGTCGACCGCCCGGCAGTGGACTGGGTTGGCGAAGGCGCTGGGCCGTCCGGAACTGGCGGACGACCCGCGCTTCGCGACGGTGTCGGCCCGCATCGCCAACCGCGACCTCGTGCTCAGCACTCTCGACGAAATGTTCGCGACGGAACCGGCCGACCACTGGATCGCTGCGCTGGAAGCGGAAGACGTCCCGGTCAGCCCGGTGAACGACATGGCAGGCGTGTTCGACAACCCCCAGATCCAGCACCGGGAAATGCGCCGCACCGTGGCCACGAGCGACGGGCACAGCACGGACCTGGTAGCCAACCCTATTCACTTCTCTGACACACCGGTGGACGCGTATGCCGCTCCGCCGCGCCTTGGGGACCACACCGAGGAAGTGCTGCGGACCATACTCGCGAAATCCGACGACGACATTCGAGATCTCCACGCGTGCAACGCGATCTAATACGTTCCATAAACGGCAGCGACGCCACTCAACGGAAAGGTCATTTGATGACGACTCCCACGCTGACAGCCACCGACCGAACAGGTTCGTTCTACTCCGGCGCGCTCGCCTCGGGTCGGGTTTTCGACCCGGCCGACTTCGTCGACGACGAGTCGATCCTCGGCCTCACACGCGAGGCCGGGTACATGTGGGGAACCCTGCGCGATGAGGACGGCACTCTCTACAGCACGATGCGCCGGATCGCTCCCCCCGGGACAGCCGAAGACGATGGTCGCTCCTCACTCGGGGGCAAGCTCATCGTGGTGAGCTCCGGGACCGACCGCGGGCCCGGCCTGCAGATCCGCAAGGAGCCGCGCGCGGCCGTCGACAGCTCCGCAATC
Source organism: Mycobacterium sp. (assembly GCA_040511255.1). Classification (GTDB taxonomy): domain Bacteria; phylum Actinomycetota; class Actinomycetes; order Mycobacteriales; family Mycobacteriaceae; genus Mycobacterium. Next base: position 13,323 of record JBEVHL010000535.1, on the reverse strand, counting down.
CGCGCAGAGCTCACCGACCAGCGGACAGCGACATTGTCGTCCGCGCCCGACGCCGAGGGCCAGCCGATGAAGCTCGTGCTGAGTGAGGACGATTTTCACTACGTCGAGGAGGGCGTCATCGACGTCACCGGCCGACTGGCGGTGAATCCGCTGCAGTGGTATCTCCCTGGCCGCGACGCGTCGCTGCTGTACATCACCCAGACATGGCTGGTCGACGGCATCCTGCTCGGCAAGCAAGCGCGAGGCTTTCTGTTCTGGGAGGAGGCCTGGATGTACCCCGGCGGTCAGCTGTACCGCCAGAAGGACCCATTGCTCGACGCCGATTACATGACCTGGTACTCATGGGCGAACCTGTGGGACGACGGCAGCTGCGAGGTGGGCCATTTCCTGTTCGGACAGCGCGATTTCCACGTCGGCGTCACTGCCCATAGCGACGGCACGGTAACGTCCGCGCACACCATGGACGTCGAGATCACCCGGGCTGCGGACGGGTATTGGCACGACGGCATCGCCTACGACATCGACGGAGTGAAGTGGGTGTGTGAGCCGGCCCCCGATGGCCACATGCGGGGACTTGGCAAAATGCCGAACCCGCAGCAGGAGGGTCGCATACATCGCGTCGACGACACCCGTGTGCCCACCGTCCACATGGCCTGGGGTGAAACCGTGCCCGACGCAGGGAATCACCGCCGTCGCTAGCTACGCGGACTACGTGACGCGGGCTGCTGTGCAGTGGCCCGCGCGGGTTGCGCTTCGGTTCGAAGGCTCAGTGTGGACCTACCGCGAGCTTCACACCACGGTGGAACAAGCGGCCAATATGCTTGCCGCTGTTGGTGTCTCGCCGAGCGATCGGATCGCGTTGCTGGTCGACAATCGACCCGAATACCTCATCGCGCAGTTCGCACTGGCTCGGTTGGGTGCAGCGTTCGTCACGCCCAACCCGTACTGGACTGCGGCCGAGGTGCGGCAGGCGGTGACCGCCGCCGAGGTGACCGGGGTGGTACACGACGCGGCGTTCGACGAGCTGGCAACCACCCTGCCGATCTGCGTTCCGGTCGACACACTGCTGGACGCGGCACCCCAACGCGCGCCCGATCCCAGGCCCGAATCTGCAGCGCTGCGCTACATTCCGTTCTCATCGGGCACCACGGGCCTGCCGAAGGGCGTGCTCCATACCGACGGGAGCCTGTGCGGCGGCGTAGAGCAGCTGCGGACTCATCTCGCGCTGTCGGCAGATGACCGGGTTCCGATCGCACTACCGCTGTGTCATATCTTCGGCGCCACCATGTGCGCGGCCGCACTGGCCGTCGGCGCCGAGCTCACTCTCTTCCGGCGCTTCAACCTCGACGAGATGCTGCACCACGTCTGTGCCGGCGGTGCCACGATCCTGCCGATAGCCGGCACCGTCGCGTATCAGCTCGCCGAACGTGCAGACCTCCGCCCCCGCGACTTCAGCGCGCTGCGCTACTTTATGTGGGGCGGTAGCGCCGTACCTGTTGCACTTGCAGAGCGAATCGCCGCACGCACCGGAGTGCACTTCCTCTGCTCGTACGGGATGACCGAGGCGATGATGGTGGCTTTCAATCCCGTTGCAGAGCCGCAAAGTTGGCGCCTGGACTCGCCCGGCTATCCCACCCTCGGAACACAGCTGCGGCTCACACCAACGGGTGAGCTCGAGGTGCGTGGTCCGAGCGTCGCTGTCGGATACGCGGGCACACGTACCTCGGAGTGGGAAGACTTCAGCGTGGACGGCTGGTTCCGAACAGGCGATGTCGCCACCGTCGATCCTGACGGCAGGCTGCACATCGTCGACCGGGCGAAGGACATGCTGAAGGTGTCCGGCTTCCAGGTCGCTCCTACGGAAGTCGAGGCGGCGCTTGTCGAACACCCGGCTGTCGTCGAGGCGGGGGTGGTGGGCCGCCCCGACGAGCGAACCGGCGAAGCCGTCGTCGCCTTCGTTGTCGCGTCGGCCGGGCTCGAACCCCTCGAGGCCCGCGCCCTGACCGACTGGCTCGCCGACCGGATCGCCTCCTATAAACGTCCTCGCGACATCCGCTTCGTCACCGAGCTCCCAAGGACGCCGAGCGGGAAGCTGCGTCGCGGCGAACTGCGCACTCAGGCCAGCAGTTCGTAGATGGTGGCGTTGGCGGTGCCACCGCCCTCGCACATGGTCTGCAGACCGTAACGCCCACCGGTGCGACGCATGTGGTGAATCAGGGTGGTGGCGAGCCGCGCACCCGAGCAACCCAACGGATGACCGAGCGCGATGGCACCGCCGAGGGGGTTGAGCTTTTCGCGCGCGACGCCGGTCTCGGCCTGCCATGCGAGCGGCACCGGGGCGAACGCCTCATTGACCTCGAAGAGGCTGATCTCATCGATCGACAGGCCGGCCTTTTTCAGGGCCAACGCCGTGGCCGGGATGGGACCGGTGAGCATCTTCACCGGATCGTCGCCGGCGCAGACTGCTGTGTGGACCCTGGCCATCGGGGTCATGCCCAACTGCGCCGCACGCTCCGACGTGGTGATCAGCACAGCGGCAGCACCGTCGGAGATCTGCGATGCGTTGCCCGCAGTGATCTTGCCGTCGTCGATGAAAGGCGCCTTCAGAGTGCCCAGCTTCTCCACGGTGGACCCGCGGCGTACTCCTTCGTCGGTACCCACTTCTCCGGCTTCGGTCGACACCGTCATGGTCTCCTCGACGAAGAACCCGTCATCCTGAGCGGCCGCCGCCAGCTCGTGCGACTGCACCGAGTACTCGTCGAGTTGAGCACGGGATAGCCCCCATCGTTCGGCGATGAGTTCGGCACCAACTCCCTGATTGAACCGGCCGTTGAACCCGGGCGCGCTCAGAGCCGCTTGGTATCTGTCGACAGCGGGTCCACCCATCTCACCGGTGTCGGGCACGTTGGCGGCACCCATCGGTACTCCTGACATCATCTCCACCCCACCGGCGATCGCGATGTCGGCCTGCCCCGAGATCACGGCCGCGGCGGCAGTCGAAATCGCCTGTTGAGACGACCCGCACTGTCTGTCGATGGTGAACCCCGGCACCGATTCCGGCCAGCCGGCGGCGAGCACCGCCATGCGGCCGACATTTCCGGATTGCTGTCCGATGCTGATGACATTTCCCCAGTGCACGTCCTCGACAAGCACTGGGTCCAAACCGACCCGGCCAATCAGCTCGTTGAGCACTCTGGCCGACAAATCGACGGCGTGCACCCCGGCAAGTCCGCCGTTGCGTTTGCCAATGGGTGTGCGCACCGCAGCCACGATGACAGCATCTCGCATTCGGTAAACCCCTCTCGCAGTTCAATCAGTTCAATCGTCTATATAGTTTTGCATACCACCTTGGGCGACAGCGACAGGGTGAGTTATCGTCTTAATGAGTAAGCTATTTGACAGGCTCCATGATCGATTGGACGGGATCCGATGATGAGCGCTCTGGTGCCGCCCTTCCGCGCACTGCCGTCCGGCACGGACAGTCTGCGCGCCGAGGTGCGGCAATTCATCCGCGAAGACCAGGCACGGCACGGCTGGTCGTCGCGCGTCGATTCGTGGATCTCCTCGTGGGACCCCGACTTCAGTCGACGCCTCGGCGCCAAGGGCTGGCTCGGCATGACCTTCCCGCAGGAGTACGGCGGCGGTGGTTTCAGTCATGTCGAGCGGTTCGTCGTCATCGAGGAACTTCTGGCCGCGGGGGCGCCCGTCGCCGCCCACTGGGTGGCCGACCGTCAAGCGGGTCCCTCGCTGCTGAAGTACGGCAACGAGCAGCAGCGCCGACGCTACCTTCCCGCCATCGCACGAGGTGAATGCTATTTCGCGATCGGCATGAGCGAGCCGGAGTCTGGATCGGACCTAGCCAGCGTCAAGACCAGGGGGATACGCACCGACGGCGGCTGGGAACTCACCGGTACCAAAGTGTGGACATCTGGCGCCCACCACTCGCATGCCTTCGTCGTCCTGGCACGCACGTCGGATCTCGACGTGACGAAACGCCATGAGGGCCTTAGTCAGTTCGTCGTCCCACTCGACTCCCCCGGCCTTCACATCCGGCCGATCAAATTGCTCACTGGCGCACACCACTTCAACGAGGTCGCGCTATCAAAGGTGTTCGTACCCGACGACATGACGCTTGGCGACATCGGCGCCGGCTGGACACAAGTCACCTCCGAGCTGGGTTACGAACGCAGCGGTCCGGAACGGATCCTCTCCACCCAGCCGCTGCTCGACGAGCTGGCACGGTCGCTTCGAGCCGACAACGAAAGCGACTGGGGTGCCGTAGATCTCGGTGACCTGGTGTCCCAGCTCACCGCTCTTCGGCAGATGTCCGCATCGGTTGCCGCCGCACTCAGCCGTGACGAATCCATTGGAATCGCAGCGGCAGTCATCAAGGACCTCGGCACGCGGTACGAAGGCGCGGTGGTCGATGTCGCCAGCCAGTCCGCAATGGTGCGACCCGACGTGCACTCGGACGACGACGCGTCGCGCCTGCTGGCAGAGGGCATCCTGCACGCACCCGGTTTCACGCTGCGCGGGGGCACCAACGAGATCCTCAGTGGGGTCGTCGCCCGCGGACTGGGACTGCGATGACCGCCACCGCCTCGGATCTGCTCGCGGTCCGCGAACTGGCCGACGACATCCTCGTAGCCGCCACCGAGCCGATGCTCGACGTGCAGCGCGTTGACCTCGAGTTCAGCGCCGAGTTGTGGGGCACGCTGGAGCGGTCCGGTTTGACCCTGCTGACCACACCCGAGGAGCGCGGCGGCACCGGCGCGGGACTTCACGAACTTGCGGTGGTGCTCGAGAGCACCGGCTACCACGCCGCCCCGGTCCCCATCGCAGAGCACGATTTGTTGGCGTCCTGGCTGCTGGGCATCGCTGATCTGCCCGCCGCCGTTGGAGTATCGACGGCGGCAGTCACCGACCAGCCGTTGCGTGCGGGCCGTCTGGACGCCGTTCTCGAGCACGTCCCGTGGGCGGGGGTAGCCGACGCCGTCGTCGTCGCCGGCGCCGGATTCGTCGCGTCGATCCCCACGACACAGCTCACCATCGCCCTCGAGCCAGACATCGCCGGCCAGCCCCACGGCCGGGTCCACATTGCTGCGGAACTCGACGGGGCGTGGTTCGCCGAAGTGGACATTGCCACCGCGAACGAGTTCCGCCTCCGCGGTGCACTCGCCAGGTCCCTGCAGACGTGCGGCGCACTCGCCCGGGCACTTACGCTGTCGTGCGAGCATGCCCGGCAGCGGGAGCAGTTCGGCCGACCAATCGCCAAGTTCCAGGCCGTGCAGGCGCTGATCGCCGACGCGGCCAGCTCGGTCGCTCTGGCCAAGACGGCAGTCGACTACGCCACCCAGATCGTCGTTACGCATGGATTCGACAGCCCGCACGGCCTTTTCGCCGTCTCGGTGGCGAAGATCGAAGCCGCCCGCGCCGCCACCCTGGTCGCCCGGAACGCCCATCAGGTGCACGGCGCCATTGGGTTCACCCTTGATCACCGGCTTCGGCACTTCACCACGCGTGCACTCGCGTGGCGGTCCGACTTCGGCGCCCCGCGTGCATGGCAGCACCAGCTCGGTCGTTTGGTGCTCGATTCACCCAATGACGTCTGGGAATTGGTCACCGCGCCAAGCGGCGCATAGGAAACGTCAACAGCTAGTCATCTCGAAACGGAGGATTCCATCGTGCACAGAGACATCTTCGAGCCCGAACACGACGACTTCAGGGCGACCGCCAGGTCGTTCTTCAAAACTCACTGCGTTCCCCACACGGAGAAGTGGGAGGAGCGTGGCTACACCGACCGCGAGCCGTGGATCGAAGCCGGGAAGCTCGGCCTGATCGGCTGGGAAATGCCTGAAGAGTACGGCGGAATGGGCATCAAAGACTTCCGCTACAACGCGATCGTCAACGAGGAGTTCTGGCTCACAGGCAGTGTCGGGCTCGGCCTCGGCGTCCAAAATGACATCCTCGCCGGCTATTTCGCCGAGCTCACCACCGACGAGCAGAAGAAGCGCTGGCTGCCCGGCTTCGTCTCGGGTGAGCTGATCACCGCCATCGCGATGTCCGAGCCGGGGGCCGGCTCCGACCTGGCCAACATCAAAACCTCCGCCAAACGCGACGGCAGTGACTTCATCATCAACGGCGCCAAGACCTTCATCTCGAACGGTCTGCTCTCCAACCTCGTCGTCGTGGCTTGCCGTACCAACCCCGATGCGGACAAACCGCATAAGGGGCTGAGCCTGATCGTCGTAGAGGAGGGTATGGAAGGCTTTACCCGGGGCCGCAAGCTGGACAAGATCGGCCAGAAGTCGGCTGACACAGCCGAGCTACTCTTCGAAAATGTCCGAGTACCCGCCGAGAACCTCCTCGGCGAAGAGAACCGCGGCTTCTATCACCTCATGCGGAACCTACCCGCCGAGCGCCTGGGCATCGGAATCCACGCCGCTGCCGCCGCGCGCCGCGCCGTCGATCTCACCGTTCTGTACGCACACGACCGCAAGGCCTTCGGTCAGCCGATCGGAACCTTCCAGGTCAACCGGCACGCCATTGCGCAAATGCAGACCGAGCTGGAAGTGATGCAGACTTACATCGACAAGTGCATCACTGCCGTTAACAACGGCGACCTGACCGCCGACGAGGCAGCGGGCGCGAAGTGGTTCTCGACTGAAACGCAATGGCGCATCGTCGACCGGTGCCTGCAACTGCATGGCGGCTACGGCTACATCAACGAGTACGAGATCGCCAGGCTGTGGCGTGACGCCCGGGTGCAGCGAATCTACGGCGGCACCAACGAGATCATGCTCGATATCATCGGCAAAGGCCAAGGCTTCTGACCGGCTCAGCACGCGAGGCGGTCATCGTCGCAACCGCCCGCACCCCGATCGGCCGCGCGTTCAAAGGCTCCCTCGTCGACGAGCGCGCCGACGAACTGTGCGTCGCTGCCGTCGGCAACGCGATGGCCCAGATCCCCCAGCTGTCACCAGAGATGATCGATGAGTTGATTGTCGGCTGCGGCGCACCCGGCGGGGAGCAAGGTTTCAACCTCGCACGTGTCGTCGCGGTGCTCATGGGCTGGGACACGGTGCCCGGCACCACGGTAACCCGGTACTGCGCGTCGAGCCTGCAGGCGGTTCGGATGGCGATGCACGCCATCCGGGCGGGCGAGGGGAAGGCATTTGTCGTCGCCGGCGTCGAGACCGTGAGCCGCTCCCGTCGGGGTACCAGTGACAGTCCCCCAGTCGCCGATGGCGCAGACCCTCGAGACCGGTCGGCCAATCCCTGGGTGAGCCCGAAATTCGCTGCAGCACAACAGCGCACAAGAACACGCGCGACGGAGTCGACGCAACCATGGACCGACCCGCGCGCGAGCGGTGAACTGCCGGACGTCTACATCGCCATGGGACAGACTGCCGAGAACGTCGCGCAGATAGACGGTGTAGGCCGCGCCGATCAGGACGCGTACGCGGCTCTCTCGCAACAACGAGCCGAGCATGCGATCGAGGCCGGCTTCTGGGCTCGCGAAATCACCCCGTACACCCGAGGTGACGGATCGATCATCATCGCTGACGACTGCCCACGGCCCGGCACCACGCTCGACGGTCTGACGCGGCTCGCCCCCGTGTTCCGGGCGGACGGCACGGTCACCGCGGGGAACGCCTGCCCGCTGAACGACGGCGCGGCCGCAGTGGTGGTGATGAGCGCCGAGCAGGCCGAACGACTGGGAATTCCACCACTCGCGCGTATCGTCTCGACCGGCGTAACCGCCCTGTCGCCCGAGGTGATGGGTCTAGGACCCGTCGAGTCCACGCGCCAGGCGCTCGCCCACGCCGGGATGACGATCGCCGACGTGGACCAGTTCGAGATCAACGAGGCATTCGCGGCGCAGGTTGTGGCGAGTCAGCGTCGCCTCGGGATCGACATCGACCAACTCAACGTCAACGGCGGCGCCATCGCCGTGGGACACCCGTTCGGCATGACGGGCGCGCGCATACTAACCACGCTGATCAACTCGCTGCGGTGGCACGATGCAGTCATCGGTGTCGAGACCATGTGCGTCGGGGGCGGTCAAGGGATGGCGATGGTGCTCGAGCGGATGTCCAACTAGTACCGACAGGCACCACGGACAACGGGTGGCGGCGTTCGTTGTGCTGGGCCAACTTCCGACGGAGTGGCAGCGGCACCAGCAGACGCGGACCTGCGGAGTCACGCTGCAGTGCAGGCCCGCTATGCGAGTGGGTATACGCGTATAGTCGCCGGGTGACCAAGCGACGAGCCGTGGACCGCGTACCACTGACGCGGGAGCTGATTGCAGGTGTCGCGGCAGATCTGATCAGAGCCGAGGGTGTCGACGCCCTCACCATGCGGACAGTCGCGGCCAAGCTCGGGGTTTCAGCTATGGCGCTGTATCACCACGTCGAAGACAGGGAGGAGATCGTGCGCCTGGTGGGCGACGAGATCCTCGCGAGCATCGAGCTCCCAGACCCCGAGACTGGCGATTGGCGCCAGCTACTCACGGACACGGCGATCGACAGCCACCAGGCCCTGCTCAACATGCCCGGCATGACGACCGTTCTGCTCACGCACAAGATGTTGCCCAACGCTCGCAGAATCGTCTCTTTCTGCTTGCGGCAGTTGGAACGAGCGGGCCTCACCCGAGCCGAGGCGAACACGGCCTACGCGGGCGTGCACCAGCTCAGCGTCGGCAGGCTCCTCATCGAGACCAGCGCGAACTTCGAGGTCCATTCGCCTCGATCGAGCGACGAGGCACTCGCCGAATATATGGAGGCCCTGCTGGACAAGTCATCGTTCGAGCAGGCGCTGTCTGCCCTGCTGGATCACTACGACCGAATGGGTCGCGACCATCGAGCGTGAAGTAGAACTGGCGTATACAACGTCAAATTACAAACCCAACGAGGAGACCACGCGCGTTTCAACGAAATGAATTGAGCGGTCAGCCGGTAATTAGCTGATGCCCTCGGTCAGCTTGATACCGTTCTCTCGCAGGAAGTTTCGCTTCTTGATGTCGTCGAGGCCCTCTACTTTGTTGTAGAAGTCGGCGGGTTCGCGCAGCCCTTCGGCATGCGGCCAGTCCGAACCCATCAGCAGTGTCTCGTCACTGCCGAGCCGTTCGATCATCCCCACGGTGTCGTCCTCGGGATACGGCACGACGCGGACATGCTTCTTGAAGATGGTGCTGGGCCGCTCCGAGAGCTGACCACCCAGCCAACGTCCGTTGCGGGCCATGCCCCGGCTCTTGTCCATATGCCGGATGAAATGCGGTACCCATTCGGCGCCGAACTCGCTGACGAGCACCTTGACGTTGGGGTAACGGCCGAAGACGTTGTCGAAGATGAGGGCCGACAGCGTGTCCGTGATGGGCCGCTCGCCGTAGGTGTTCTGCCACTGCCATGCCGAGAACTGGAAGGGCGGCACCAGACCCCAGCCCCAGTCGGAGGCGATGTTGTCCTGGTAGTAGAACTCGGCGATGTGGTAGCAGACAACCAACTTCGCCTCGTTGATGCGCGCCCAGAAAGGGTCGAAGTACGGATCTCCGGGCGAGCGCCCGTATGCCGGCCCTGCGGGCAGCGTCACGAAACGAACTCCTGCGTCGATGATGCGATCAAGCTCCTCGCACGCGCGGCCAAGATCGCGCATCGACATCAGCGCTGGAGCATAGATTCGGTTCTTGTAGTTGAAGCCCCAATCCTCGTTGATCCATTTGTTGAAAGCTTCGATGTTGTCGTAGAGCGGGTCGACGCCACGGAGGTACTGCTCAGCCATCAGTGCCCAGCCGCCGGGGTACATGATCGCCCGCTCAATCTGTTGCTCGGTGAGCTGCTGCAGCCGAGCGTCCCGGTTCAGATACTCGGCCTGCATCGGCTCGTAGAAGCGCTCGGCATCGGTGGCGTTGCCCGAGGCGCGCTCCTTGAGCATCTCCACCAGTGACCCCGGCACGTAGGCCTGATCCAGGTCGTTCTCAAGCGCCGTGACGATTTGATCGTTGGCCAGCAGGACCTTGCGACCGGACGGTGCGACGATCGTCCGAACAGCAGTGTCCAACTTCGCTTTCGGCATGAAACGGGTGAAGCAGTCTTCGGCTTCGTAGGAGTGCTGGTCGAAGTCGGTCAGCTGGTACGGCAGTACGCCGACGGAATTCTCGATGAGCGCCATGATGGGTGTCCTTTCACTGCTCGCCCAACTATACATGTAAACTTGACGCTGTAAAGTACCCCCGTCGCCCTATTAGCTACCTGCGTTGGCAGTGGCGCCAACTTGCCTGTGGCGGCGCGGGACGCAGGGCGCGCCTGCTCGCAAACACGCTCGGGCTCGACATCTTCGGCTCAGCCGCGAGGTCACCTGCAGCAATCGGCCAATATTTATGTGGTTATATGATTGAGATGGATACGACAGCTCAGGGGCCATCCCCGGCCAAGCTCGCCATACTCGTGGAGCGCGTGAGGCTGGAAGTGTCGGAAGGTCGCCTCCCCAGCGCTCAAGTCGCAGTCGGCTACAACGGCGAACTCGTCGCCTTCGAAACATTCGGAGATGCAGATCCGATGACGCGGTATCGACTTCAATCGGCGAGCCGTCCGTTCGTCGCCGGTGCACTCTGGAAGGTACTCGACGAGTACGACGTCGATGTGACGCTGCCTGTGTCGACCTGGATTCCCAACTTCTGCGAAGGCGTCACCCTTCACGACATCGCCACGCACCGAGCAGGCCTCGCCTATGCGCCCCTGGGCGCGAAACGGATGGCGACTCGCAAAGCGCGACTCGACGCCATGTCTCGGTGGCAGCAGGATCCCGAGGCGCGCGGACGTCTGCAATTCGCCCTGACCTCTTCTGGCTGGGTGATCTGGGAGATCATCGAAGCGCTTACCGGGCAACCACTTCCGCGTTATCTCGCCAAGAACATCGTTGAGCCGCTTGGGCTCACCGCCCAGCTCGCCGTGCCTATCACAGAGCAAGGGGACGTTGCTGCGATGGTGTTATTGGGCGACCCCGCCGAGGAGCTCGATCCGTGGGGGCCGTGGTACCTCGAGTCCTCCGAGGTGCTGGCCAGGGGCGAGCCGTCGCACAGCGTCGTCGCCACGGCGGCCGACGTCGCGCTGCACTTTCAGGGAATGCTTCACTCTGAGGTCTGGTCGCGAGCAGCCGTCGAGGAGGGATCGCGCGCTCACGTCACAGAAGCCGTACACGGACCCGTCGAACACGGCGGAACCAATTACCCGGTGTCCGTAGGTTTGTTCGTCACGGTGCGAGGTGAGTCCTGGCAGGACGGTTGGATGCCCGCGACCGGATCGCCGCAGACCTTCGGACACGGCGGGGCGCCGCTGCAGCAGTCGTTCTGCGATCCCACCACCGGCGTCAGCTTCGCGTTCCTCACAAACGGCTATCCCGCGTCTGGGTACGCCCTAGACCGATGGGGAAAGAATCTGTCTGCGGTGATTCTCGACCTGGCGGGCGACGTCGTTTAGGCGCCGGCCGCTCGGCCTCACTCGGACGTAGAGGGCTCGAAGACAATGGGCAGATACACGACATTGCGCACCGCCACGTTGTCGTAGATCAGCTTCTCATCAGGAGCGATCGAGAACGTCGGAATGCGCTTGAGCATCTCTTCGACGGCGAGTCGCATCTCCAGCCGGGCCAGATGGGAGCCCAGGCACCGGTGCGTGCCGCTGGCGAAAACTATGTGATTCGGCCGACGGGAGAAGTCGACGGTCAGTGGGTCCGGGTAAGCGTTTGGGTCGACGTTGCCCGCCGCCCAGATCGGATGCATGGCTTCGCCTTTGTGAATGACGAGTCCGTCGCCGAGGTCGATCTCGTCGTCTGCGTACCGCATCCCCGACGGCACCGGCGACTCGTAGCGCATGATCTCCTCGACCGCGGCCGGAATCAACGACGGGTCATCGACGAGGCGCTTGAGCTCGTCCGGATGCTGTGCCAGCCAGGCGAACGTGCATGACATCGACGAGGTCACCGTATCGAGACCAGCGAACATGAACAGGAACAGAATGTTCAGCAGGTCGAACTCGTTGAGTGGTTCCCCATCGACCTCCGCAGTCAGTAGCGCGCCAATGACGTCATCGCCCTTCTCGGGCGCCGCCCTTCGCTTCGCGAGGAAATCGTTGAAGTATCCCATCAGCTTGGCGCCTGCGGCCGCCATGTGCTCGCCCTGCTCTTCCATGGTGTCACCCTTCGGGTGGATCACCCCGTCCTTGAATTCGAGGAAGAAGTCGAGATCCTCCACAGGCGCGCCCAGCAGGCGCAGGAACGTCAGACATGGCAGCGGAACGCTGAAGTCTTCGGCGAGATCGGCCTTGCCCTCTTCCGCGAACTTGTCGATCAGCTCGCGCGCGAGTCCCCGGACCGAATCCTCCAGCCTGACAACCTGCTTCGGAGAGAACATCGGATCTAGCAGGCGGCGCCACTTCTTGTGGTCGCTACCGTCAATCTCCAACGGAATCAGCTTGCCGTCGTGGCCGAAACTGCCGCCTCGCCCGCCTGTGCCGAGCACAGCCGGATGGCGATTGATGGCGACGATGTCAGCTTGCCGATAGAGATGCACCACGCCATCGATCCGTTCGGCCCGCACATTGGCAGCCTTGTCGTGATAAATCTTCTGCGGGTTCGCCATGTCCGCCACCGACTGCGTAAAGGCGGACAGCCGCGGGTCGAAACGCGGGGCTTCTTCGATCTTGGTCATGACTTCCTCACTTCGCGGCGGGTGCTTCTTCGTCTGTCCGCCGAGGCCAGTGCCCGTCACTCCTCGTCGAGTGTGAGAGCCAACTCCGGGCACGCAGCGACACCGTGACGTGCTGTCTCCTCTTCACCGGTTGCGAGCACGTGGTCTTGCAGAATCGAATATCCGGAGTCGTCGATGGGAAAAAGCCCGGGATCGACTGCGTAGCACTGGGCGTGACCGACGCACCTCTCATGCTCCAGACTGATCCTCATCGAAACCTTCCTATGAAACAGCTATCTTATTGTACTTAATGTCTCGCGAGCATATTCTCCGACCTACGGTAAACATGCGAGACAGCGCAGCGCACCGTTTCAAGAGAATCCTATAGATTATTATTCTATGACCAGTCTGCCGCCGCCCCTGCGAATCGAACCCCGTTGGACCGATTTGGACCCGGTGGGGCACGTCAACAACAACGTGTTTCTCATCTACGCAGAGGAAGCGCGCGCACGGTACCTAAAGGCCGCACTGCCGCACTCCTGGCACCAGATCGTCGTCGTGCACAACGGCGTCGACTACCACAGCCCGGTGGAGGCCACAGACGTCGTAGACGTTGCGTCATCGGTCGAGTCAGTGGG